>MGUL01000118.1:16264-29917 GCA_001800005.1 Elusimicrobia bacterium RBG_16_66_12 | reverse complement strand
CGAGGTCTGCCCGATGGTGTTGGCGATGCCGCCCGCCACTTGCGCCTGTTGCACGCGCGCCTGAAAGGCCGCAATACGTGACTGGTAGTCCTGGTTGGCTGCCTGCGTGGCGGCCAGGTTCGCTTCCCCTGCGATGGCCGGCATCTGTTGGTTGACTCCGAGGCGCGCCGCTGCTTGTGCCCCCGCTCCGCCCCGAGCGTTCATCGCGACCGAATTGGCCGCGAGCGTGGCCCGCTCGGCGAAGCGCTGTTCGAGGGCCTGGCGTTGCTCGGGAGTGAGCTGCTCGGGGCGGTCGAGCGCAAAGGCGAATTCGAGCGCCTTGCGCTGGTCGACGAGGGCCGCGTCGCGCGCCGCCCGCGCCGGGTCGAGCTGCGTCTGGTCGATCTGAGGGTCGCGCGAGAGCTCCGCCGCTCCGCCTCCCTGCCCCTGCACGTCCTCGAGCGTGGGCGCCGTGTACTGCGCCGCCGTTGCCGCCACCTGCTGCTGCTGCAGCCAGCCTTGATGGCCCGCCACGTCATGCGCGTCGCTCCAGGCGGTGCCGACCCACTGCCAACCCGGCCACGCATCGGGCTTGGCCGTGCTCGCCATGAGCGCGTCGTTTGCGGCCTTTTGCTCCGCATTCTGCTTGGCGACGGCGTACGGGTCGCCCGTTGACTGGCCCGTCGCCGTGTTGATCTCTCTGCCTGCTCTGTCGACGGCCATTATTGCGTGTCCCTCGCTGGCAGCCGGGACATGCCGGGAGCCGTCTCGGTCTCGAGTGTGATCTCGTTGATGCGCAGCCCCGCCGAGCCGCTCGAGCCAGATAGCGTCCAGCGCAGGCCGAAGCGCGAGCAGCGCGGATCGGGGATGGCCTTCTTTACGCTCACGATCTTGCCCGCGCTGTAGCCATTGGCCGCGGTGACAGCCCAGCTGCCGATCGCCGTGTAGCTCAGGCCCGAGTCGTAGGTGATGCTGAGCGCGAGGGTCGTGTCCGCGACGTACTCGCCCACCATGCCCGCGCTGATGATGGCTCCCCAGCTCTGCCCCGAGCCGAAGTCGAAATCGAAGGTGTCGAGCACCTGGGTCGGCATCGCACCCGTGCCCGGCAAAGCATCCTGCTGGTGCACGGCGCCCGCACGCGTGCAGTAGACGAGCCTGCCCTGGTATTCCGCCAGTGCATCGACGACCCCGACGTCATCGACGAACCACTGCTTGCGGCGCAGGTCATAGACCAGCACCTCACCGTCATTGCCCGCGGCGTTTTGGAGCGCAAACGCGACCTGGTGCGAGCGGCGCAGGAACGTCGTCGCCACCACCACGGGATACGCCACGAGCTCGTCGCGCACGGCTTCGCCCACCTTGCGATCGACACCGCCGCCCTTGGTGAGCATGCAAAGCTGGTCGAACTCGCGCTGGAAAAACGTGCCCTCGTCCGTCTCGCACAGGCTCCGCCAGCCGTCGGCATCGACGAGTCCGCCCTCGTTGGACAAGCAGCCGGCGTAGCTGAATTCGCCCTGCCCCGAGTGGTCGGGGCCCTCCCCCTCCCAAAGGTGGATTTCCCGGCTCGTGAACGCCACCCGTCCGGACCCGAGCCGCGCGATGCCGAGGACATCTTCACTCGCGCGGACCTGATACTGGACGAGATCCGTATCGGTGAACGCCACGGCTTCGCCCGGAAACAAGAGCTTGCTCTCGAGGATTTGTTCAGCCCGTGGCAGCCCCGCGACTCCCGCGCGGTCATTGAGCGGCCAGACGTAACGGCAGGGCGGCGGCGCCTGGTTGCTCACCGGCGTTTGGCTCTGGGTGTAGATGGTCGTGCCGATGGCCCGAAGGGCATTATCCGATAGCGTGAGCACTCCAACGATGGATGCGCCGAGCCCACCGGTGAGCGCGACCGTTACCTCTGTCTCGCGGTACAGGTTTTCACCGGTGCTCCCGTCAGCGAGCGCGGCGGTGCGGAAAAACACCAGTCGATACGCCGTTGCCTCGCTCAAAACACCATTGCCTCGAAGCGAATGCAAGCCCGCGACGGTCACCGTGATGACGTTGTCGGCTGCGCCTGTGGTCAGGGCGAAAACCTTCGATACGGGGCCAGAATGCACGTTGCCGCGCGAGTCCACCCATTCGGCGTGCACCTGAACGAAGTATTCCGCCGAGCTCTGCACGCTGCCCGCGCCCACGCTGGGTGTGGCGGTCAGGATGAGCGGAGCCTCACCCCAGCCGCTCTCTACGGCGCTCCTGCCATCGGTGATGAGCGGCACGCCGTTTGCGATCAGCGCCAGGCCTCCGAGCACGGCAACCTGCCTGCGCCGCAACGAACCCGCACGGTACTCGGTGGCCATGCCGAGAAACGATCCCGTCACGGCTACCATCGTGGTCATGTAATAGTAGCCCGTGACGGCGTCCTGCACGTGCGAGCCGAGGCGCGTTGGCACACCGCTCGTCGCCGTGCCGAAATCTTTGAAAAACATGGGGCGGCCGCTGCCGAAACCCACCGTTACCTTCTGATCGGTGGCCCCGTTGATGAAGCCGTAGCCGGCAACAAAAGACGAGCTCACCCCTGTTGGGTCGAGGTCTAGCACCTCGGTCGAGAGCTGCGCATTGGTCGCTGAAAAGGTGACCGTCGACGAGCCACCGGGTAACGTGCTGTGGGTGTCGTTGACCGTGAACCCATAGACCGTGCGAGGGGTGATGGTATTGATATCGAGCGCGATCGTGAAGTCCCTGCTCGCGGTCGTGTGGTACTTGACCGAGATGTTGCTGGTTATCGTTTCCGGCGTGGTGATGATGGTAGGACCCGTCACCGTGGCGCCATTGGTCAGCTGGATCGTAAGCGCGCGCGGCACGTTCGTCGTGGCCGTGACGTAGCAAACGGTGATGCGGTCTTGCGGGCCATTGGCTGCGATGGCCAGGTTCACCACGGCGATGCCCGCCTTGGTCACGGTCATCTGCTGAACGTGGCTGTCATTATAATGGCGAATGACCAGGTCGCCCGCGAGCGTGCCCACGGTGACGTAGCCACCGGGCGCTCCGAGCACTGCTGCCGCGGCGAAGTTGACCGAGTCCGTCGTGTAGAGGATCGTGCGCGCCGAGAAGTCTTCCCCGGTGCTCGCGTCGAACGTGCGCACATTGAGCTGATTTCCCGTGACGGTGACGCCGACGACCGCAAACAGACCGCTCGCGAGCAACATCACTACTGGACGCAGCATGCGTGTCGCGCTGTCCTTCAGGTTTTTTACTACGAGCGTCGCGTCGTCGCTCGCGCGCACTACTACGCCGAACGAGTCGCTCACCCCGCTGGCGGTGCCCACCGAATCGAAGGCCGTCACAAGGATGCCGTTGTTAGCGGCCAGGGTCATCGTGAACACGCCGTTTTCGACCTCGGGAGTGACGGCGACGTCGCGCACATCCGTGGCGATCGGCAATGGCTTCAGCACGTCGTTGAGGGCGCGCCAGCCCTCCGCGGCGCCCACAAATTCGAACATCTGCAGGTTCGTGTCGATGCTCAGGGTCGTGCTCGAACCAAAACCAAACAGGCGCCCTTGGAACGAAAACAGATCGTGGATGCGCGCGGTGAACGTCGCGCTCGCCTCCATGATGCCCATGTCGAGCGCGGTAAAGCCCGGGCGCTGCTCGAGTTCGTTGTCGCGACGGAGGCGAAGGTTCACCGCGCGACGGATCAGACCCTCGGGAGGCAGGATGCGCCGGGCAGCAGCACTGTTGGCCCCGCCGTCGAGGGCGTAGCGCGTGAGGGTCATTCGGTCCCCTAGCCTATTCTCCGATTCGGTCCGGGTCAAATATGACCCACGTCAAGAGAGGAGCCCGTCAATCTGACGTAGGGACGCTCAAGTGACGCGGGCGCCGTCCGTTCTGTCGGGGCATGAGGCTCGTTGCTCTGCTGCTGCTCGCTGCCTGCGCCGGTGAATCCACTGTCGCGGCCCCGGACACCGACACTGCCCCACATGCCACGGCTCCCGGGGCATCGCGGTCGCTGCTCGTGGCCATCGACACCCTGACGGGCCAGGCGCGTGGGCTGGAATTGGTCGACACTTTCATCTGCGAGACGGCCGTCAGAATGGGCACTGACCCGGTGATCTCTGCCTACCCGGAGATGTTTGGCTTGCGCAAAGCGGAGCGCTTCGACTGCCGCGTCCCGAAGTAACCCCCAGGGGTGACCCGCGGGGCAATACGTCACAGTCCCAGCCATTGCACCGGTGATACGCTCAGGCTCGATAGGCCCGCCCGTCCGCTCTTCCCCCCGGAGCAGTGATCGGCGGGTCTAGCCTTGTTGGGGGAGGGTGTACTGCCCGGTCTTGCGCAAGGGATGCAGGAGCTCGCGGTGCTCCTGGTCTTTTTCGAGCTGGGCCATCCTCACGGTATCGCTCACGGCGTGTGCGACGACTCGCTGTCGGTATCGTCCACCAAGTCGCGCAGCCTCCGCGGTTGCTCGCGCAGCACAGTCTCGAAGGCTGTCCGCCACGTCTCGTTGACTAAGCGCAATTCTCGCTGCTGCTGCCTTGCCGCAAGCTCTCTCGAGTAGCGTCTCTGTCGATAGACCAGCCAGATAGCTGTCGCTGCACAGAAGCCACCCCAGCGCCCTTCCGAAAGCATTCGGAGGGCGTAGTTGAGCAAGGTCGTCTCCGGCGTCATGGTTCATGGTCTTCTCTCTCCCTGTCCCGTTGTTACCCTGGCAAGCCCACGATGATGAGCTGCGCCGATCCGCCGTTGCCCCCGTTGCCCCCGAGCGCGGTGTTGCTCGCGCTCGTATTGTTCACGAAGGCGCCACCACCGCCGCCACCGCCGCCGCCACCTTGGCCGCCTACGCCACCGTTGCCGCCGGTGACACTGCGCGCACCGGAGACCGTGGAGAGGCCATTGGCGCCACCGCCACCGCCACCGCAGATGGCCCCGTAACCTTCGGCGCTGGCCACCCCGGGGGTGCCGCTCGCGCCCGTGGCCGCGCCGGTGCCTCCGTTGGCGAGCGCGCCCCCCGCGGAGCCAGCCATCGAAAAGACGGCGCCCGCGGCGGAACCGTCGACCGCCGCGCCGACGTCATTGCCGACCCCGCCCGCCCCGCCGCCGCTTCCCCCGTACGCGGTTTGCCCGCCAGCAGCAGAGGCCGACGAGAAGGACGCGCCGCCGCCGCCGCAGCCGTACACCGAGGGCCCGCCGACGGAGCTGGCCGTGGCCGAGTTGGCTCCGAAGCCGCCGCCGAAGGTGGAGGTGTTGGTAGCCACGGCCAGCGTGCTAGCGGCAGAGCCGGGCAAGGGTCGTCCTCCCGCCGTGCCCACGGTCGTAGACGTGGTGCCGGCCGTGAATAAGCCGCCGCCGCCGCCGCCGGAGCCATCTGAGGCGTCGTTGCCTCCCGACCCGCCGCCGCCGCGGAAGGCCGTGTACACAGCCACGCCGTTGGCAGAGATGGTAGCGTCGGCCGAGGCCACCGCGCCGTCCGCGCCGACCGTGATGCCCGCTGCCGTGCGCGCGACGCCGGTACCTCCAGCGCCACCTGCGGGCAGCGTGATCACGACGGGCAGCATCGCGATGAGGGCCGCTCGGGACACCACGATGGGCGGCAGTCGAGCGCCACCGGCACCGCCTCCGCCTCCGCGCGGAACAGTCGAGCCGCACGCGCTCGCTCCCGCGCCCCCGCCCCCGCCGGGCCCCGAAAAGTGCAGCGTGAAGATGTTCCCCGCGGGGATGTCCGCGGCGGTCGTGTACGTGATCGGCGAGCTCGCGCTCGTGTAGACGTTGAGACTCGCGTACCCGTTGGCGGCGCCCGTCGCGCCGACGAAGGTACCCGCGATCGCGTTCCACCGGTTGACGCCGTTACTCTCGAAAACGACCAGGCCCTCGTCTGCGAAGGAGACCATCTCCTGGCCGTTGACCGTGGCATCGTTGCCTGCATTGGGCGCGACGAATACGCGCAGCAAGCCCTCTGGATTCTCGATGAAGATGCTGATGCGGCTGCCGCGGTTCTCTGGTGAGGGCGACGGAAGCACCAGGCCCATGCCTGCCGCCGGTGGCGAGACGCGCTTGGTCTCGCCGGCCGTGGCGCGGTAGGTCGTGATGGCCACGCTCACGTCGCCGAAGCTGCGCGTGATGGCTTTCAGGTCGTCGAACAGGCTGCTGAACGCGCCGAGCAGCACGCCACCGAGCAGCGGCGGGGTGTCACGGGGGAGCTTCTTGGGCGGGCGAAAGAGCGTCAGATAGCCCTCTCAGCCGTGAAAGTGCTCGACGTCCCGCGTCCAGCTGCCGACCCCGTCCTCGGTCTCGATGCCGGTGAACTCACCGATCGCAATCACTGCTTCGTCGCTCATGTCTCTGGCGAGAGACGCGCGCCGCTGCGCATCGTTGTCGCGGATGCAGCACTCGAGAACCCCTTGCGCCACGTGGTAATCGAACCAGCACTGCTCCCGGTACAGGAACAAGTAGGTGTCGTTGCCCGCAATGTTCGTCCAATCGGGTAGCGACCAGATCATGTAATCGCCACTCGTCGGGATCGGGAAGATGCCGATGGTGCCGGGCGTCAAGACCGTGGTCGCGACGCTGCCGTGGCTGATGACATCCCAGGCGTAGGGGCGCTCGGTCTCGGCGGGGTGATTGTCCTGGTGGTCCCGGCGCTCGCCCCAGCCGTCGAGGTGCTTCAGGCGCCGCCAGCGGCCGCTCTGCAAGACATCGATGCCCACGACCGCGATGGCTCCCGTCGGATAGGCCACGGTCGCGTACTGCTCGCCAGTGCTGACGGCGGTCGTCGGCAGCGCGGCCTTTGCTTGGGCCACGCGGAACTCGCGGAAGCCCTTGCGCGTGACTAGGCCCCGCATGCGCCGGTAGGTCTCGTCTCCGAACTCGTCGATGATCTCGGTCTGAAAGCGGAAGGTGCTGCCGGTGCCGATCTGGCCGACGATGTCAGCGAGCCGAGAGACGCGCGTCTTCCATTGGGCGAGGGTGCGGGTGAACATGGCGCCTCAGGTGAGCAGGATCCCGGTCGGGTTGCGGTGGTTGGCGAGCCTCACGCGGTTGGCGAGCGAGGGGATGCCGTTGGCGTAGTATGCGACAGCCCAGTCGGTCGTGTCGGAGTTCGCTAATCCTCCGACGGAACACGCTATCGCGATAGCGTTAGACGAGTCCGCCAGCGTGGTCCCCACCGAGCCCGTAAGTGTGATGGTTTGAGGCAGCAAATTGGCAAAGATCTTCACGCGCTCTGCCGCCAAAGAGCCGCCGAGAATGAACAACGGATCGAAGTAGCATTCGAGCCACACCCACGAAGAACCCGTAAAAATGCCCGTATTGTCCGCTCGCTCTGTGACATTCGCAGTGCCGTCCGTGGACGTTTGGCACCCCACGCGGTCCGGCGTGCCCGTTATGCCGTTCAGTTGCATTCTCCGGATTGGTGGACCGTCAGTGTGCTGCACCAGGGTTACGGTGCCGGTGATATCGCCGCTCGCGTCCGGCAACCGAAACCATCCCAGCATGCCCGTTGCGCCGGTCCATCCAGCCACGACTGACCCCGCAGTGACTAGAGTGGACGGATCCGGATCCCCGGAGTCCCGCATCCTGAACTGCACCCCGCCGTTCTCCGCCAGCGCCGTCGGCTGGCTCGCGACCGTCGCCTGGATGAGATCGAACGTCGTGTGTCCGCCACCCTCGAGCACGCGGAAGCCCGTGGTGCCGAAGCCCGTGGTATTGGCTGCCTCCCACCAGTAGCCCGCGGCAACCTCGGGCACATCTCCCGGCATAAATCCAGGCGCAGAGGCCATCTCCCACCGAGCGCGACGCGCCGAGTCTGAGCGCCTCACGGCGTCACGCTCCCTGGCGGTAGAGGTCCAGGCTCACAAACAGACTGCCGACACCCGAGGCGCCCATCGCAATCTGATTGGATACGATGATGCCCTCGTTGGCCTCGAGCGCGAAGCACAGCCCGTCGGGGTTGTCGTCGTCCTCGTAGACTCCCGGCAAGGTCGAGCCGGCGCCGACCGCGAAGGTATCGGGCTCGTCGGCGTCGACGGCCGTGAACGTGGCCCCAGTGATGGCACCGGTCGCGGCGATGTAGCTCGAGATGTCAGTGAGCGGCACGCGGCCTCCCACGGCCAGGCCTCGCACCGTCGCACCGCGTTTGTAGTGCGCCTGGATCGCCGTGCCGCCGGTCGTGTGGATCGCGGTAAAGCCCGTCACCTTGTGCACGCGGAACGCGAGCGCTTGGGCCGCGCCGAAGGCCGTGGTCGTGGCCCAGCGCAGCCGAATTCGTGCGACCGCTGCGGCGTACAGGATGTTACGGCACCCGAATAGCTCGCCCGCGGCTGCGACGCCCGTAACGAGCCCTGACACGCCGCTCACGCGGATGCCTTCGGCCTGCACGAGGTTGCTCGGCAGGCAGGCTAGGTTTTCTCGATTGACGCTCATGCTACCTCAGGCTGCCGCCGATAAAGCCCGCCGCATCCGAGCCCGAGGCAGCAACCAAGGCTCGGAGCGGCTAGCAGTCAAGAGCCCTGGAACGGCACCAGCACGGCGGGACCGACAAACAGCTCGACCCGGTGGCGCGTCTCGTCGGATGCCACTCCCGTCACCTGCAGCTCGACGTGGGTGCTGTTCATCACGAGATCCGCATCGCCCGGCGGCAGGATGAAAAAGCTCACCTCGAGGCGGCCGTCGTCGTCGAAGCCATCGGCGGAGGGCGTGGCGGTGTCGGCCGTGAAGATCGACATGGTCGTGGTGTTCACGGGGAACACGCTGGCCACGAGCGACTCGGAGGCCGTCGCCACGTCGCTCGAGCAGTTGATACCGAGCACGCGCTTGCCCGCGACTCGCGCCACGGGGTGAGTGAGGGTTGCGGTGTTGGTCGAAATGTTGCCGATGCTCGAGCCTGCCGTCGAGCTCACACTCACGTCGGAAGTGCCCACGTCGGTCACGATCGCGGTGTCGCTCGAGTCGTAGTTGGCCGCGGCGTGGCAGACGCCATAGGCCACGTTGGCCGTCGCGACTACGCCGTGCGCATGCACAACCCGGCGCGTGCCGAGCAGCACCGGAGTCGCGGCGCCTGCGACCCAGCGCTCGTACTCGACGTAGAACTGGTCATTGTCGCTCTGCAGGAAGTGACGCCAGCGGATCTGACGAAAGGTCCCGGTGGGGAAGGTCACACCGAGATCGGTCAGATCCATCAGCTCGAGCGCTGCGGGGGTGGTGTCGTTGGTGTTGACGCCCTCCGCAATCAGCGTCGGCTTGCCGAACATCGAGGCCAAGTACTGGCCGCGTTTGCTGTGGGTGCTCTGCGCGCGCGCGAGACGTATGCCCGGATCGCCATCGATGGCGTCCATGTCGATGATGCTCGCGGTCGCGGCGGGCTGGATGAAGCTGATTGCAAGGGTCTGAGTGGCCATGTCTTAGCTCCCACACGAGAGTTCGAGGAACGCGCTCAGCGTCGTGCCGTCTGCCGAGTCCGAGACGTCCCCGTCGTCGCCAGCGGTGACGATGACGTTGGCCGTGCCGAGCGTGAGCGAGATGTCGCTCCAGGTCACGACGCGCCCGCCGGCAACATCCGGGCTCGAGTCGTTGTTGATGATGCTGCCGCCGCTGGCCAACACGCGCAGGGCGCCGCCCGTTGGCAGGTTCGTGAGCGCGTACAGCCCGGCGCTCGTGCGCGCGGCTGCGATGCCGCCGGTGGTGGCCGCGGCCGTGACCGTGATGGCCCCGGTCGCGCCGATCGCGGCGTTGAAATAAACCTTGCGGATCAGTCCGAACTTGACGTCGAGATGCTGCCCGCCGGGTCGGGTGTCGCTGAGGACCGTGGTGACTGCCATGGTTCAGCCCGTCAGAGCGAACACGCCGTGCGCGCAGGGGTTGCCGACACCGTGGGCGCCGATGAAGTACGGGCGAAGCTCAGCGTCGTTGCTGCCTTCCTTCGCGCGCAACATACCGTTGCCCATGCCGTAGGTGAAGAGATTGATCAGCTTGCCGGTGGGCCCGGCAATGCGGCACATCTTGAAGGAGTTGAGCCGCGCCAGGCCCTTGGTCATCGTGGGCTCGGCGATGGTGTTGATCACGCCTTGGGCCGTGCGCACTTGGATGGCCTCGTAGCCGTCCACTGCGACCTTCTCCACGTCGCGACCGACGCGCGAAGACTGCTGGTCCTCGAACGTGTCCCAGTCCTCCGGGTGCAGCATGAGCGTCTGGCTCTTGCCGATCTGAGCGCGATCGGCGCCGAGCCGGGCCAGGTTCTTGGCGAGCAAGCGCTTGACGCGGCGAGCGAAGGTGCCGGAGTTCTCGGAGGTTCCGAGCAGGCGCGAGCCCGAAAGGAACGCTTCGAGTGCACGGTTGACGCCGAGCAGCTCGGAGGTGCTGCGCGTGAGCGGAATGAAGCTCGACCAGGGCAGCACGGTGTCTTGCGGCACGCCGCGATGCATCTCGCCGAGCCGGTAGACGTAGTACGTGGTCGCCCCGGTGTCGTCCCAGCCGCCCGGGTTGGCCGCGGTTGCCGGCGCGGAGATGGCCGCGACCTGCAAGAAGCCGTTGTCGGTGTCGCGGTCGATGATGAGGCCCGCCGCTGCGATGGTCGAGTGCGAGGCAGAGGTACCGTCGCTCACGCTGATCTCGACCTGGTCACCCGGCATCAGGCCTGCGATGGCCTCGGGGGTCGTCGAGAAATTCAGCGAGAAGACAGGCCGCGCGCCAGAAGCAGCGCTGTGGAAGGTCGCGGTGCCGACGCTGCCGCCCGCAACGGAGTTGAGCTGGTAGCTGATATTTTGAGCGAACCCGGCGATACCCGCCTCGGTGTTGCGCTCGAGGAAGTCGGCGCCGTACTCGGGATCCGCCTCGCTCTTGACCAGCTCCTCTAAGCTAAAGAGGATCGAGCCCTCCATTTTGCCGTAGGGGATGGTGTAGCGGAAGTATTCGCTGTTGCGCTTGACGCCGCTGATCTGCTGGGCCTGCGCGAGCGTTCGAGAGAAGCCGCGGGGACCGCGCAGCGTGAAGCGCACGGTCATGCTCTCGGAGCCCTTGCTCCGCTCGTAGGTGTACAGGCCCATCATGGGCTCGGCCTTGATCGCGATATCGTGCAGCTCGTCGGGAGCGAGCTCGTAGCGGCTCAGGTAGTTGTCGACAAATTCACCCACGGCGGCGGCTCCAGGCTGTGCACACCTCCGTGATGACGGAGCCGTGTGCGGACCATTGGCATCGCAAGCGCAGGCGAATCGATCTGCTGTCCGCGGGCTCTCCCGGATCGGCCCCACCGAAGGGGCGCCGTCTTTCAACGGGGCGGCTCACTCCGCGGTGAGCTCAGGCTGGACGTGCCTGGTAGCTCTGTTCTGAAGTAGGAACGCGGGCCGAGTCAAATAAATTCGGCCGGTGCTGGGTCAAATGCGACCCACCCATCGGACAGTGTAGGTTGTCAACACACCGTCGCGCGGCTAGCGCTTGGGCAGTTGACCGCGCCGATTGAAGCGCCGAACATCGAAACCAGGCGCCTTCCGGACGCGGGGCGCTGCTGCACCGCGGGACTGTACGCTCTTCCGGATCCGCCGTTGCAGATCGCGAAAGCGGCGCCAAGGAATGAGCCTGCTTGGTGCCAGTTCCCACCAGATCACCACCTGGACGCCAGCGGCGCCGAGCGCCTCGAATAGCTCGACCTGGTTGTCGCTGAGGCAATCCGTTGCGCTCTTCACCTCGACAAAGTGCGCCTTACCGTCAGCGACGATCATGAAGTCGGGCCACCCACTTCGGAAAACTGACCAGCCCTTTTCAGTTGCCAACTGCTGGAACTGCGCCTCGACGCGAGTGCCGTGTGCGATAGATTTGCCTGCCACCCCTTAGTGTCGCCCATCTAGCTAGCCAAATGGGCACACTCGCTCAGGTTTCACTCAGGTCGCCCCAGTCGTCCCAACGCGACCACATCTGCCCCATCACCTGCAGCATCAGCACGCTCTGACCACCGTCGACACCGCGCCAGATGCTGCGAGAGCGGCGCAGGCCCCGGAAGGTCGCCACCGGTGGATCGATCGGGATGTAGCGCTCCAGGTCCGCCAGGCTCAGCCGCGCAGGCAGCATGTCGAGCTCGTCGGGGGTCATGGCACGGCTTGCTACGCGCGCGGGCGTGTTGGTGGATGTGGGAGTGAGCACGACCACCGGTCCCGCTGGGTGGTCGTGAACGCCGATGGCCTCCGGGTGTGCGTCGAGTAGCGCTGCTGCGTCGTTGCTGTCCATGACGCGATGATATCACCCCGGGTGCAATTTGACCCATGGCCCGAACGGGTTCAGTATTCGCCTCATGCTGCGACAAATCACCTGGGGGTTCGTCGTCGGATACGTGGGCCTCTGCGCACTGGCGTCGTGCGGTGCGCCCTCTCTGCTGCAGTGCCGAGCGGAGGCCGTGACCGCCCTGCCACTCGAACCGGACGCGATCACCTTGGGAGACGTGAAGGAGGTCGCCCGACGCGTGAAGGCGTGCCAGGCGCAGGGAGACGCGGGACCGTGAGCGACCAGCTCCGCCCTCCGCCCTTCCCCGTGGCGCGCGACACCGAGACCGAGCCCGGCCTAGGCGAGACCCCGAGGGAAGCCCAGCTCCGGGGGGAGAACGTGCGCCTGCGACGGGAGCGCAATCAGGCGCGCAAGGAACGCGACGCGGCCCTGCTGGGCACCAGCGCTCCGGGGACGGGCTCGACTCCGCCGGACCTGACGCGCGGGCAGCGGACCGTGCGCGGGCTGCTCGCCGGGACCAAGTACGCGGTGCTCTTGCCGGTCGTGGCCTTCGCGGGGAGAGCCGCCGCACGCAAGTGGCCCGAGGTGCAGGAGCTCGTTGACGCGGTGCTCGGGGCGCTCGGCCTGTGACCCCCGAGGACGTCCGGGAGTTCCAGCGCTCCCGCGTGGACGTCTTCGGCGCGCCCCTCGCCATCGACGGCGCCGTGGGCCCGCTCACCCAATGGGCGCTCGATCTGTTCAGCTGCAGCCCCCGTCGGCGCGCGGTCGTCCACCGTGCCCAGTCCGCCTTGGGCATCACCGAGGACCCTCCCGGGAGCAACCGGGGTCACCGGATCGACGAGTGGCTCGGGCGCTGCCATGTCTCGACGGGGCTGCCGTGGTGCGCAGCCTTCGCGTCCTGGTGCCTCGAGACCGTGGCCATTGCCGGCGCTCAGGCCTTGGGAGGCCACTTCCCCGCCGTCGACTCGCCGCTACCGGGGGACGTGATGTGGTTCTCCACCGGGGCAGGCAAGGGCCACTGCGGGCTCGTGGTGGGCCTCGGGCCTCACGAGGTGATGACCATCGAGGGCAACTGCCTGGACGCCGTGCGGTGCGTCCGGAGAGCTCGGGACCGGGTGCGGTTCAGCTCGACGGGCGTGGACATTCAGGGGACGTGCCCCGCCTCGATTGCGCGCGCGCCGTTCATGGGTGCGGCGTTGGAGGGGACGCGGTGACAGGCGCAGATTCGGAGCGCGGCCAAGCCTCCGCCGCTCAAGCGCTGAGCTTCGCGCGTTCGGACCGGTAGCTCTCGTGGCTGCCGCAGACCCTCTCCCCCGGTAGGGCCTTGCCCCCGCAGACCCAACAGAGCCGCTTCCTCTTGCGCTCTTCGCGCCGGGCCTGCTCCCGGGCATTGTGCAGCTCCGTGCAATCGTCGCAGCGGCGCCCACCCTTGCGGGGCGGCCTCGAGCAATCCTTGCAGGTCGCGCCCGTGTCGCGGCTCGGGTGAGG
>MGUL01000118.1:13287-16253 GCA_001800005.1 Elusimicrobia bacterium RBG_16_66_12 | reverse complement strand
GTCCCCGGTGAGCGCGTCATCCTTGGCCTGGTCGTAGGCGCGATCGGCGGCGTAGGCGGCTTCCTCGGCGGGCGTGATGACTGCCTCGGGCGTGATGTGCAGGCGATACTCGCCGCCATCGTCGTCGGTGCCCCACACATCGACGTAGCCGTACTGCGAGACGAGGTCACAGCTACCCTCGGCCTCGGCACACATGGCGTCGATCTCCTCTTGGGTCGCGGTGCACGCGACGATCTCGGTGTGGCTGGCGCTGCGGGTCAGGGCTTGCTCAATGGTCATTGTTTCTTTCTGGTGCGCCTCTGGCCCACCCTGCCGCGCCGCTCCCCGTGGATGGCGCAGCCGGGCGGGTCAGCGCTGGCTACGGATGTACGCTGCCAACCCCTGGGCCTTCACAGAGCCCAGCTGGTAGGCTCCGGGCTGCGCATTGTGCGCGGCCCACCGGCGCTTGGCGCGCCACATGCGGGGGCGCATCATGATCCAGCGGGCCGCCGCCATCAGGTCGCGGATCACACCGCGCATGTCAGATCTCCTCGGCGGGCAGGTCGCTGATGCATTCGTCGCCCAGCTCGGGTGCATCGATGATGCCGGCGCAGCGGCGGATCGCGCGCACGATCTCATCCGCGTGTGTCTGAGCTGGGTAGTCCACTGGACCCGACCCGGCAAGCAGATACCCGCCCTCGCTGCCGCGGTAGCCTGCCGCCATCCCGCCGGGGCCTCTGTCGCGCGAGCAGTAGACGAGCGTGCGGCCGTCCTCGTGCTGGCGCACCGTGATGTGACCGGCCTCGTTGGCCTGGCACTCGTGGCCAGAGCCGCCCCAGCAGCGCGATGCATGGGCGATGCGGGGCCAGTCCTCGAGCGTGATGGTGACGGGGCGGCGCTCGGACAGGACGATCTTGCGGGTCTTCATGGTGGTAGTCATTGGGGTTTCTTTCTCGGGCAGTGAGTGCCCGGCGGGGGCCGCGACCGTTGCCAGTCGCGAGCCCCACCGGAAGCTCACTCCGCGTCGTGGCGGCACGTCCAGCAATCCGAGGACTTGCTGCCGCCCTCTTGCGAGCCGCAGGAGCAGCCCGTGCGGCGACCCAAGCCGTTGCTCGTCCGGTTGCTGCGGATCCCGTAGCCGGGGCTCTGGGTGGCAGCGCTGGCCACCGTCACGGCACCCGGGCGAGAGGCGCAGGCAACGTGGCGAGCCTTGCTGCCCTTGGTCCACTCGACCTTGCTGCCGGGCTGGATGCGGACGTTGCAGCAGGGGCACACAGAGGCGAACTTGGCGGTAATGGTCATGGTGGTGGTTTCCTTCGGTGGTGGTGTTGCGGGCCGCTCCGTGCTGCCCACTCATTAGGTATGACTCCAATGGGTGTAGCCTGCAATGGGGATGCGACGGCAGGGCGCAAATCGCTCACCGAAATGGGTCAGCGAGAACGGGCGGGCGCTCCCGGATCCGGCTCGGTCCCGTAGCTCCGGAGCCACTGCCGGATCTCCGCCTCATGCCGGAACAGCTGCAGATCCCGGGCGCATCGCGCGCAGAGGGACCAGGGCCGGCACTGGCAGGCTCCGGGCTCGGGGAGGGAGGCGTGGTCGATGGTTGGCGTCATGGTCGTGTCCTCGGGAGGCCTTGCCGAGTCCTGGGAGCTGCCCGCGAATTTAACGCTGGGCCGGCGGTCTGTCAAATCGGGTAGCCGCGCCCGCACTGCGAGCAGGGGCCGTCGTACACCTACCGGCGCGGGGGCCTTTTCCCGCTCGCCACCAGCCGAGCCCGCTCCGCCACCAGCAGCCGGCGGATGAGGTCGCTCAGGGATAACTGCAGGTACGCGGCCAGCGCGTCGAACTCTGCATGCTCCTCCGGGGTGACCCGGGCCCGGATGTAATGCATTGACAGGCTGCGCGTACCGACACGGGGCCCTCCGCCTTTTCTGGTAGTCACGTTGGTGCCTAACAGCTTGCGCGACTTATCCCGCGGAGTCAAACTCACATGCCCACATGCGCTCACCAAACCGACACAGTGTAGCAAATGAGTCGTGCGCGTACCGCCACGATACGTTAGACCCGTATCCGCTCGGGGGTGGCTTTTCCCACACATGGATTGGAGCTCGTTTGGCCGGCGCACTCGAACAATTCCCTCTACTGATGGCCGCGCTGAAAGAGGAGCTCCGGCGAGAGCTGCTGGACGAGCTCGGTCAGGGCCAGTGGATTGACCAGGAGCATTCCGTTTTGGGACGGAACAAGCACATCCGGGCCTGTCGGAGGCTCATCCGGGAGGACTCCCCCGATGTGCACTGCCAGGACGGCCGCTGGCTGCTCCGCGCCTCGGCCCTGGATCGGGAGATCCAGCGCGCCAACCGCCTGCTGCTCGAGAGCGGCAAGCTCCCCGAGACCGTCCCGCCCCCGGCGATGACCCCCGTGCCGGCGATGCCGCTGGCCAAGGCGGAGCCCGAGTCGGATGTCGAGGACGAGACCGGCATCTATGCCAGCGGCTGGCTCGAGCGGATGAGGGGGCAGCGATGAGCGGCCCCAGCAAGTACGACGAGCTCGCGCGCGGAATCGTCCTGATGCTCGACGCCGACGCGGCCGTGGTCATCGTGGTAGGTGGCACCAAGGGCAGCGGCGCCTGCCCAGCGCTCCGGATGGACGGCAAGATTCCACATCAGGAACTCAAGCGCGTGGTCGCGCGAGCTCTCCGGGCCATGGCCGACGGCATCGAAAGCGATACGCAACCGGGCCGCACCGACTGGCACACGGAGGAGTCATGACCCTCGAGCCCAAGCCCGGCGGATTCATCGTGCGCCTCCGCTACGGCAGGGACGTGAACGGCAAGCCCCAGCGCGACCGGTTCCTCATCGCCACCAGCGACGAGACCGTGGCCGCGGACATCGAGATCCGCATGACGGCTGCTGCCCATTCCCTGGCCGACCTGAAGCACCCGAAAGCAAAGGAACTGCTCATCGAGATGGGCAGGGTCGCCAGTGATC
>MGUL01000118.1:9367-13245 GCA_001800005.1 Elusimicrobia bacterium RBG_16_66_12 | reverse complement strand
CTGAGGCAGGCTCCGTCCCCCCCGCGGGGCCTGCCTCGGGACCTTCCACGTTTGCTCAGGTGCTCGCCGAGTGGACGAGCGGACGCCTCCGCAGGGACTACCCCGACGACGTCCGAGAGAAGACCGACCGCGGACGGAAAGTCGACCGGGCTACGCTCTCGGTGTTTCTGCCCGTGCTCGGCGACAAGCCCATCGTCGCCATCGACAAGACGGACATCCAGCGAGCCAAGCGCGCCATCCCGGCCGAGCTCGACCCTGACTCGCGCATTCAATACCTCAAGCGCCTGCGGATGATCTTTCGGCTCGCGTCGCATCCGCTGGATCTCATCGCCGCCCCTCCAAAGGAGGTCGAGCGCTTGCCTTCGGGTAAAGCCCGCAACCTGTTCTGGTTCCTCTACCCCGACGAGGAAGAGCGCTTTCTCGCCTGCACGCGGATCCCCCTGCTCTACCGGGTGCTGTCTGGTTGGCAACACCGCAACGGCACGCGCATCGGCGAGACGCTGATGCTCGACTACCCCCACCTCGACCTCGAGCGCGGGCGGGTGCACCTCATGGCCGAATGGACCAAGACCGGTCGAGCTCGCTTCTGGGACCTCGAGACCGACGTGGTCCGCGCCATGACCGCGTGGAGGGAACACGACGAGGCCATGCCCGCCTCTCGGGTGTTCCACGCTCCGGGTCGAGCGACGCTCTCGGTCACCAACGTCATGCGCCGGATGCACGCCGACCTCTTGCTCGCGGGCATCACCCGCAGGGAACTCCACGAGACCTCCCAGGGTAGCCGGCGCCTGCGGGTCCACGACCGCCGAGCGGGGTTCTGCACCATGGCCCGCCGCCGGGGTATGCCCGACACCTGGATCATGGATCGCTCGGGTCACGAGAGCGTCCAGCAGCTCGAGAAGTACGCGCGCTTGGTCCGCCACGCCGACGAGCAAGACCTGCCGACGTGGTATGCCCCAATGGACCAGGCGATCCCGGAGTTCCGCAAGAAGGTGGGCCAAGCCTGGGCCAGGCCCTCTCCAAAGGGCCGAAAACAAGCCGTTTACGCGCCAGCGCAGTACTCCACGTCGGAGTCGGGAACCGGGGAGAACCAGGCAAAAACCCCGTCAAAACCCACTTCAGTAACCCCGGAAACACCCCTTCCGCCCACCTCTGGCCCAGCATCTTTTCAGGGGGTGGGCCAAAACCCTCAATCTGGCCCACCCTCGGGAGAGGTCACACCCGACCCCACGGAGAGCGTCGTCGAGCGAGCCCTCGCTGTTGCCCTAGAGGCCGCCATTGGCGCCCAGAGATGGGACCTGGCACTCGAGGTAACCCGGGAGCTCGGCGAGCGCAGGCGGACGCGTACTGCGCCGAGCGTGCCGTCCCTGGCTGATGCTCGCCGGAAGAAGGACGAGGGCAAGTGACGCAGGTCCTGCTGCGGCCCGCCGACGGCTACTGGAGCAAGGTCCGGCGCACCGATCGCCGCGCCGTGGCCCTCGCCGATCGCCACTATTCGCGCCAAACGGTGGGCGCCCCCGAGTTCATGGCGAGTGGCCGCACGTTCGTGATGCTCACCGCCGACGCGCTCGCCGTCTGGGGCGCAATCGAGAACCTCGACCCCGCAGGCAACCGGCGGTGGCGCTGCAGCATCTTCCGGAACGAGTCCATGGTCCTGTCGAGTGCGCTCATCGTCGAGGCCACCGAGCGGACCTATGCCTATTGGACCCGGCGCTACCACGGGCTCCCGCCGGTCCCATTCACTACTGAGGTCGATCCCACAAAGACGCTCCGCAAGCGCGACCCTGGGCGGTGCTTTCGCAAAGCAGGCTGGACCGTGCTCGGCACCGTGCGTGGGCTCGTGGTCCTCCGGGCCCCCTCGGCGGTGACCTCTCTCGCGGATGCCCGGCGCAAGCGGGACGGGGAGGGCAAGTGAGGACCGTGGCCGCCCTCTACGTCGACCCGCGCGGACCCTACCCGTCCATGCCCGGGGTCGAGTGCTGGGATGAGAAGCGCGATGCTCGGAACTACGATGGTCCTCACCCGGTCGTGGCGCATCCGCCGTGCGGGCCTTGGGGCGCTCTCCGGTTGTTCTGTCGGAACCAGGACGCGCGCCTGGCCCCCGTCGCCGTCGAGCAGGTGCGCCTCTACAGCGGCGTGCTCGAGCACCCGAAGGGCTCCAGGCTCTGGGACGCGTGCGGGCTCCCGCGCCCGGGTGAGCTTCCCGACCAGTACGGCGGGGTGACGCTGGAGGTGAACCAGGTCGACTGGGGCCACGCCTGCGCCAAACCCACCTGGCTCTACCTGATCGGTGTCCGCCCCGAGCGCTACCCGCGCCGGGCCCGAGGCGTTCCCACACACGGCATCTGGTACGGCTCCTTCGAGCGGAGTGGCCACTCGGGCCCCGTGCTCAGGGGCGCCTCGAAAGAGATTCGCCGGCGGACCCCACCCGCCTTCGCCGAGTTCCTCGTCGAGCTCGCGCGCAACACCCGAAAGACCCCATGACCCAACCCAAGATCGACTGGGAATCCCTCGGCAAAGCCGCCGGGGAACGAGAGAGACACACCCGCCCGGGCATCAAAGAGACCCGCCCCCTCGACTGGAGGCCAGGCAGAGGATCCAAGCTCCGCGCTGCCGTCACCGAGGACATGACCGGCAAGGTTTTCGGCCTGCTCACGGTGCTGCGTCAGGCCCCGAGTGACGGGTGCGGAACCCGGTGGAAGGTCCGCTGTGAGTGCGGGGATGAGCGGATCCTTCGACGTGGAGACTTGGTCCGGGGTGTGGTGACGCATCGCAGCTGCGGGAAGGGGGCCGCGTGAGCAAAGCCGATGGGGCCTACCCGTACATCCTGCCGGACCCGGAGCTATCCAACGGGGCCTCGACCGTTGCCCGAGTCGAACGCGAGCATCCAAGCCATCCGCGCGATCGAAGCGCAGGCCAGAGCCCCGAAGGAGACCCCGTGAAACGCAGCTGGGAATCCCCCGAGAAGGACAGCAAATAAATGGCCACCAAGAAATCGCCACCCAAGAGCGGACCCCTGAAAATCGACTGGCAGATCAACGACGGGCGGCAGTTGTCGCTCGTGAGCCCGAAGGAGACGATGTGATGAGCGGCCTCACCGAGTCCGATCTCGGCGAACTGGAGGAGTTAGAGTCGGGCTACTGCTACGCCTGCGAGACGAACCCCGTGCGCCTGGAGCGCGCGCTGGAGTTGGCCGAGGAACTGCCCACGCGCTGGCGCGAGATCGCCCGCAACTTCCCGGAGGAGTCCGTCACGCGGAAGCTGCTCCGCGCTTGCGCCAAGGAACTCGCCGCTGCGCTGAAGGCGACCAGCCCCACGCAAGCCGAGAAGGAGACCCCGTGAAGCGCAACCCCAAGACCCCGTCCAAGCCCAAGCCCCGGACCAAGCTCGTCCGGATCGATCTAACCAACGAAGATCAGATCCGCGTCAACGCGATCATGAGCGACCAGCTCCGGGACCCCACCCGACTGGGAGCCGAGCGGGTCAGCCAGAAGAGCGCGATCCTGCATGCGGTCCGGGCGTACGTGGCGGCGGGCGGATGATCGGGCGCATCCGGACCGTCAAGCCCGAGATCTTCTCCGATGAGAAGCTGTGGGACCTGAGCTTGGAGACGGGCCTGCCCCTGCTCCAGGCCTTCGAAGGACTCTGGTGCTACGCGGACCGGGAGGGGCGTTTCGAGTGGCGTCCCCGCGCGCTCAAGACCCTCATCCTGCCCTACTGGGAGGGGGACTTTGTCCGGGCTCTGGAGGCCCTCGAGCGAGGCCGCTACGTGGTCCGCTATGTGGTCGACGGGCAGGTGTTCGGCTACGTCCGGAGCTTCTCCAAACACCAGCGGGTGAACGCGAAGGAGCAGGCGTCAATCCTGCCGTCGCCACCCG
>MGUL01000118.1:0-9356 GCA_001800005.1 Elusimicrobia bacterium RBG_16_66_12 | reverse complement strand
GGAAATCCTGGAGTGGCACCCGTGCCCGAGTCGTCGCCACCCGTGAACCATCCAGACAATGGGGAAGGGAATGGAAGGGAACTGGAATGGAAGGGAGTGGGAACGGAAGTCGCGCGCGCTCCCGTGGAAGTCCCTGGACTCGAGATCATTCACCCCGGGCCGCTCCCGCCCTCGAAGCGCGACCGTGCCCTCGACGCGGCGGCGCATGCGCTCACTCGGTTGAGCCACAAGTACCCGCCCGACTTCGAGCCGACCCGGGCCAACCAGACGCGAGCCATCGAAATTGGGCTCACCGAAGCCGAGGCCTGGCAGCGCTGGGACGAGTGCCGGGACAAGCGCTACCCGTCGCCCTTTGACGACCCCGTGGGCCAGTTCAATCGAGAGCTCGCGTGGGCCAAGGCCGACAAGGAAAAGCACCTGTTCAAGACCAAGGCCGAGCGTGACGCGTTCGAGAACCCGGGGCGGGAGAGGAGACCGGCTTGATTCACGTGATCATCGAGAGCCCGTACGCGGGCGACGTCGAAGCGAACCTGACCTATCTGCGCGCGTGCCTACGTGATTCACTGCTGCGCGGTGAGGCGCCGATTGCCAGCCACGGGCTCTACACGCAACCCGGCGTGCTCGACGACACCGTGCCAGCGGAACGAGCGCTCGGGATGCGCGCTGGCTTTGCGTGGCGGTGTCGCGCTGCCAAGACGGTCGTCTACACCGATCGCGGCATCAGCGGCGGCATGCGCCTCGGCATCGAGGTCGCTCACGATCTCGGCCATCCCATCGAGTACCGGGAGCTTGGGCACCAATGACCGACGAGGAAATAAAATCCGCGCTCGGTTCGCAACCGAAGCCCACCGAGACCCCGATGCACACCCGGCCCGCTTCCGAGATCGTGGGGGTTACCGATGCCCACGCGCTCACCTTCGCGCGCGCAAAGAAGCTCATCGACCAGGATGGCTGGCTCCACTGCTGGAACTGTGACGTGGCCTGCGACTGGCACGTGAGCCTGCACTGCACAACATGCCGGGTCCGGTCGATCTACTCGGCGCCCGAGCGGCAACGGGAAGAGCGGCGACTCGGACGAGAGAAGCGCAACACCGAGCAAGAACAATCGCGGCCCATCCAGCGGGTCGCCAACAGGAGCTTTCGAGATGGCTACTAGCAAAGTATGGTTGCGGCACCGATTCCGCGCGGACCATGACGACTACCGACCGGTGAAGTTCCCGCCACCGGGACCCTACTGGTGCAGCGGCTACAGCATGTCCGGCGCGGACGACGACGGATATTCGATCGTCATCGCGTGGTTGCCCAAGTCTGCGAGCGTGACCGACTGGTGGCCAGAAGCGACCGAGATTGAGTCGACGGAGAATGGCCCGCCGGAGTGGACGGATCGTTTCCCGAAGCCCGAATGGTGGAACCCGTGAACGACCAGCCCGGGACCTACCCGAGCCTGTGTTGCCAGGGGCACTTGGCGGAGCATCGACGGAGGCATGGGTGAGGGTCTTGCACGAAAGCGGGCTGACGATTCTGAACGGCGGCGACGAGTTCTATGCAAACGCGCCGCTCTGGAAGGTCACCGATCCACGGGACAGCCAAGAATATCTCGTTCGCGAATTTACCGCATGGGCAGCAGAGGAGGAAGCCGATGAACTTCTCGGACTGGCGTGAAGCCCTGCCGTTTGCGCTGCGCATTGGCAAAGCCTACGCGCGCAGAGGGCCACTCAAGCTCGACGTCGAGTCTGCCGTGATGGAGGCTCTCTGGAGAGCGCAACGGGCAGGCAACGACCTCTCTCGGGGCTACGTGGCCATGCGCGTCAAGGGTGCGCTCATCGACGAGATTCGACGGGTCTCAGAAGGACAGCGCAGAAACCCGCAAAGCGTGAGCTCGTTCGATGACATCGACGACCACCGTGAGCTTTCGGAGCCGAGCCACGACGTGGACGAACTGCTCGACCAGCGACGCAAGTTCGAGGCGATGCCTGACGCGGCACGGCAACTCATCACCCGTCTCGCGCATGGTGAACAGCAGAAGGAGATCGCTCAATCACTCGGTGTGAGCGCACCTCGTGTCCACCAGGTGACACACGCGCTGCGAACCAACCCGAATGGGCTCACGCGCCTTCCGGGTCACGTGGATCTCTTCGAAGAGATCCGCCGCGCGCACCGACGGTTGGTGACCCGCGCCTATTCAGAGACCGGAACCGTGACCGGGGTTGCCCGGTCGCTCGGGGTCAGTGTGAGCGATGCGAGCCGTTGGATAAACCAGCGCAAGCTCATTCTGCCGAGCAAGTTTCGCGACTTTCCGGAACTGCGCGAGAAGGCTCGCAAGCTGATTCACTCCGCGTTCGTGCGGGCCAACGGCTCGCCCATGACCGCGTCCCGGATGCTGTCCACCGAGTGCAGCATGGCGAGTGTTCTCGGAAGAGAGTTCGCTCCTGATGTGGTGCGCAGCAACCGCCGCCCGGATATCACGAGGGACAATGTCGCTCGCCTGTGTCGCGAAGGCTGGAGCCAGGAGCGGATCGCTTCTCACTTCGGGGTGAGCGAGCACGCCATTGCCAACCGCGTCCGCCGTGGGCGGCTCCCGACGCTGCTCAGGACCCGACCCGACTTGCCCGACTCCGCCTTTGCAGAGCTGCGCGCACTGGGCCTCAAGCATCGAGAGATCGCCGCGAGCCTGGGTGTCAGCATGGCCACCGTATGCGTCCGCCTCCGGCGCGCGAAACCCCTCAGGAAATGCCAACCATGAGACCCAACACCGATCACGTCGTTTGCGATGCCAAGGACGGCGGCGCCTTCCGCTGCCTGCACTGCGGCGACCGGCATATGCCCACGTTCCCGCAACCGCTCGCGGTGTTCTGCGAATCGGCCAAGGGCTACGCGCTGATGCACAAGCACTGCCAACCGCGACCGGAACCGACCAAACAGGTGGCGCTGTTCGACGCGCTGGTGGAGCAGGAGACGAATCACACGCGCGTGATCCAACCCCACCATGACGACGCCTATGCCATCGACGGCATGAGCGACGAGCCCGACCCGGAGACGGATCCGCCGGGGCCAGCGTTGCCCGGTCGAGCCTCGGACATGCTGAGGGAGCTTGCCGAGGACGACGCGGAGCCCCAGGAGCACGACAAGCCCGAACTCACCGACCAGGACGATCCCTTCGGCCAGCGCTACCCGATGGCCCGAGATCACCTCCGGCTCAAGACCAACCTCTCCGTCGTGCTGCAAGGGGTCCTCACCCCGACCCTCGAGCAGCTCCAGGCCTTGCCTGTGGGCTCCGCTGCCTTCGACAAGATCGCCCATTGGACCCGGATCGAATCGGCGCGGATGAACCTCACCGAGCACCCAGAGCTCGAGGTGTACTTGCCCACGGGGCAGGCGATGCCGAAGGAGCTGGCCGCGATGCGGAGGGCCCTGAAGGAGGGCGAGCCGAAGAAGAAGCGCGGGGCTCGACCGCTCTCGTCGCCGGAGAAGCGCCGGGGCACGGAGGGGACGGCATGAAGCCGTATTACGACCACGGCGGGATCACGATCTATCACGGCGACGCCAAGGGCCTGCTCCCGACTCTGCACGCGGATGCCGTGGTGACGGATGCGCCCTTCGGCATCAGTGACGCGCCGCTGGCCATGGGCAAGCGCGGAGGCGGTCACGGTGGCACCGGTATGCGTCGAGGCCGGGACAACACCTGGCACGAAGAAAGCGACTGGGACCGTGAACTCGACCCGGCGCTTATGCCGCTCTGCCTGGCCTCGGCTCCCGTGGTGGCGTGGTTCGGCCACTGGAACAAGCGCGAGCTGGTCGAGCAGCACGCGGGGATGAAGGCGCGCGCGGAGATCATCTGGGCCAAGGACATGCACTGCGGGCCACCGTGCCCTGTCGCCCGGCAAGATGAGCGCATCTGGCTGTTCAGCGCCTCGGGCATCACCTGCAAGCGCTTCGACACTACCGTCTGGAGGGAGCCTGCCATCCCCACGTGGCGGAAGAAGCTCCACAAGAATGAGAAGCCGCTCGCGCTCATGAAGCGGCTGGTACTGCTGCTCGCCGACGCGGGACAGATCATCATCGACCCGTTCATGGGCTCCGGCACGACGATCGTTGCCGCCAAGGAACTCGGGGTCCGGGCCATCGGCATCGACCTGAGCGAGAAGCATTGCGCGACCACCGTGTCCCGGTTGCGCCAGGAGGTTCTGTTCGCATGAACACCGATCACGTCCAGTGCCGGAGCACGATGGAGGCGCCATGAAGCGCGGGGCCACCAAGCATCGGCAGGCAGGCGTCTCGGTCAACTACACGACTCGTGAGGAGCGCGCCGGCACTCACAATCGGAAGGCTCGGCGCGCGTCCAAGGCAACCCAGCAGCAGCTGTTCACGCCGCCACCCTTCGACGCGGAGGCATTCGCCAAGAAACGGGAGGCCCGGCGCCGAGCGGAGCTGGTGCCAATCGAGCAGATCCGCGCGGAGACAGAGGCCGGGTATCAGCAATCCGCGATCTGGCTCAACGCGGTTGAATGGCCCAGCGACGAGAGAAGGGAGAAGGCGCGATGAATGGGTCCGGCAAACACCTGGTCAAGTACATGCGTGAGCACCCTCAGCGCCTGACGGAGGCAAAGCGTGAGGGGTGGGCATGGCGGCGCAAAGCAGCGCCCACCGAGTACCGGGCGCAACGGATTGACGCGGCGATGGTCAGGAGCATGCGATGCGCTGCCGTGCGTGGGTCCATTGACTGGGCGCTGGTCACAGAGCTTCGTGGCGCGGGGCTGAGCTGGGCGCGCGTGTCCCATGTGCTCAGCGTGCCAAGGACGACCCTGTTTGATTGGCATCGACGAGGAGACCCCCCTGACCCGCTAGGGTACACAATTCGTCACCTCGCTCGATTGTCATGACATTCTCCGGTTGAACGTAGTCACGTTAGAGCTACAATGAATGGATGAACAACACGCTAACCGCCGCCGAGATGACCGACCGAGCCGAGTTCCTCGCCAGCTGTGACGCCGACGAGCGCGCCGAGGCTGAAGAGGTCTTCCGCCTCATCGACGAGGCAAACGCGACCCCGCGCCAGACCGAGTAACCCCGCCCCGCCCCGCCCCGCCCCGCACCCTACCCAGGGCCGGGGCTTTGGGCGTTGTGACCCGCCACAAGTTCCAGTTCTCCAACCGCGCCGCGCAAACGGCCGAGGCTTTTCTGAACGCGAAAGAAGCCCGTGCCCTGGCCGACAAGCACGCGCCCAAGCACCTCCGGGAATCCGAGCAGCCCGAGACCACGGCCGCCGGTGCCTGTTTCCGCAACGTCACCCGCATCCTGGCTGGGAAGGGCAGGAAATAACATGCGCTACCACCTCGACTTTATCCCCCGCCGCTCCTGGCAACCGGAGACGGACCCCGCCGATCAGCGCTGGACTCGGACCCCCAACATCTTCTCGGGCACCGAGGACGAGGTCACGATCGAGTGCTCCGAGCTCGAGAGCGAATACGGCTTTGCCGTGACCTTCCGGGCCGTGGCCATCGAGTCGACCCCCGAGGAAGAGGGCCTGCACCACTACTGCCCCTCTTGTGGCGGGGAACAGGTCATCAGCGTCAACGTGTGCGGGCCTGGCAGCGCTCAGTGCAAATGCCAGTGCCCGGATGGTCCCTGTGAGCACCAATGGGACGGCGCCTGGTACGAGTCTGAGGACGGCCGCATGGGCACATCCACCTGTTCGCGCTGCGGGATGCACAGGATCGACCACGACCTGTGGGTGTGCCCATGACCAGCCGAACCCCTACGGAAGGAGGGGACGTGACCGAGAAAAACAACATCTGGAGGCCCATCGCCGAAGTCGAGCCCGATCCCATCGAGCGAGTCCTGCGCATCCTGTGGAGCTACCAGGATCGCCCCATTCGGTTCATCACGGCCACGCGCTACCGGATGGCTCCGGGGAGGGAGCCGGCGTGAGCCGCGCATCCACCCTCATCCAAGTCGCCCGCGTGCGCTCGGAGCTCGACCACTGGCTCCGGCACTGGCAGACCGAGATCAAGGCCGAGACCGTCCCGAGGCACCTGTCCTGCGCAGAGACCCTGTGCACGGAGCTACTGTCGAGACTGGTCCGGGTGCAGGGGTACGAGACCACGGAGACGCGGGCCTACGAGGAGAAGATCGCGCTATTGGCACACGGTAGCCGGGTCCTGTGGGAGCCGGCTCCGAGGGCGATCAAGGCGCGGCCGAGGCTGACCTTGGTGCGGTCCTGATGTGCCCAATCCTGAGGCTGTGTCACGCGATGGCCCGGGCGGCCGCGCATGACGACGACCCGCGAGCGAAGCAGCTGCATGCCCTGGCACTGGCGGCACTGGTCGAGCGGGACCGGCTTCACGCGCGTGTCTCCGAACTGGAGAAGGGGCGCGACGAGCGGCACGATGTGATGACCGATCTGGCATGACCCAAAGAGGCGAGCGAAGCGGGCGCGTGAAAACGGATGAGGCTGAAAACAAGCCTGTTCGTGATAGACTGAACAGTTGTGGCTAGGGGAGAAAGAACAGTCATGTCAGCAGAGCGCAAGCCGGTCGATTACGACGAGTTGTATCCAGGAAGGTTCCTCAAAGCAGGATCGTTCGGGGACCTGGAGAAGAAGCCCCTCACGATTGCCGACGTCGACACCGACGAGCTCGAGGGCAACAAGGGCAAGAAGGTGAAGGGGACCATCTCGTTCAAAGAGGTGTCGCAACAGCTGGTGCTCAACTCCACCAACGGCCAGTGCATCAAGGCCATGTTCGGCCGCACCCTGAAGGACTGGTACGGCAAGCGCCTCTGCCTGTTCATCGGCGAGTGGGGCGGCGAGCCTTGCTTGCGCATCTGGGGCAGCCCGGACATCGACGCCGACCTAGAGGTGGAGATCAAGCTCCCCCAGAAGCGCCCGATCAAGATGACGATGCGCGCGGAAGGTGGTAAGACCAAGCCGGTAGCCGCGGCACCTCGCACGGAGCTCGGGGACGAATCCCGTAAGCAGCTCGCCGCGATGGCCGCCGCTACCAGCCTCGAGGCGCTGATGGACATCGAGGCGGATATCGCCGTCCGCGTGTACACCGAGTCCGAGTCCGGCACCCTCACTCGCGCGCTCGCCAAACGCCGCAAGCAACTGGAGACGCAAGCCCATGGCCAGTGACCTCATCCCGGGCGGCCCCGTGCACTACAGCCGCCTGAAGAAGTTCCGCCATAGCGCCGCCCACTACTTGAGCCACGAGGACAAGGCGACCCCGAGCCTCGGCAAGGGCAGCGCGGTCCACTCGGTGCTACTCGGCGGCAAGCGCGTGGTCGTCTACGAGGGCGGCGCTCGCAACCCGAAGTTCAGCAAGTACCAGGACTTCATGGCCGCCAACGAGAACGCCTTCATCGTGAGCCCGAAGGAGGCCGCGGACGTGGTCGGCATGCGCAAGAGTATCGAGGGCCACACGCGCGCCATGGCCATCTTGGAGGGCGAGCGCGAGAAGCTCATCGAGTGGGAGACCATGGGCCGCAAGTGCGCCGGCACCCCCGACAACGTCCGCTTCGGCCTCCCCGCGATGCAGTTCCGGGGGCGGCAATACCCGGCGTGCGAGGGCAAGGTCGGCGCGGAGCTGAAGACCAGCAAGACCGCCGCTCCCTGGTCGTTCCCCTGGGAGGCCAAGCGCTACGGCTACGCGGGCCAGTGCTCCTGGTATCGCAACGGCATCGAGCAGACCTTGGTCTATCCGCCGGGCCCGGTGAGTGACTACTTCGTGGTAGTGGTGGAGTCGACGGCGCCGTACCCGGTGACCGTGTTCCACTACGAGGAGCGCGCGCTCAACAAGGCCCGCATGGAGTGGCGCGGGTGGATGGAACGCCTGCTCGAGTGTGAGCGCGCCGGCAAGTTCCCTGACTACACCGACGAGGACGTGAGCCTCGGCATCGACGACGACCTAGACCTCGACTGGGGTGCGGAAGACGACGAGGCCGCGGCATGACCGACGAAGAGGAGACCGACATGCAACGGCTGGAGAAGGCGGACAAGGCCATCCAGTTCCACGTGCGCGCCTATGACCTGGAGCAGGCTCGGCTTCGAAAAGCGACCGCGCTGCTGGAGAGGGTGGACAATGCCCTGGAGGAAGAGGGCCCGTGGCTGGTTCTTCAGGCTCACATCCGCGCCTTCCTGGCCTCCCGCATCCCCTCTCCGCCCATCGCCCTGCCCGCGGATGGTGAGCCTGGCCGCATCGGTGGGCGTGACGTTCCGAGGCCGGCATTGCAGCCCGCATGCCACCAGGTCTGCCACGGAGAGCGCGGCATGTACATCGACCGCATCCGCGCCCTGCTCACCCTGGACCGCAGAGGCACGCGAGATGTCGTGGAGACAGCCATCGACATATCCAAGGCTGATAAGCGGCGCACATGGGCTGAGGCTGTGGCATGCACAGCTGAACTACCCGTCTCCGTTATGGCCTCGTCGAAGGGACCCAGCCGTGAACTCCGCGCCGCCCTCGCCGCCGCGCAGGAGTCGTTGCACCACGAACGCGAGGGACACGAGGTGACCGAGGAGGCGCGGCTGCTGGCATGCCGTGAGGCCACACGGGCAGAAGCCCAGCTCGCTTGCTCCTGTGACCAAGCGCTGGAGCTTCAGCGGATCATCAAACACGTGCACGCCTTGGTGCTCGAACTCGTCCAGGTGACGGAGACAACGCCGGGATGATCCGACACCCCGCAACCCAGGGCCGAGCCGACTCGAATCACCGGGCCATCGCCGACGCGATCCGCCTGCTCGGGTACCCGGGGATGGATTTGTCTCACGCAGGCAACGGGGTGGAAGATCTGCTGGTTGGCGCGCGTGTCCCGTCAGCAAAGCCCTGGCCGTCCGGATACTGGCTCCTCGTCGAGTGCAAGGTAGCCCGCTACAAGCTCACGGCATCCACCGCCGTCCGGTACACCAAGGCGCAGATCGAATGGCGAAAGCAGACCCAGGGCTGGCCGAGGATCATCGCGACGAGCGCCCAAAACGCCGTGGACCAGATCCGGACCCTGACGGGCTCACCGACAAAGAGCGCGAGTTCCGCTCCCTGCTCACCCGTCCCAAGGCCTATGCGGAATGGGCCAAAGGCGTGAGGGCGGAGTGGATGAGGATGAGGAAGGAATGACCGACATGCGTGCCGCAGCAGCCGCGTACATCTCCCGGGGCTTCCGGGTGCAACCCCTGTACGGCGTCGACGCCCTCGGCCGTTGCCGCTGCGGTAACCCCGCCTGTGAGCCACGGGACGCGGGCAAACACGCGGCCCCCGGCTTCGACGAGCGCGCGAAGAACGGCGCCCCTTTCAGCGCGAGCGAGTTCCCCGACGGTTGCAATCTGGCCATGCTCATGGGCCCTTGGGGCGGCTCGCGTGACT
>MGUL01000117.1:67053-69225 GCA_001800005.1 Elusimicrobia bacterium RBG_16_66_12 | reverse complement strand
CGAGTACGCCCCACGGAGATGAGCCGTAACGGCCGTCCAGCCAGTATCCGAGCCCGAATCCCAACAGCGAGAACGACGCCAGCTCCCAGCCGATGCTCAACGCCTGGGACCAAGCGGTCCTGCGAGCCGCCTTCGTCTCCTCGGAATCGGCTGGGATTCTCGGCAACGTCGGGCATTGTACGATTTGCGGCGCGACCTGTCAATTTTGGGGAAAATCGGGTATCCTCAGGGTCTCATGGACCCCGGCCGCGGACCCGCGCGCATCCTGATCGCCGACGACATCCCCGACCTTCTGCAGGCGGTCAAGGAGACGCTGGAACGGGAGGGCTTCCTCGTGACGGCGGTCGCCGACGGTCAGGCGGCGCTGGAGTCCATCCGGGCCGACCCGCCTGACATCGCGATCCTCGATCTCAAGATGCCGCGGATGGACGGCTTCGGCGTGTGCCGGGCTCTGCGGGAAGACCCCTTGCTGGAAAACCTCCCCGTGATCATCCTGTCCGCGTCGGGCGACCGGGAGAGCAAGGTCGAGGGTTTGGACCTGGGGGCCGACGATTTCATCACGAAGCCGGTCAACGTGCGTGAGCTGATGGCGCGAATCCGGATGATCCTGAAACGCTCGCGCCAGGGCCTGGACGCCAATCCGCTGACGAAGCTTCCGGGCAACCTTTCCATCGAGTCGCGCATCGAGCGGGCGCTGTCCGAGAAGAGGCCGCTGGCGGTGCTCTATGTCGACCTCAACCAGTTCAAGGCGTACAACGATGTGTACGGCTACGACCAGGGCGACAAAGTCATCAAGGCGCTGGCGAGGGCGCTGGTGGATCAGATCCGTTCAGGCGGGTCGGATTTCATCGGGCATATCGGGGGCGACGACTTCATCATCCTCACGGCGCCGGCGCTGATGGAGGAAGTGGCGCGGCGGGTCTGCGCGGCCTTCGACGAAATCGCCCCTTCCTTCTATAGCGAAGAGGACCGCGAGCGGGGGTCGATCCTCGCGACGGACCGTCAGGGCAACAAGCGGGAGTTCCCCCTTCTCTCGGTGTCGATCGGCATCTGCCACAACAAGGACCATGAGCTCAAGAACTTCGCGCATGTCGCGCATCTCGGCGCGGAACTCAAGAAGGCCGCCAAGGCCAAGACCGGCTCCGCCTACGTCTTGGACCGACGGCTGGCCTGACGGGTCGTTTGTATCGCGCGGCCGCAGACCAGCCGGTAGAACCCGCCCCGCACGCTCTCGAGCTCGCCTTTCCAGGAGGAGAGCGCCTTGCGCAACGACAGCGCCCGCCGCGCCACCGTCTCAGCTTCGAAATCCCGGTTCAACGCCGACTTGAGAGCCGCCAGGAGTTCCTCGCGAGAGACCGCCTGGCCCTCCCGGGCGAGCAATCGCCAGAGCAGCGCGAACTCCGCCGGGGACAGTCCCAGGTCCTTCCAGCGCCCGCGCGCAAGGACATACGCCCGGTGCGAGCGCCTCTCGGCCTTCAGCCCTCCGTCCGCGCTGGTCCGCACCTCGGACGCCAGCGCCCGGTCGCACACCGCGGTCAGCCGCGCGAAGATCTTCGCCTCGGCCCAATCCTTGCCGAGGACTTCATCGACGCCCGAGGCGAGGGCCTCTTTCAGGGACTCCGGCGACATCTCCTTTGCAGTCAACGCCAAAACGATCGCAGCCGACGCGTAGAGCGTCCGCAGTCCGACCACCCCGCGGGCATGCGCCCCCCCGAACAACGCCCCGTCCACGATCACCAGCACCCGATCCCGCGAGGCTTCGCCCAGGGAGGAGAGTTCTTGGCACGACTCGAAAGCCCACCCTCCCCGCAGGGAGAGCGCCTGCATCAGCCGCTCCCAATTCGCGTCGCGCGTGATGACGATCATCGCCCTAGACGCCTTCCCAGGCCGTCGCCAGGCCCTGACCCACCCCGATGCACAGGGCGGCCAGACCCTTCTTCGCCTTGCGCCGCCGCATCTCGTGCAGAAGCGTCACCACGATCCGGCAGCCGGAGGAGCCCAGCGGATGCCCGAGCGAGATGCCACCGCCGTTCACATTCAATCGGGCTTGGTCCAGACCAAGCTCCCGCTGACAGGCCAACAACTGCGCCGCGAAAGCCTCGTTGATCTCCACCAAGTCGAGGTCGGCGGCCTTCCAGCCGAGGCGGCTTAAGAGTTTATGCGTCGCCGGCA
>MGUL01000117.1:62955-67008 GCA_001800005.1 Elusimicrobia bacterium RBG_16_66_12 | reverse complement strand
CCGCCGCCGCCGAGCCCGCCCAGCGCGCGAAGGGCTTTAAGCCCAGAGACGCGGCCTTCTTGGCCTCCATCACGAGAACGGCGGAGGCCCCGTCATTGAGCGTCGAGGAATTTCCCGCCGTCACCGTCCCCCCTTTGCGGAAGGCCGGCTTCAGCGTCCCCAGCTTTTCTAGATTCGTGTCCGCCCGGATCGTCTCGTCCTGCGAGAAGTCGATCTCAGCCCCCTTCTTCTGCGGGACCGGCACCGGGACGATCTCATCCGTGAAGACCGAGTCGCGCGCCATCGCCGCGCGGTGGTGGCTCTGCAGCGCGAAAGCGTCCTGGTCCGCGCGCGAGATCCTCCATTGCTCGGCCACGTTCTCCGCCGTCTCGCCCATCCCCTCGAGAGGGAACATCGCCGCCAGACGCGGGTTCGGATAGCGCCAGCCCAACGCCGTGTCATAGGCCGTCAGGTTGCCGAAGGAGTAGCCTGCTTCCGCCTTCGGCAAGGAGTAAGGAGCGCGGCTCATGCTCTCCACTCCCCCCGCGATGTAGACATCTCCCTCGCCCGCCAGGACGGCGCGCGCCGAGGCGTTGATCGCCTCCAGGCCAGACGCGCAAAGCCGATTGACCGTGCACCCCGGCACCAATTGCGGCAGCCCGGCCAAAAGCAGAGCCATCCGCGCGACGTTCCTGTTGTCCTCGCCGGCCTGGTTGGCGCAGCCGAAGTAAACGTCGGCGATTTCCTGCGGGTCCAGACCCGGAGCCTTCTTCAGGATCGCGGAGATCGCATGGGCGGCCAGGTCGTCGGCGCGGATGGACGCCAGCCCCCCTCCCAGACGCCCCACGGGCGTGCGCACGGCGGCGACGACCACGACTTCACGCGATGCCATCGAAATCCTCCATCTTCCTGCGCAGCTCCTCGCTCAAGCGCTTCGGCTTGCCGAGGCCGTAATCGTAGGCGACCATCACCGTCTTGGCCAAGGCCACCAAGCGTCCGGTCGCCTTATCCTCCAGACGGTAATCCATCCTGATGCTCGAGCCCCCCAGAGATTCCACGCGGCAGCCCACCAGGATCGTCTCGCGATTTGAAGCGGGGCTCTTGTAGTCGATCTCGACGCGCGCGATGATGACCCCGTAATCCTTCGGCTCCACGACGCCCATCACGCTGGCGATGTACTCCACGCGCGCGGCCTCGAGATAGTTGAGGTAGACCGCGTTGTTCACATGCCCCATCGCGTCCATGTCGCTGAAGCGGACCGGAACCTCGGCGACCAGGCGGTAGCCTTCCATCAGCGCGCCTCCTGAAGGAGCTTCGCGAAGCGCGAGCGCGACATCACGACCTGGAGGACCGAGCCCTCGCCGAGCTTGCGCCCGCGACTGTGCACTTCGGTCCGCGTATAGATGCGATTGCCGCGCACGCGCACCAGCTTCGCCGTCACGTGAAGCGGAGCGCCGACGCGGGCGGGGCGCAGGTGCTTGACCAGCACGCCGCCGCCCGCGGCCTCCTCGTGAGCCTCAAGGTAGGGGGCCAGCAGCATCCGCGAGACCGTCTCCATGTGATAGACCATCGCCCAGGTCGCGTAGAGCGGGTGGCGCACCTGGCCCTGCAGGTGGGGCTTCATGTGCTTCTCGACCCGCGCGGGCATGTCCACGGTCAGCCCCACCTTGAGTCCCGTCCTCATTCGAGCATTCCCAGGGCGGCCGCGCGCACGGCCTCGGCGGCGTCCGAGAAGGGCATCGCCGAGGCGGCCGCTCGGGCCGCCTCGCCCATCTTCTTCAAGCGCCCGCGGTCGGACATCATCTCGACCAAGGCCGCGGCCAGGAGCGGCGGGGCCTTCTTCGGGCTGGGGTAATGGACCAGGCGGCCCGCGTCCGCGGGCAGCGTGTCGCGCACGCCGTAGTGGTCGCTGGCCAGCACCGGCAGGCCCGCGTGCATCGCCTCAACGACGTTGAGGCCGTAGCTCTCATGGATCGAGGGCGAAACGAACAGGTCGGGCAGGCGGAGGTAGGTGCGCTTGGCCCCGGCGTCGAGGTAGCCGGGGAAGACCACCTTGACCTGCTTGAGCCGTGCGGCGGCCTGACGGACCTTCCTGTGATAGGACTGGCCCATCATGAAGGCGGGCTCGCCGCAGATGAAGAGCTTCACGTCCTTGCCGGCCAGACGTCCATCGGCCTCCAGAAGCCTCAGGGCTTCGAGTAGGAGATGGATGCCCTTCTCCGGAGAGATGCGCGAGAGCGTCATCAGCACGAACGACTCCGGGCCGATCCCGTGGTACTCGCGCAGCTCCTCGGCGCGGTTCTCCTCGGCGGGCGTCGGGTCCGTGGCCCAGACGCCCCAAGGGACCATCGCGATGCGTCGGCGAAGCTCGTCTTCTCCGACGATGCCGCCGTAGCAGCGCGCGATCGTGTCGGCCATCGCCGTCGAGGGCACCACCAGGCGCCGGGAGTGGACGACGGTCTCGCGCTGCTTGTCGAAGACCAGGTTCAGCACGTCGGGCAGCGCCCAGTCCACGCCGAGCGAGCGCAGGCGCTCATGGATGCGGGTCAGCTTCTCCGGCGCCAGGAAGCGGCGCAGGTAGAGCTTGTTGAAATAATCCACGACGTCCACGTGCCAGATGGAGAGGATGCGGTAGCCCGCGCGCGCCAGCGCTCCCAGCGTCGGCCCTTCGGAGATGTCGTTGACGACGATGGCCGTCTGCGAGGGCTTGAGTTCCTCTCGCTGGGATAGGATCCACTCCGTGGTCGCCGCCTCGAACTCGCGGCAGAAGCGCGCGTAGCGCAGCTCGCTCAAGTCCACGATGCCGCCTTCCTGCCCGGCCAGGCGCATGTACCTCACCCCCGGGGCCGGCGCCTCGGGTCCGGAGCCCAGCACGACGAGCCGCCAGGTCGAGTCCGGCTTCCAATGGCGCGCCAGCTGGAGTCCGACCATCGCCCCGCCGCCCAAGGGGGTCCGGTCCATGGGATAGCCGAGGTGGCTGCCGACGAAGACAAGGTTCTTCACGTCAGCGGATTATATAATTGTCGCGCGCACTTTCCCTCTCGGCCGATTCGCGCAGGCGGCGCGCCTCCTCCGCGCGTCCCTGGGACTCGAGGAAGTCGGCGTAAGCCCGCGCGGCGCGGCGCGAGCGCGGCCAGAGCCGCACCGCCTCCTTGAAGTTGCGCTCCGCCTCCTGCACGCGCCCGAAGCCTGACTGCACGACGGCCAGGTTGAGCCGGGCGCGCGGGACATCGGGATCGGCGCGCGCGGTCGCCGCGAAGAACAGCCAATCGTTGCGGAAAGCCCTCAGATGGGACGCGCTGAGGACGGCCCAGACCGCGGCGAGCTCCAGCACGAAGAGCATCCCCCCCCGCTGCCGACGGCCGCCGCGCGGCCCAGGAGAGCCTTCATGGAACAGGGACGCGACGGCCAGGCAGACGCCGGCCGAGGCCGTATAAAGATAGCGGTCCGCGGTGAGATTCGTCATCATCACCACGCCGCTCACTGGGACCATCGCGGCGGGAATCCACGCCAACGACGCGGCCAGCAGCGGCCGCCGGCGGCGCAGCCGGACGGCTGCGGCCAGCAGTCCGGCCCACAGAAGCGCGCTCCAGATGAGCCGCGGGTCCGCCCACGAGAGCGCCATCTTCGGGGCGTAGTCGCTCTGGAGCGGATGGGGCCAGACCAGCCTCCTCAGCGAGGAGGCGTGGACGGTGATCATCGTCCGCGCGCGCGTGGCGGGATCGGCCATATCCCGGCTCCAAGGGGGCGGATCGGAAAGCTCGGGCCCGGTCAGCCGAGGAGGCATGGAGGGGTGAGGGCTCGAAACGGGAGCGAAGAACTCCGGATGACTGATGCGCCACCGGCTGAAGGCGTCGGCGCCGTCGCGCGTGACGTAGCCCGAGCGCGGCACGCGGAAATACGCGTAGCCCATCAGCAGCAGCGCGAAGGCGGCGTAGACGCGTAGACGCGAGAAAATCCGCCCATCGCGGTCCCGCGGCGCCGCCCACTAGACGAGAGGCAGCAGGAACGGCAGGGCGGTCGCCGATTCCTTCGAGAGGAGGGCGAGGGCGAAGGCCGCCAGGGAGCCGGCGC
>MGUL01000117.1:57082-62881 GCA_001800005.1 Elusimicrobia bacterium RBG_16_66_12 | reverse complement strand
AATTGACGATGCTGACGACCTCGCCGTGGAGAGGGTGCGCCGCGAAGAGCGCCCCGGCCGCCAGGGCCGCCGCCGCGCTGGCGGTCAGTTCCCAGGCCAGAAGAGCCAGCAGCGCGGCGCCGAGCCCATGCCAAAGGGCGTTGGAGACCCTCAGGGCCGCAAACGACGGCCCAAGCAGAGCGCGATCGAGGAGAACGGAGGCCAGCCAGATCGGCCGGGCTGAGTTCACCACCGGAAGGACTCGGAACAGGTTCCTTGGGTCCAGGACGACGGGCAGGTTCGCCGGGTCCTGGAGGAAAGGCTGCTCCAGCACGAAGTAATGGTCGTCCCAGATGGGCGGAGACGCGAAGTTCTTGCCGTAGAGCAGGAGGCTCGCCGCGATCAGCCCGAGGGCCAGCAGAAGGCCCCTCGGCAGGCTGAGTTGGGGCGTCATGGCTTCAATGGTTGCACGAGAAGACGCCGCCGCCGAAGAACTTCGTCTGTCCCCCTGCGTTCCTATTCCGGTACTCGGCGAGAAGCGCGTTGATGGGGTCGTTGGCGTGCAGGAAGTAGCGCTTCGTGGGCAGGCCCTTCTGGCGCGGGGTCACGAGGAGGGTCAGGGAGAACTCGCAGCACAGCTCCAGCTCCGTGCACTTCGTCTTCTCCTCCAGGAAGCCCTCCTCGTCCTCGGCTATCTCCGCGAACCCAGCCATGGCGAGCGCCCCCTCGTCGCCGGGGCCATAGATCGTCGGCTTGCAGCCTTCCGGGGTCGGCCAGCGCAGGCCGCCCTTCTTCTTGCCTTGGCTGATCTTGAGCAGCGTCTGCAGCTCCAGCTTCTTGGCGACCGCCTTCGCCTTCTTCTTTTTCGGCAGGTTCTCGAGATCAAGATCAAGGAAGGCGTTGGCCAGCTTGGGGTCCATGTCGGCCGTCGGCGTGCGCAAGGCGTAGTCCACGATCTGCTGCGAGGTCGCATCATCCGGGGCGGCGGCGGCCGGAACGGCGAAAGCCGCCCAGGCGGCCAAGAAAAGGTTGGTCATCATGGAAGAGTCTATCATCCGCGGGGGTGGTGTTTGGCGTGAGCCGTCTTGAGCGCCGAGGCGTCGAGGTGCGTGTAGATCTGCGTGGTGGAGAGGTCGGCGTGGCCGAGCATCTCCTGGAGCGAACGCAGGTCCGCGCCGCCTTCCAGCATATGCGTCGCGAAGGTGTGGCGCAGCAGATGGGGATAGAGCGGAGTCGCGATGCCGGCGCGGCGCCCGAGGCCGCGCAGCACGCGCCAGAACTGCACGCGCGACAGGCGCCGGCCGGAGCGCCCGAGGAACAGCTCGGGCGCCGGGGACTTGAAGCGGCTCTCGCGCAAGGAGAGGTAGACCCGGAGCGCGGACACGGCCCGCGCGTGCGCGGGCACCAGGCGCTCCTTGGCGCCCTTGCCCAGCACGCGGACCCAGCACTCCTGCAGATTGACCGACTCGGGGCGCAGGGTCAGGAGCTCGGTGACGCGCAGGCCGCAGGCGTAGAGCAGCTCCAGCATCGCGCGCGCGCGCACGTCCTCGTAAGAAGCGCCGCCGGGCGCGGCCAGCAGGCGCGCCGCGTCGGCGTGCGACAGGTACCTCGGCAGCTTCTTCGGACCGCGCGGGCCTTTGAGCCCCTCGGCCGGGTTCGCGGGCAGGCGGCCCTCGATGGCCTGGTAGGCGTAGAAGGACTTGAGCGCGGAAACGACCCGGGAGAGGGAGGCGGCCTTCAGCCCGCGCTGACGCTCCTCCCAGAGGAAATCGTCGAGCACGGCCTTGGGCGCCCCGCCCGGGTCGAGACCACGCTTCTCGGCCCAGGCCAGCAGGCGCCCGGCATCCGCGCAGTAGGCCTCCACGGTCCGCGCGGAGAGGCCCCGCTCCAGGCTGAGATAGCGGCGGAACTCCGAGGCGGCGGCGCGGGCCATGCCGCTATTCTACCTTGGAAAGAGAGGGGCCGCCGCCCCGAAGGAGCGGCGGCCCCGTCCGCGGGAGGGATTACTTCCCCTTGCCCGACTTATGCGCGATCTTCTCCGCGGTCGCCTTGTCCGAGGCGGCGTTCTCCGCGACGGTCTCGGCGGTCTGGGCCTCGGTCGCGACCGGCGCGACGAGATACTTGTCGCGCAGGGCCTGCTCCAGCTTCTCCGAGGTCTCGGTATGATGTTTGAGATAGGCCTTTGCGTTCTCGCGCCCCTGCCCGAGGCGCTCGCCTTCATACAGGAACCAGGAACCGGACTTCTCCACGACGCCGCCCTCGACGCCGAGGTCTATCAGACAGCCCTCGCGCGAGACCCCGAATCCATGGATCATCTCGAACTCCGCCGTGCGGTAGGGTGCTGCGACCTTGTTCTTGACGACCTTGACCCGGGCGCGCGCGCCGACGACGACGTCGCCTTCCTTGATGTTCTCGATGCGCCGAATCTCCAGGCGCATCGTCGCGTAGAACTTCAGCGCCAAACCCCCGGTCGTCGTCTCCGGGTTGCCGAACATCACGCCGATCTTGTTGCGGATCTGGTTGATGAAGATCAGCGTCGTGTGGCTCTGCGCCACGACCGCGGTCAGCTTGCGCAGGGCCTGGCTCATCAGCCGCGCCTGCAGGCCCATGTGGGAGTCGCCCATCTCGCCCTCGATCTCGGCCTTGGGGACCAGGGCCGCGACCGAGTCGATCACGATCACGTCGAGGGCCGAGGAGCGCACGAGCTTCTCGGTGATCTCGAGGGCTTCCTCGCCGCAGTCGGGCTGGGCGATGAGGAGGTTGTCGATGTCCACGCCGAGGGCCTTCGCGTACGCGGGGTCCATCGCATGCTCCGCGTCGATGTAGGCGGCCGATCCCCCGAGCTTCTGGGCCTGGGCCACGGCCATCAGCGCCAAGGTGGTCTTGCCCGAGGATTCGGGCCCATAGATCTCGATGATGCGGCCGCGCGGGAATCCCCCCACGCCGAGCGCCAAGTCGAGGGACAGCACGCCGGTGGAGATCGCGTCGATCTTGATCTTGGCGGCGCGGTCGCCCAACTTCATGACCGCCTCCTTGCCGTAAGCCTTCTCGATCTGAGCCAGCGCCAGCTCCAGCGACTTCGTCTTCCCCGTTTCCATGTTCGCCATTGAGTGATTTCTCCCTCCTTGAGAAGCCTCTCGCCGCCGGGCTCCCAAGGACGTCAGTATAGCAGATGATGTTATCGAACGCAAGTTCGATTTTTGTTCGAGCGCCGTTCGATTGGCGTTCGAAGCCGCTTGCGGGGCCATCATGATACGGCGAGGGGGTCGAAAAAGTTCCCTTACGACGACTTGCCGAGCATCGTCGCGATCCAGGCCGAGAGCGTCTGCAATTCCAAGGGTTTCGCCATGAACTTCACCGAGCGGGACAGGGGAACGGCTTTCATGATCTCATCCGGGGGCAAGGCGCTGATGAAAATGACCGGGGTTCCCACCATGTCGATGAAGTTCTTCAGATTCTCCATGACCGAGACGCCGCTGCCTCCGGGGATCCTGTAGTCGAGGATGAGGAGGTCCGGTTTGCCTTCACGGATTTGCTGCACCGCCACCGTGGCGTCGGACGCGGCGAGAACGCGGTGCCCGAGGCCCTTGAGGTGCATCATCAGCAAGGAGAGGATGTCTAAGTTGTCTTCCACAACCAGGATGGTCGCCATGACGCTTCATGCTATCAAATCGCAAGAGTCCCCGCCCTCGCCCAAAAACGATATTATATGGCGGTGAGCGAGGCGGTTTTCAACAAGCGGGATGTCTGCATGGTCGGAAGCAGGACCTTGGTCGAGATCGTGGCCCTCGCGGAGGCGTCGCCGCGCAAGCGCGCGCGGCTGTGCCTGCACCGCGGTCCGGCCGACCGCGTCCACGAGATGGTGATCGCGCTCGTCGGCAGCAGCTACGTCCAGCCGCACCGCCATCCGCTCCCGAAGGCCGAGTCCTACCATGTCGTCAGCGGCGAGATGGACGTTTTTTTCTTCGACGACGACGGGGTCCTGATACGCTGCGTCGAGATGGGCGACGCCGCCTCGGGCAAGCCATTCCTTTACCGCCTCTCGACCAACCTCTGGCACATGCCGCTGGCGCGCTCGAAGTCCGCGATCTTCCACGAGGTCTACGAAGGCCCTTTCGTCAAGGACGTCGATGTGCAGTACGCGAAGTGGGCCCCGGGTGAGAGCGATGCGGACGCCGCGGCGAAATTCGTCGCCCGCGCGTACGCCGACGCCCAGAAGCTCGGAGTCGGCGCCGAGGAGCTCTCCGGCGCCAGCCTGAAGTCCCTGGGGGGATGACGGATGGCGGACCCGGGGAGGAGGTTTCTTGTCGTCGGGGCGTCCGGCCTTGTCGGCGGCACGCTCTTTTCCCTTCTCGAGCGTCTGGGCCGCCCGGCGTTCGGCACACAGGCCGCGATGAGGCGGCCCGGACTGACCGGCTTCGATCTGAAGGACGATCGCATCGCCGACAAGGTCGACCCGGCGTTCCTCTCCGCCGGCGCCGTCGCGGTGATCTGCGCCTCGATCTGCCAGATCGACCGCTGCCGCCGCGAGCGCGACGCGGCCCGCGTCGTCAACGTCGGGCACACGATCCGCCTCGCCGACGATCTCCGCGCCCGCGGGATCAAGACCGTCTTCATCTCCAGCGGCTATGTCTTCGACGGCGCGCGCGGCTACTACGCCGAGGAGCACCCGCGCCGGCCCATCTGCGAGTACGGACGGCACAAGCAGGCCGTCGAGGATCACCTGCTGGCGCGGGACCCCGAGGCGCTGATCCTCCGCTTGGACAAGGTCGTCGCGGACGACCCCGCCCGGGAGCACCTCTTCACCGAGTGGCACCGCTGGCTTGCCGCAGGCAAGCCGATCACGTGCATCCAGGGCCAAGTCTTCTCGCCGACCTTGGTCGGCGACGTCGCCCGCGCCGTCGTGCGCGCCGCCGAGCTCGACTTGAAGGGAGTTTACCATGCCGCCAATCCCGAGTTCTTCGCCCGCGAGGAACTGGCCCGCCAATTCGCGTGGGCCCTGGGCCGCGAGCCCGTGATCGTCTCGAGGCCCCAGTCGGACTTCGCCTTCGACGATCCCCGCCCCGAGAAGACGTATCTGGACGCGACCAAGTTCGTCAAGGCCGCGGATTTCCGTTTCACCTCGATGCGGGAGGCCTTCGGCGCCTTCCGCGCGCGCCTGGAGGCGTCGGCGTCCCGATGAGCGAAAACGACTTGGCGATCAACGGCGGCAAGCCCTTGCGCGCCAAACCGTTCCCGGGACGGAGGCTCATGGGCCCCGAGGAACTGGAGAGCGTCAAGCGCGTTTTCGAGGACGGTTGGGCGCAGGACAGAGACCCCGGCTATCAAGGCAAATACGAGGAGGAGTACGCGAGGGCCTTCTGCGCGCTTCAAGGAGGGGCCGGCTTCGCCGACGCGGTGTCCTCCGGCAGCGCGGCCGTCTTCGTGAGCCTCGCCGCGCTGGACCTTCCGCGCGGCAGCGACGTCATCTTCTCCCCGCTCACCGACCCCGGCGCCGTCTCTTCGGCGATCATCCAAGGCCATCGCCTGGTCGTGGCCGACGCCCGGCCGGGCGGGTTCAATATCGGGCCCGAGCAGTTCGAGGCCGCGCTGACCCCGAACGCGCGCGCGGCGGTGATCACTCACGTCGGCGGGGTTCCCGCCGCCATCGACGAGATCGCGAGCATCGCGCGCAAGCGCGGCATACGCCTGGTCGAGGACTGCTCCCAGGCCCACGGGGCTCTCCACAAAGGAACGCGCGTCGGCTGTTTCGGCGACATCGCCGCGTTCTCGACCATGTTCTCCAAGAACCACGCCACCGGCGGGTGCGGCGGCGTCGTC
>MGUL01000117.1:38574-56907 GCA_001800005.1 Elusimicrobia bacterium RBG_16_66_12 | reverse complement strand
GATGATCTCCCGGCGCCGGGAGATCATCCGCCGCATCGATGAGAAGCTGCGCGTCTCACGCGCGGTCAAGCCCATGGCGCCGCCCGCGAACGCCGTCCTCTCCCCGTTCTTCCACACGCTCATCGTCGACGAGGCGGCGCTGACGGTCTCGAAGGCCGAATTCGCGCGCGCGGTGATGGCCGAGGGTGCGAGGCTCAACCCGGATTATCCCACCGTCGTCGTCGAGTGGCCCTGGGCCAAGCCGTACTTGAGGGAAGATTCAAGCTCGCCCAACGCGATCGCGTTCCGGGACAGCGCCGTCAACATCCTCTTCACGGAACGCTTCAGCGACGCCGACGCCGACGACGTCGCCGCCTGTTTCCTCAAAGTCGAATCCGTCTTCGCCCGCCGGTAGCCGCTCCTAGTCCGCGCTTTCGAAGACGTCCTTCCGGTATATCTGGACGGACGTGCGCCACTCCGCGGACTTCTCGCCGTCCTTGAGGACCGGGAGCTCGACCGGGAAGACGCGCAGGACGGTGACGGCATCGGCCCACCAGAAGCGATCTCCGGAACGACTGGCTTCGCCGTAGAGCAGGGCGAACTCGCCGGCCAGCTTCTCGTAGGTCTTCTCGCGGGAGAACTTGGCGTCGTAGACCGCCTGGATCTCGACGAGGCGGCCCTTGCGGAACCCCAGATGCAGAATCTGGACCTTCCGGGGAAAACGCTTGGCCAGACCTTTTTCCACGCGATAGCGCGTGATATCCCTGCGCTGATCGACGCGGAACGGCCAATCCTGAGCGGGCGGATAGACGCGCCGGACCTCCTCCAAGCCGTCGCCCAGCCGCAGATCGACCAGGTAGCGCTGGATGGGCTGCGTTTCCTCGTCTTCCTGGGCGCGCGCCGCGTCATTGGAGAAGGCGGGCAGCATCAGGAAGGCCAGCAGGAGGGAGCGCACCCGGCCCTCAGCGCCGGCGGCGACGGGTCGCCTGGGCGTAGTAGCGCGGCCCCGCATAGTTGGCGAAGGTCACATGGGCGAGCTTCGTGATCAAGGTCTTCGCTTGGGAGTAGGACTGGTTCTGTCCGGTCAGCACGGTCATCGCGTAGTCGCCGTTGGGCGTCAGGAAGACGGCCGAGTCGTGGCAGGCCTGGCGCAGAAGGCCGGTCTTGTGCGCGATCTCCCAGCCGACGGGCAGGCCCTTGGCGAGCCTCGAGGGCACGGCCTTCGGACGCTTGAGGATCTCCATCATGAACTCGCTGGAAGCCTTGTCCACGGCCTCGCCCTTGTAGATCTTCTCCAACAGCATCGTCATCTCGCGCGCGGTCGTGTAGTTCTCGTGCGCCACGCGCCCGCCCTTGATGCTCATGCCCTCTTCGTAGATGCCCGTATAAAGGAGGCCGATGCGCGGAAACTGCTGCTGCACGTACCCCAGGCCCAGCCGCTCCAGGATCATCTTGGTCGCGGTGTTGTCGGACTCGTTGATCATGTACATCAGCAGGTCGCGCACCGCGAGTTTCGTGCCGTCGGGGCGCCACTTCAGCGAGCCCGAGCCGCCCACGCGGTTGCGCCGGGAAATCGCCAATCTCTCGTCAAGGGAAAGCTGCCCATCCTTCATCTTGTAGAAAGCAGCGATCATGATCGGGACCTTGATGAGACTGGCCGCCGGGAAGAGGTCGTCCGGGTGGTGCATCCAGGTCTTCCCGGAGCGCAGGTCGCTCAGGAAGATGGAGACGCGGCCCGGATAGCGCGCCGAAAGGTTGTCGAGCTGGGAGGTCATCTTGTCCCAGGCGGCGGCGCGCGCGTCGGGCTTGATCTCCAGGGCGGCCGCAGGCCCGATCGACGCGCCGGCCGCCTGCGCAGTCGGAGGAGGGGCCATCTCCACGGCGGACGGCGGCCAGGGCGCGCGCGCGGCCGGAGCCGGGATGTCGGCGACCTCCACGTCGTCCTCGGGGCGCCCGTTCTCCTCGGACCAGTCCAGGCGGTAACCCAGGCCGTAGGACATCCCCACCACGACGAGGGCGGCGAACAGTAGGAGGTCGGCCCCCTGAGAGCGCAGGGCGGCCCAGCGGACGTCGCGTTTGACGACGATGCGGGTCATAGGGATGATGCCTTCTTAAGGATAACAGACGCGTCGTCCCGCCGCCAGGGGCGGCGGGACGACGCCCCGTTCAGTGCGTCTTGACCGGCGGATTCTTGGAGAAGGCGAGCTTGTCGTTGGCGGTGTCGACCTCGACATAGATGGTCGACCCCGGCTCGAATTTCTTCATCAGGAGCTCCTCGGAGAGGGGATCCTCGATCGAGCGCTGGATGGTGCGCGTCAGCGGCCGGGCGCCGTAGTTGACGTCGAAGCCGTTCTTGATCAGGTACTTCTCGGTCTCCTCGGAGAAAAGGATCTTGTAGCCCTGGGCCTCGATCTTCGCCTTCACCCGTCCAAGCATCAGCGTCAGGATCTGCGTCATCTCCGCCTCATTGAGCGGATGGAAGACGATGATGTCGTTGACGCGGTTGATGAACTCGGGGCTGAAGACGCGCTTGACCTCTTCCATGACGGTGTCCTTCATCTTCTTGTAGTCGCGCTCGTTCTGGTCGGCCGTGTCGGCGACGGCGAACCCGAGGGACTTGCCTTTGGAAATCAGCCGCGCGCCCACGTTGGAGGTCATTAGGATGATGGTGTTCTTGAAGGACACCTTGTGGCCCAGGTTGTCGTTGAGGATGCCGTCTTCCATGACCTGCAGGAGGATGTTGAAGACGTCCGGGTGGGCCTTCTCGATTTCGTCCAAAAGAACCACGGAATACGGCTTGCGCCTGACGGCCTCAGTGAGCTGGCCGCCCTCTTCGTAGCCGACGTATCCCGGAGGCGCTCCGATCAGGCGGGAGACCGCGAACTTCTCCATATACTCGGACATGTCGACGCGGGCCATCGCGTCCTCGTTGCCGAACATGAACTCGGCCAGCGCGCGGGCCAGCTCCGTCTTGCCCACGCCGGTGGGGCCGAGGAACATGAAGGAACCGATTGGTTTTTTCGCATCCTTCAAACCCGCGCGCGCGCGGCGGATGGCCTGGGAGATCGTCCTGATCGCCTCTTCCTGGCCGATCACGCGCTTATGGAGGTTCTCCTCCATGTGCACGAGCTTCTCGGTCTCGGATTCGGTCAGCGCGGTCACGGGCACGCCGGTCCACTTGGCGACCACGTGCGCGATGTCCTCTCCGGTGATGACCGGGGTGGACTGATCCCGCTTCTCGCGCCACTTCTTCTTGGCTTCCTCGAGGGCCTTGCGCAGTTCCTTCTCCTTATCGCGCAGGCGGGCGGCCTTCTCATACTCCTGGCCGGAGATGGACCCGGACTTCTCCTTGACCACCTTCTCGATCTCGGCCTCCTTGTCCTTGAACTGGGGCGGCGTGGCCGAGGACTGCAGGCGGGCGCGCGAGCCGGCCTCGTCGATGAGATCGATGGCCTTGTCCGGCAGGAAGCGCTCGGAGATGTAGCGGTCGGAGAGTTCGGCGGCGGCCTTGAGGGCGGCGTCGTCGTACTTGACCTTGTGGTGCGCCTCGTACTTGTCCTTGAGGCCGCTCAAGATCTCGAAGGTCTCGTCGACCGACGGGGGATCGACGACGATGGGCTGGAAGCGGCGCTCGAGCGCGGCGTCATGCTCGATGTATTTCCGATACTCATCAAGGGTCGTCGCCCCGATGGTCTGGAGCTCTCCGCGCGACAGAGCGGGCTTGATCATGTTCGACGCGTCGATGGCGCCTTCGGCGGCGCCGGCGCCGATGACGGTGTGCAGTTCGTCGATGAAGAGGATGACCGAGCCCTTGGAGCGGCGGATCTCTTCGATGATGTTCTTCAGGCGCTGCTCGAATTCTCCGCGATACTTCGTGCCCGCGACCACCAGAGCCAGGTCGAGGGTCAGAACCCTTTTGTTGAGCAAAATCTCAGGCACGTCGGCCGAGGATATTTTCTGGGCAAGCCCCTCGACGATGGCCGTTTTCCCCACGCCCGGATCGCCGATGAGGACGGGGTTGTTCTTCGTCCGGCGCGCGAGGATCTGGATCATGCGCTCGATCTCGTTGGCGCGGCCGATGACGGGGTCGAGCTTGCCCTCGCGGGCCATGGCCGTCAGGTCCCGGCCGAACTCATCGAGGGTCGGGGTCTTGGATTTGGTGCGGGACGGCGAGCCGGAGCCGGCGGCTTCCTTGCCGCCGCCCTGCTGCTGCTGTTGGCCTTCGCCGAGAAGGTTGAGGACCTCCTCGCGCACGACGTCCAGGCGCAGGCCCAGGTTCTCGAGGACCCGCGCGGCCACGCCCTCCTCCTCGCGGATCAGGCCGAGGAGCAGGTGCTCGGTGCCGACGTAGGAATGCCCCATGTGCTGGGCTTCCTCGACGGCGTACTCGAGGACTTTCTTGGCGCGGGGCGTGAAGGGGATCTCGCCCAGCAGCATCACATTGTCGCCGGTGCCGACGATCTTCTCGATCTCGGAGCGGACGCGGCGCAGGTCCACGCCGAGGTTGGCGAGGACCTGGGCGGCCACGCCCTCGCCCAAGGCGATCAGGCCGAGCAGGATGTGCTCGGTGCCGACATAATCGTGGTTGAGGCGCTTGGCTTCCTCCTGAGCGATGAGGATGACGCGCTGCGCTCTCTCGGTGAATCGGTTCGACATGGTCGTCTCCTGGAAAGCCCCTTCCGCTTGCCTTGGGCGTCATTCTATATATTTTTGGGGCAAGGAGGCTTTACCGATTTTTTAGACTCCCGTAATGACTTTTCGGCGTTCTGGGGCTACACTGCGGAGACTTGGGGGGGACCAAATGAGGAACGCTCTCTTCGCCTTGGCCATACTCGTGCCGGCGCTGGTCCGAGCCGATGATCGTCCTTATGCCTTGATCAACGGGCGCTCGGCCGGGACGGCCGCGACGGCCGCCCCCCGAGCGCCCGCGCCCGCCCCCGCCGCCGCGCCCCAGACCAGCGTCGCCGCCGCTCCCGCGACCGAACAGCGGAGCACCTCCAGTTCGAACGTGGTCTGCACGAGCGGCTCCCAGGCCGCGGTCGGCCGGCGCGCGTCGGGCGGACGGCCGCAGGGCCACAAGTCGTTCTGGTCCGGCAAGCGAAGCGCCGACGGAAGCGCCAGCGGAGGCGTGGCGACGACGCCGACGGAAGACCTTCCTCCGCATTTCTCCAAACCGGGGGCCCTCATCCGCACCGAGGGCCAGCAGCCGAAATACGCGAAGGCGGAGGCGGCGCGCACGCACGCCGTCGAGGGCGGATCCTTCGTCAGCATCGACAACAGCAAGGCCCTGGACGTCGGTCGCGCCATGGGTCCGCATCTGGGACCGAAAGACGCCCTCACGACCCCCAACCGCGCCGGCAAGGAAACTTCCGGCGGCAGCTCCATCACGCCGAACTCGACCATCAACATCACGAACAACACCACCACGAACGGCAACCAAAACGGAAGCGGCGGGAAAGGCGATAAGCATGACAACCCGGGCTTCGGCGGAGGGACGGGCTTCGACCCGGCCTTCTGAACTGACGGCCGCGGATTCGCTATTATTGGGGAATGCGCCGCCTCCCCGCGACGGGCATCAACCTCTTCCAGCAGATCTACATCCTCGCGCGCGAGTACAGGGAGCGCACCGGGCAAGAACCTCTCAACCTTTCCCTCGGCAACCCTGACGGCGTGCCTCCAGAGGCCATCCGCCGGCTGAAAGCCCGCTACGCGCAGGACCCCGGCTACGACTATCACACCTACGCCGAGGACAAAGACCTCCACGGCTTCGCCGGCGCGATGGTCGAGCTCCACGGCGGGATCAAGGTCGAGGAGTTCCCCCCCCTGCGCGCGCTGCCCATCGCCGGCATCAAGACCGCCTCCGCCCTGATGCCGCTGGCCTGCGGCCTCCATCTTCCGGACAAGCCCCGCCGCAAGGCCTTCCGCGTCGCCTCCAACCTGCCGGCCTACGACGTCGTCGGGACCTGGAGCGACCCGTATCTCGGCGCCCACCGCACCGTCTGGCCGCTGGTCTCGGCCGACAACATGCGCCTCAACCTCGCGCGGCTCAAAGAGGCGCTCAAAAAAGACGGCACGGACCGCGCGGACCTGATCTTCGTCGTCCGCCCCGGCAATCCCGCGGCGGTGGGAGCCAACCGCTCCGAATGGAAGGAGCTCATCGAGTTCTGCCTGGAGCGGGGCACGCGGCTGGTCAACGACGGGGCCTACGCGGGCTTGGCAGGCGAGAGCACTCACCTGCCGCTGGCTCAGGTCGCCAAGGACTACCCCGAGCTCGAATGGCTGGAGATGTATTCCGTCAGCAAGTCCTTCAACGACCCGGGCGCGCGCCTGGGAGCCCTCGCGGGGTCCAAGGACTTCGTCGAGGACTTCATCCTCGTCAAGGGCAACACCGACTCGGGACCCGTTCCGGGCGTCATGGCCGCCTATGGGGATTTTCTCAAAGACCGGGCTGCGGCGAAAAAAGCCTTGGACGCGATCCGGAATCTCTACGAGAAGCGCCTCGCCTATCTGACCCCCAAGCTCGAAGCCTCAGGCCTGAGGCCCGCGTGCTCGACGGAAGCGGGCTTCTTCACGCTTTGGGAAGTCCCCGAAGCGGTCCTCGGGACGGCCCTGCCCCGCGAGAACCGCGCCGAGGCCTTCAACCGGGCGGTCGTCTCCGCGACGGGGATCGTGGGCGTGCACTTCTCCGGCTTCAGCCAAGACGGAAAGCCTGAGCCCCTGATCCGCTACGCCGTGTGCGCGGACGTGCTGCATAGGGGCTTCCAGACCCGGCTGGAAGAGCGCCTGGCCCGGCTCAAGCCGGCCTACTGAGAGGTCCTACATCCAATCAGGTCGAATGTCCGTCGTCCGCTAGGCCCTTTGTCTTAAACGGCGTCTTACAAGTTCGTGTTATTATAATTCCAACATGGCCACTCCAAACCGATTCTCGCGCAAGATGTCCGCCGTCCTCCTCGCCATCCCCCTGAGCGTCTCAGCTTCGAAGTCCGCAGCCTCCCAGGCGATTGCCCCGAAAATCGGCGCACTGAAGGTCGGCGCGGTCGTGCCGGCCGTCGGTATAGGGTCCATCGGCCTGACGCCTCTTGGCGCGGCGATCGCGCCGACCGCCGCGGCGAACCTCCCCGTCAGCGCCCTGGCGGACGGACGAGAACTGCAGGCCCGGCTGGAGGCGCCCGGCGGCGGCGAAGGCGCCGCGCAAGCCGCGAGCGCGCTCGACGCGTTCTTTTCAGGCAGCCCCGCCGCGGCGCCGGACCACGTCGTCACGACGCCTGACGGGAAATGGATTCTGACCGCGAAAGGAGGAGACGTCCAGTCTTGGGATTCCCAAACGCGCCGGCTCGCTTGGGAGTTCCGCGGCAGTCGGGAAGGGAAGGATGGGCATCGTTCCTACGAGGTCTTTCAGGTCAGCAACGACGGCACGAAGCTCAGCATGGCGCGCTCCTACACGGGCGACGTCTGGGTGCTTGAGACGGGAAGCGGCAAGGTCTCGAACTATCTGAGCGCCCGCATCGACCGCGGCGTAGAGGAGACCGTCATATCCCAAGACGGCTCCCTCGTCGGGCAATCCAATTTCTATGGAGGAGAGGTGTTGGCCGAAGTCGGCACCGGGAAAATATTCCTGCGTCTCCAGCATGCTTCCGGCGTAAGCCCGCACATGCGCTATCGAATGATCGGCTTCAGCCCTGATAACCGCTGGCTTGAAGTGATCGCGTATACGAAGGAACGCCGGTGGGACGTGTCTTTACTGAGGCTGATCTCCCGCGTGCCCCTCATCCGACGAATCCCGAATCTGACCACCTGGGTTAAAGACCTTTTTCATTGAAAAAATAGGCGGGCGGAGACGGGTCCGACGAGCGTCCTTCATGTGGAAATGATAGGCTCAACGGGGGTGGAGGCCGAAGATTTGGGAGGATAGATCATGGACTCTATGGTCATGCTTGTGGATGACGACGTCGATTTTCGCACCCTCGTCGGAGAAGCGCTCGCCGCTGATGGAATCCAGTCGCTTCAGGCAGGGTCAGGAGAGGAGTGCCTTCAGAACGTCAGGAACGGCTTCCGGGGAGTGATTCTCCTGGACATCACTATGACCGGGATGGACGGATGGGAGACGCTCGATATCATGGCAAAAGAGGGTCTGACCAGTGGAAACTCCATCTGCATGCTCACGTCGCGCGAAACGCCTCCCAAGAAAGCGGAGCACCTTGAGCCCTTCGTGAGCGGCTACATCATCAAGTCGGGCTCCTTTTCGACGATCGTCGACAAGGTCAGGGAGTACCTCGAGCTCATGGGACTGCCGACCAGCCAAACCCGAGCAGATTAACCCGCCTACACGGCGCACCTGGACGGGCTACGGCGTTTGATTCTCGTCGGGGAATGCTTTACACTGTATCCACCATGAATCCAGCCGAGACCGCCCTCCCCGTCGAGCCCAGCAGCGCCGATCTCAAGAGCAAGACCCTCCTCGTCATCTCCTCGCCCTCGCCCAAGAAGAAGTTCATCTACCAGCGCCTCAAGGAGCTGGGCCCGAAGATGGTCCTCCTCTCCTCGGAGCCCAACTGGGTCTCGAAGCTGGGCGACGGCCACATCGAGGCCGACCCTCTCGACGAGGTCGCCTGCATGGCCAAGGTCGAGGAACTGGTCAAGACGACGAAGATCGACGGAGTGATCACCTTCTGGGAGAACGCGGTGCCCCTGGCGGCCGCGCTGGCGCAGCGCTTCGGCTGGATCGGGCACGCCCCGCAGGCGGCGCTCAACTCGCGCAACAAGTACCTGACGCGCCAGACGCTGGAGAACGCCAAGCTCGCCAAATATCAGCCCGCCTGGGCGCTCATCAAGAGCCAGGGCGACCTCGAGAAGGCCGCGGCGCGCATCTCATTTCCCCTCGTGCTGAAGCCCGCCTGGGGCGTCAAGAGCCAGTTCGTCGTCAAGCTCGACAGCCTGGATGAGGCGAAGAAGGCCTTCGACTACATCAAGACCAACATGACGCCGGCCTTCGACGCGATCTACAAATACGGCACCGACATCCTGGCCGAGGAATACCTCGACGGCGCGGAGGTCGACGTCGACCTGCTCGTGCAGGGCGGCGAGGTCAAGTTCCACGCCTTCACCGACAACTTCCCGACCAAGGAGCCCTTCTTCGTCGAGACCGGCGACGCGATGCCCTCGCGCCACGAGGACAAGGACCTCTCCGACGTGCTCAAGATGGCCAAGGACGTGGTCAAAGCCCTTGGACTGAGCAACGGAGCTCTTCACCTGGAAGCAAAGATTACTCCTTCCGGGCCCAAACTGATCGAGCTGAACGCACGGATGGGTGGAGATTATCTGTACGACTGGATCAAGACGATCTGGGAGGTCGACCTCGTCGAGGAGGCGTCCAACATCGCCGTCGGCATCCCCTGCCAGCCCAAGCGCCTGAAGGCCCCCCGCTGCCATCTGGTCGGCAAGTACCTGATTCCCGAGCACTCCGGCGTCGTCACCGGCGTCAAGCTCCCGCAGGAGAAGCCGGATCCCCTGAAGGTTCACGACACCACGGTCCAGAAGGAGCCCGGCGACGCCGTGCTGGTGCCGCCGGAAGGCTTCGAGACCATGGGCTGGATCGTCGGCCGCGGCGACACCTACGCCGAGGCCGAGGAGAACCTCGACTCGGCCCTGCGCCAGGTCTCGGTCAACATCGTCCGCTTCGACTCCACGTCCTCGCTGGGCAAGACGCGCCGCAAGAACCGCTTCGGCGCAGCACAGGTCTCCCGCCGCCGCATCCTGCAGTCGGCGCGCATCGAGAAGGTCCGCGGCTTCGACCTCGGCAAGAAAAGCCTGCACGTCGGCATCCTCTGCAACATCTACGACGCCGAGAGCAGCGAGGAGGGCGCGGTCCACTCGGACCTAACCTCCGTCGGCCTGAACATCCAGAAAGCCGTCGAGGCCAAGGGCCATCGCGTGACGTTCTTCGACATGAACGAGACCCCGCTCCCGTTCGAGAAGATCGCCAACGCGAACGTCGACCTGATCTTCAACGTCTGCGAGCGGATCAATAATTCCTCTCTGCTCGAGCCCCATGCGGCCGCGATCCTGGACTGCCTGGGCATCCCGTACACCGGTTCCAATCCTTTGACCTTGGCGCTGTGCATCGACAAGATCAAAGTGAAAAAGATACTCGAGCAGCACGGCTTGCCCACGCCGAACTTCGATTACGTTTTCCAGAAAGATGAGCCGATCCGCGAGGATCTGCGCTATCCGCTGATGGTCAAATTGGCGAACACGGACAATTCGATCGGTATATCCAATGCCTCGGTGGTCTCCAGCCTGAAGGCTCTCAAGGAACAGGTGAGCCATCTGCTGGAAAAGTACAACCGTCCCGTGCTGATCGAGGAGTTCATCGAGGGCGACGAGGTGGACGTGACCATCGTCGGCAACGAATCGCGCGTGAAGGTCCTGCCGCTGTCGCGGTCCATCTTCGATGACCTGCCCAAGGGCGTCTGGGGCATCTACCCCTTCCAGGCCAAATGGTCCGACAACTCGGTCTACGACAAGATCCGCGTCGAGCGCCCGGCCAAGTACAGCCAGAAGCTGACCGCGCTGATCTCGGAGATCTGCCTCGACGCCTACCGCATCTTCGACTGCCACGACTACGCGCGCATCGAGGTCCGCGTCGACCGCTCGGGAAACCCGTACATCCTCGAGATCAACCCGAACCCCTCGATCAGCGTCGGGGACTGCGTGCCGGCCTGCGCCGAGATGATCGGCCAGAACTACGAGGATTTCATCGAGGAGATCATGAAGGAGTGCATCCTCCGATACCGCGCGAAGCCTCCTTACTATCACCTGCAGAGCGCGATGGTGCCCTTCTAGATGCGATGAAGGTCCTCGTCACCGGCGCCTCCGGCTACATCGGCAGCCACGCCTGCCTGGAGCTGCTCCGCGCCGGCCACGAGGTCGTCGGCTTCGACAACCTGTCCAACTCGTCGCAGACGTCCATGGACCGGGTGCGCGGGCTGGCACGCGGGCCCCTGCGCTTCGAGAAGCTCGACTTGCTCGATAAGCCGGGCCTCGAGAAGATCATGGCGCTCGGCTTCGACGCCGTCATGCACTTCGCGGGGCTCAAGGCGGTCGGAGAGTCCGTCGAGAAGCCCGACCTCTACCGGCGCAACAACGTCGACGGCAGCGCGAACCTCCTCGCGGCGATGAAGACCGCGGGCTGCCGCCGGCTGGTGTTCTCGTCTTCCTGCACCGTCTACGGCGAGGTCAAGAAGAACCCGGTCGATGAAAGCCATCCGCGCGGCGCGGTGAACCCCTACGGGCGGACGAAACTCGACATCGAGGACATGTGCTTCGAGCTGGCCCGCGCCGAGAAGGGCTGGCGCATCGCGCTGCTGCGCTACTTCAACCCCGTCGGCGCCGACGCCGGCGGCCGCATCGGCGAGGATCCGCACGGCCTGCCCAACAACCTGATGCCCTTCGTGATGCAGACCGCCGTCGGCCGCCGCGAGAAGGTCCGCGTCTTTGGGGCCGACTATCCGACGCCCGACGGCACCGGCGTGCGCGACTACATCCACGTGACCGACCTGGCCCTCGGGCATATAGCGGCCCTCGACCGACTCGACGTCTTCGACGGCGCCGAGGCCGTCAACCTCGGCGCGGGTCGCGGCTATTCCGTGCTGGAAGTCATCAAGGCCGCGTCGAAGGCCGCGGGCAAGGACATCCCCTACGAGATCTCCCCCCGCCGCCCCGGCGACTCGGCCGCCATCTGGGCCGACCCGACGTTCGCGAAGAAGAAGCTCGGCTGGTCGGCCGCGCGCGGGCTGGGCGAGATGTGCGCCGACGCCTGGCGCTGGCAGAGGGACAATCCGGAGGGCTACGGCGCATGACTCACTTCCTGGTGAAGATCCTGGCGACGGCCTTGGTCGTGGCCGCCGCGTCGGAACTCGGCAAGCGCTTCGCGGCGTGGGGGGCGGCACTGGCGTCCCTGCCGCTCACTTCGATCTTGGTGCTGAGCTGGCTCTACCTCGACACAAAGGACGCGGCGAAGGTCTCGTCGCTGTCGACGAGCATCTTCTGGGCGGTGTTGCCTTCGCTTTTGTTCTTCCTGGTCCTGCCCTTCCTGCTCAAGCGCGGCTGGGGCTATTGGCCGGCGCTGGGCGTCTCGAGCGCCGCGATGTTCGCGGGCTACACCGCCTACGCAGCACTGCTCGGCCGCCTCGGCGTGACGTTGTAGGCTCAACTACTCGCTTAAAAAAGGTTCCAGCCACTTCCTAAAAAGCATAAGTCCATCCCCGGGCACAACGATCGGGAAATCAACAAGCATTTTGACGCCCGGATGCATGAAATCGCGCGTGTTCCATGTGACAAACGCCGACACCTTTGCCAGGCGAGCCGCGCAAAGAATCGAAGCATCTCCCTTCGCCAACTTGAGCAGGAACGGTTTTACCTGAGCGGCCGTCGGATTTGGCGCGATCTCGGGGCCGAGATGTTTCCAGAGGCTGCGACTATCCTGGATGAGTTCTGGGAACTTCCCGGACAGGACCCTGTCGACCTCGACAATCACTTCCTCCGAAACCAGCATCCGAACGACCCCACCTTCGACCAACCGCACCAACTCCCCGGCGGCGCCGTCGGGGGAGAGCAAGGCGGCGATATAAACACTTGTGTCGAAGAAAATCCGATATTGGGGAATGGCCATCTACAAGTCTTTATGCCGAATCGTTTTAAGATCCTTCAGAAGATCATCCAGGGTGATCCCCTTTTCTTGAGCCGCCCTGACGAACCTTGCCGAAGTCGCTTCATAAACGGAAGGTTTGGGGGTCAACAAAATCCCATCACCCACTTTGGTCACCGATAATATGGAATTTTTGGAAAGGTGCAATGATTCCCTGATGCCCGCCGGAATCGTCACCTGCCCCTTTTCCCTCATGCGCGTCACCATGGGTATTCTCCGTTTATCCTACTATTTCTTACTTTCCTACTAAAGGATACCAGGAGTTCCCGGTGATTTCAAGGGGTGAGCCCGACCCCACATCCTCGGATAAGCAGGCGTCTGCGACGGACAACTTTTCACCCATCGGGTGAAAAATATCCCAATGAGCCCTGGGCGCCGGGACGACTGCAGTTATCCACAGAATTATGCCGGCATAAAACGGTGGATAACTTCAGCCGAGCCCGCTATTTTTAAGGACAGCTCCAGTCGATCCGGTCCTCACACGCGTGGCGGCTTATCCGAGGATTGGGGCCCGACGGGCTTCAGCGAATAGCTCGTGCTGCGTCCGCCGGCCGCGTCCTGGGCGAGGATGCCGCGACCGATTAAGTCGGAGATGTCCCTCAGCGCGGTGTCGTGGGAGCATTTGGCGAGTTTGGCCCACTTCATCGTCGTCAGTTTCCCTTCAAAGCCATCGATCAGCCGGTTCAGCATCAGCCGTTGCCTCGCATTGAATGACGCGCCGGCGTGCTCCTTCCAGAATCGTTCCTTCAAAAGCACGGTCGCCATCGCGCTGTCCGCGCCCGCGAACGCGCGGTCGAGACAGCCGAGGAACCACCTCAGCCAGTCCGTGATGTCGAGCGTGTCCTTCTGCGTCAGTTCGAGGACGTCGTAGTAAGCCTTGCGCTCCAGCCGAATCTGGGCCGACATGCTGTAGAAACGCTGTCCGCTGTTTTCCGAGCGCGCCAACGCCCGGTCCGCAAGAGCTCGCGCGATGCGGCCGTTGCCGTCGTCGAACGGGTGGAGGGTCACGAACCACAGGTGAGCGATGGCCGCCTTGAGCACCGGGTCGAGAGAATCCTGGCCGTTCTCCCAGTCGAGAAACGCCTTCATTTCCGCGTCGAGCCGTTCCGCGGGGGGCGCCTCGTAATGGACCTTCTCGGCGCCGATCTGTCCCGAGACCACCCGCATCGGACCCCTGGCGTCGTCGCGCCACGCGCCGACCTTCAGATCGGTCCTCCCGGGAAACAGCGCCGCGTGCCACCGGAACAGCCGTTCGACCGTCAGTGGCCTTTCAAATTTTCCTGTGGCGTCGAGCAACATATCAACGACACCGTCCACGCGACGATCCGACGGCACGAGACCCGCGATGTCCATGCCGAGCCTGCGCGCAATCGAGGAACGCACCTGATCTTCCGCGAGGACATCCCCTTCGATCTCACTCGTCTTGACGACCTCGAGGGTCATCGATTCGAGCGTGGCTTCCTTCTGAAGAGAAAAACCGAGGCTCTCCATTCGCCCGAGAAGACGACCTTGGCGAAGGCGCAACGCGGTCAGCGCGGGCGCAAGAGAGGGCGCATCCCAGGTGAAATGAGGCCAGCCGTCAAGTTGGTAAATGTAAGTCATTCTACGCACTTTATGCGTGTATTATGGCTCACATTCGACGCATTGTCAATAGTATTACACGCATACTATGCGTAGAATAAGACTCTCAATCTGCGCTTGGCGCGAGATTCAGTGCTCGAGCGCGGTGCGCCAATCGATCCGAAGCTCTGGATGCCGCGGGCATGCGATCCATTCGGTCTTGGGTCGAGCAAGCTCGAAGGTGTGCCCCATCGGGCAGAGGATCACGAACAGCTTCTCCTCGCGTTCCTTATCGAAGCGCTCCAGGCGCGCCCAGGCCTCCAGCGAGGCGGGGCTCGCGATGACCTTGAGCGCCTCCTCGATCCGCTCGCGCTGGTACCAATCGCCGACGGCATCGAGCTTGCGATACTCGCCTTCCAGCCAATCGACGGCCGCGTCGCCGACGTGCGCGAAGACCGAATAGTCGATGAAGAGGGATTCTTGCGCGGCGAGCACGGCCTCGAAGGTCCGGCGCGGGTCGGCTCCCATCCGCGCCAGCGCTTCCGCCGCGGGCCCTGCGAGGGAGGGGTCCTTCAGGAGCTCCTGCAGGACCGGGACGGCCTCACGGGCCGCCGAGCCGAAGGCCTTCAGCGTCCCGACCGCCGCGACGACGAGTCCGAGGTCGGAGCGCGGGCCCCGGAGGATGCTCACGAGCGCGGGGATGAAAAGGGCATGGCGGTCCTGGAAGCGCCGGGCGAGGACGGCGGCCTTCTCTTGGAACCGGCACTCGTCCTCCTTCGTCAGCAGTTCCCGCAGCGCGCCGGCCGCCTCGGCCCGCCCCGCGGGGATGTCGCAGAGCGCGTCGAGCGCGCAGGACCGCAGCCGGCACTCTTCCGGACCGCGGACGGCCGCGCGCAAGGCGGGGATGGACTCCGTCCCCAGGGCCACGACGCGCGCATAGGCGTCGTTGGTCTCGAGTCCGGATGGAGCCTCCGCGCATCTCATCGCGCGGACGAGCGTCTCGGCAAAGAAGCGGCCCGACTCCCGCAGCAGCGCCAGGGCGGCGGGCCACGCCCCGGAAGGGGCCAGGTGCAGCGCGATGACCGTCTCGGGCTCCGCCTCGAGACGCCGGATGTTTTCCGTCGCCTGGCGGCGGACGCCGGCGTCGGCGTCTCTCAGCAAGGCGACCTGATCCTCGATGAGGACCTTCCCGGCCTCGAGCGTTCCCAGGGCCCGGAGCAGCTCCAGACGCAGGGCCGGGTCCTGCGAGTCGAGGAGCTCTCTGAGAGGTCCGACCGCCGACGCTCCCATCGCGACGACCAAGGACTCGAAGTCGCGCCGGCCCTCGTCTCCCGCGCGCAGAAGCCTCCGCCCCGCCCGGGGCAGGACCTCCGGCCCGGCCTGCGCCACGGTTGCGCGAAGCTCCAGGCGCGCCGCCGGATCGGACTCGCGGGCGAGCGCCTCGATCAGGGGGCCGTTCGCGCCGGAGGGCAGAGGCGCGAGGGCGCGCAGGGCCCTGGCCGCCCCGGCGCGCGCCGGCGCCTCGGAAAAGCGCAGCCTCTCCAGAAGGGCGTCGATGATCCGCAGCTGGTCGCGATAGGAGGCGGCCGCGTACCGCCGCCGCGCCGAGGCGCGCGCGTCCTCATCCGGCGCGACAAGGCGGGCGGCCGTCCGTCCGGCGCAGCCGCCGAGAAAGACCGCGAGGGCGATCGGCAAAAACAGCTTCCGCGAGGGCTTGGGACCCAGGGTTAGGGCCCGCGGACGAGAAGGGTCAAGTCACGAACGCCCACGATCGTCAGTTCGACCCCCGCCGGATGCGCCCCATCCACACTCTCGGCCCTCCAGACCTCGCTGCCGAGTTTGACGGAACCCCGCGGCGATAGGTCGGTCGAGGCCGTGACCACGCGGCCGAGCATGGTCGCGGGTCCGGAAGAGGGGCCGCGCGAGAAGGCCTTGGCCACGATGTAGAAGGCCGCGCCGAAGACCAGCGCGAAGCCGCCCATGGCGCCGGCCAGGACGTCCTTGGCGATGGAGAGACCCGTGGCGTCGTGGAACATCAGCGTCGCTCCGAAGAAAACGGCGGCGGCGCCGGCGAGGGCGAGGAGGCCGTAGCTGACGACCTTGATTTCGAGGATGAGGAAGAGCATCCCGGCCAGCATCAGGAGAACGCCCGCGAAATTGGCGCTGAGCGTCTGGAAGGCGTAGAAGGCGAGAATCAGCGAGACGAGGCCCACCACTCCGGGGAGAATGAGGCCCGGCTGATAGAGCTCGACGAGCAGACCGCTCACGCCCAGCGTCATCAGGATCATCGCGACATTGGGGTCCACCACCGTCATCAGGACCTTCTGCCGGGCGGTGGGCTCGAAACGGTCGATGACGGCGCCTTTCAAGCGCAGGGGCTTGGCGAACCCCGGGAGCCTGCGGCCGTGGGCTTTCGCCAGGAGTTCGTCGAGGTCCGCGGCCTCGAAGTCGACGATGCGAAGCCTCACGGCGTCGCTTGAGGCCAGCGAGGAACTCCTATGCACCACGAAGCGCGCCCAGTCCGCGTTGCGCCCGCGGCGCTGCGCGATGGCCGCCAGGTAGACCGACGCGTCGTTGGAGAGCTTCTCTTCCATCACCCGGTCCGATTTCTTGGCCTCCTCCCCCGCGAGGCGTCCCGGGATCCCGCCGAGTTGGACCGGGTGGGCCGCTCCGATGTTCGTGCCCGGGGCCATGGCGGCCACGTGCGCGGACATGGTGATGAAGACCCCGGCCGAGGCCGCCCGCGCTCCGGACGGGGAAACATGGACGAGGACGGGAACCTCGGAGGCGAGGATCGCCTTGACGGTCTCCCGCATGGCCCCGTCGAGTCCCCCGGGGGTGTCCAACTCCAGGACCATCGCCTCGCAGCCTCGCTCGCGCGCCGCGCCCAGCGCCGAGAGCGTGAACTCGGAGGAGACCGGGGTGATGGGGCCGGTCCAGCGCGCGACCAGGACCCTCGGGGGAGCGTCCGCCGCCCAAACCAGCGAGTTCAGCAGGAGGAAGAGCGCGGTGGACATGAGTTCAGCGCACCGAGTTGATCCGAGACGGCGGCCAGTAGATGAACCAGCCCTTGCCCTTCAGGTACTTCTCCTCGACGGGGCCCCAGTAGCGGGAGTCGCAGGAATGGTCGCGGTTGTCGCCCATCGCGAAGTAGGCGTGTTCGGGAACCTTCACCGGGCCGAAATAGTCGCGCTGGATGTCCTGGAGCTCGCGGTCGAGGACGTGGGTCTGCCAGAGCTCCTGGTAGCGCTGCGGCGTGACGTCCTTGGCGTGGACGGACTGGGGTTGGCGGTTGGCGTCGGTCCATTGGGCGTAGGGCTCGTCGGCCAGGAATTTGCCGTCGATGAACACGCGCCCGTCGCGTACCTCGACGACCTCGCCGGGCAGGCCGATCACGCGCTTGATGAAGTCCTTGCCGTATTGCACGGACCCGCAGTGGAGCTCGCGCGCGTCGTCGACCGGGAACTGGAAGACGATCACGTCGCCGCGCGAGACCTCTTTGAGAGGCAGCAGGCGACGTCCTGAGAAAGGCACGCGCAGGCCGTACAGGAACTTGTTGACGAAAAGGTGGTCGCCGATCAGCAGCGTCTTCTCCATCGAGCCGGAGGGGATCTTGAAGGCCTGCAGCACGAACATCATCAGCAGAGAGGCCATGAAGGCCGCCGAGAACACGGTGTCGGCCCACTCCAGGTCCTCATTGAGGAAATGACGGCGGCTCTCGACGCTGTCGCCCTTGGCGAAGGCCCTCCAGAAGCCCAAGGCTCCCAACACCGCGCCCACCGCCAGCGCCGGGTAGACCTCGCCCACGGAGAGGACGTGCGCGGCCACCGAGATGAAGCGCGCGCGGCTCTCGAAGGACATCGCCAGGATCATCGTGGCGGAGAATCCAGCCAGGAAGAAGAAGAGCGCGTGCCACAGGGCCGACTTGATCGGCGTCTCAGGTCCGCCCGCGCGCTGCCAGCCGCGAGAGAACCATGCGAAGAGCCCCATGGCAAGGCCGATGAAAAAAAGTCGATATTCCATTATTTGTTGTCCTCGTCGATCTTGAGCGCGGCCAGGAACGCTTCCTGCGGCACCTCGACCGTGCC
>MGUL01000117.1:34814-38521 GCA_001800005.1 Elusimicrobia bacterium RBG_16_66_12 | reverse complement strand
TGCGGGTGATGTCGCCGCCGTAGCACTTCGCGATCACGTCCTTGCGCTTGGCGCCGATCGTCTCGCGCGCGATGATCTTGCCGTTGACGCTGGCCTGGATGGCGACCTCGAAATTCTGCCGGTCGATGAGCTCCTTGAGCTTCGCGCAGAGCTTGCTGCCGACCTCGTAGGCCTTGTCGCGGTGGACGATCTGGCTCAGCGCATCGACGGATTCCTTGTGGATCAGCACCTCGAGCTTGGCCATGTCCGACTCGCGGCAGCCGATCGGGACGTAGTCGAGCGTCGCGTAGCCCTTGGAGACGGACTTCAGGCGGTCGTAGAAATTGACGACCATCTCGGCCAGCGGCAGCTCGTACTTGATCAGCATGCGCGTCGGGGAGAGGTACTCGATGCCGACGTAGACCCCGCGGCGTTCCTTGATCAGGTTGAGGACCGCCTCCTGGTGCTCGATGGGCAGCACGATGGTCAGCAGCACGAAGGGTTCCTCGATGGCCTTGATCTCGCCGTGGTAGGGGAACTTGGCCGGGTTGTCGATGACGGCCCATTTCCCGTCGTGCGTCTGCACGCGGTAGATCACGTTCGGCGCGGTGACGATGAGAGCCAGGTCGAACTCGCGCGTCAGGCGCTCCTTGACGATGTCCATGTGGAGCAGGCCCAAAAAGCCGAGGCGGTAGCCGAAGCCGAGCGCCAACGAAGTCTCCGCCGTGTAGTTGAACGAGGAGTCCTCCAGGTTCAGCTTGTCGAGCGCGTACTTCAGCGCCGTATACTCGGTCTGGTCGATCGGGAAGATGCCGGCGAAGACGACCGGCTTGGCTTCCTTGTAGCCCGGCAACGGTTTCTCGAGGGGCCGCAGCGCCTCCATGACCGTGTCGCCGACGCGCACGGAATGGATGTCCTTGATGCCGCAGATGAGGTAGCCGGCCTCTCCCGCCGACAGACTGTCGGAGAGGACCTGCTTGGGTTTGAGATAGCCGACCTCCTCGACGACGGCCTCGGTCCCCGTCGAGAAGAACTTCACCTTCATCCCTTTCTTGAGCGTGCCGTCGACCACGCGGATGAGCAGGATCACCCCCCGGAAGGTCGAGTAGCTCGAGTCGAAGATCAACGCGGACAAGGGCTTCTGAGGATCGCCCGAGGGCGGCGGGATCTCCCGGACGATCGCGTCCAGCACGTCCTGGACGCCGACCCCGCTCTTCGCGCTGATCAGGACCGGGTCCTCGATGATCTTCAGCGTGTCGAAGATCTGCTCGAGCGTGCCGTTGACGTCCGCCGAAGGGAGGTCGATCTTGTTGATGACGGGTATCACCCTCAAACCCACCTGCTGAGCCAACATGGCGTTGGCTAAGGTCTGGGCTTGGACGCCCTGCGTCGCATCGACCACAAGCAGGGCCCCTTCGCACGCGGCGAGAGCACGACTCACTTCGTAGGTGAAATCCACGTGGCCGGGCGTATCGATCAGGTTCAACAGCCACTTCTGGCCGTCGGGAGACTGGTAATCCATGCGCACGGCCTTGGCCTTGATGGTGATGCCGCGCTCGCGCTCCAGCTCCATGGAATCCATGATCTGGGCCTGCATGTCGCGCTTGGCGATGGTCCCCGTCGCCTCGAGCAGACGGTCGGCCAGCGTCGACTTGCCGTGGTCGATGTGGGCGATGATCGAGAAGTTGCGGATGCGGGACGTCTCCGTCATTGGCTCTGCTCCAGGAGCCGGCGGACCTCGTCGGACTCGGAGCAATTGACGGCTTTGGCGATGAGGCGTTTGAGGGGCTCGTGCTTGAGGCTGCGGACCGCCTGCTTGACGCGCAGGAACATGCGCGGAGAGACCGACATCGCGTCCACGCCGAGGCCGACCAGCAGCGGCACGGCCCGGGGGTCCGAGGTCATCTCGCCGCAGACGCCGACCCACTTGCCGCGCTTGTGCGCGGTCTGCACGACGGAATCGAGCAGGCGCACGACGGCGGGGTGGTAGGGGTCGTAGAGGTGCGTGACGTGCTCGTTGATGCGGTCGACGGCGAGGGTGTACTGGATCAGGTCGTTGGTGCCGATGGAGATGAAGTCCACGTGCGGCAGGAAGGCGTCGAGGTGGATCGCGGCCGAGGGGATCTCGACCATGATGCCGAGCTCGAGCTCCTCCTTGAACGCCAGGCCTTCCGCGGCCAGCTCGGCCCGGGCCTGGTCGAGGAGCTTCTTGGTCGCGATCACCTCGCCGACCGAGGAGACCATCGGGATCATGACCCGCACCTTGCCCTTCAGCGAGGCGCGCAGGATCGCGCGCAGCTGGGTCTTGAAGAGGTCGAGGTGGCGCAGGAAGAGGCGCACTCCGCGCAGGCCCATGAAGGGATTCGTCTCGTTCTTGGGCCCGTCGATGCCGATGTGGGAAAGCCGGTCGCCGCCGATGTCCGCCGTGCGGATGATGACCTCCCTGCCGTCCATGGCCTTGACCACGGCCGAGTAGGCCTTAGCCTGCTCTTCTTCGCCGGGGACCTCGGTGCGGTTGAGGAAGAGGTACTCGGTCCGAAAGAGGCCGATGCCGTCGACCTGGAGGGCGACGAGGTTCTTGAGTTCCTCGGGGGAGTCGAGGTTCGCCTCGAGGCGGAAAGCCCGCCCGTCCTGCGTGACGGCGGGCAGGCCCTTCAGGGACTCGAGGGAGCGCTCCTCGGCCACGGCCCTCTGCTGGACCTTCTCGTACTTCGCGATGGTCTCGGGGCCGGGGTTGATGATGACCATGCCCTGCTCGCCGTCGAGGACGACGAGGTCGCCGGTCTTGACGCGGCGGCTGACGTCGGAGAGGCCGACCACGGCCGGGATCTCCAGGCTCTGGGCGAGGATGGCTGTATGCGAGGTCTTGCCGCCCAGGTCGGTGGCGAAGCCGAGGATCTTCGTGTCCTTGAGCCCCAGCGTGTCGGAGGGCAGCAGGTTGCGCACGATCAGCACGCACTCGTGCTCGATCTCGGCCAAGCTGCGCTTCTGCCGCTTCATCAGGTGAAGCAGCAGGCGCTTGCCGACGTCGAAGAGGTCGTGGCGGCGCTCGCGGAAGAACTCGTCGTCCATCTTCTCGAACTGGCGGTTGACCTGGTCGAGGGCCTCGGAGAGGGCGAACTCGGCGTTGACGCGCTCCCCGACGATGCGCTTGGACACGTCCTGCGTGATCAGGGTGTCCTTGAGGATCAGCCGGTGGGCGTCGATGAGCTTCGCGTGCTGTTTGCCGAGGACCTTCAGCACCTTCTGCTCGGCGGCGTCAAGGTCGCGCAGCGTGGCCTTCTGCGCGTGCTTGAAGCGCCGGACCTCCTCCTTGACGCGGTCGCGGGCGATCTCCACGCGCTCGACGACGATGTCCTCGTCCTCGACCACGTAGGCCTTGCCGATGGAGATGCCGGGGCTGGCCGCGATGCCTTTGATGACGATCAAGATTCAGTCCTCATCGAACTTCCGATCGAAGATGTTCCCAAGCGCCTCGAGGGCCTTGGCCTCATCGGGGCCGTCGGCCTTGACCGTGAGCTTGGAGCCGCCCTCGGCGGCCAGAAGCATCAGACCCATCACGCTCTTGCCGTTGACCTCGAGGCCGTCCTTGACCACGAGGATCTGGCTCTTGAACTTGGCGGCCTCCTGGACGAAGAGAGCGGCCGGGCGCGCGTGCAGGCCGAGGCGGTTCTTGATGGTGAAGATGCGCTCGGTCACGGCGTCCACCCTCCCGCCGCCGCGGCGAC
>MGUL01000117.1:33239-34802 GCA_001800005.1 Elusimicrobia bacterium RBG_16_66_12 | reverse complement strand
GGGGCCGCCCACGACGCGCGATAGGACCGCTCCCGCCGCGAAGGCGCAAGCGGCGAACAGAGGACTCGCGACCAACCCCGAAGAGCCCACCAGCGCCGAGGCCGCGATCAAAAGGAAGATGGCCGCCAGGCGGCCTCGGCGGATCCACGCCTGGACCGGGAAACGGACCACGGAAAGCAGGGAGGCGTCCGCCTCGGCGAGGCCTTTGGAGAGGCCCACCCAGCGCGCCGCCAGGGACGGGGCGTTGAAGACGGCCAGGCCGGCGAACGCGCCCCAGAAAAGAGCATGAGGCAAGCGGAGATGATGGAACACGGCGGCCGTGAAGACCGCCAGGGACGCGGCCAGCGGCCGCAAGGACCCCCAGAAAAGGGCGTCCGCCGCCCCGGCCAGGGACGCTCCCGCCGCGGACTTGAGCGCCAGGACGCGCTCGGCCAAGGCGGGGGTCCCGGCGGCGCGGGACTCGAGCGCGGCCGTGGAGCCGAGGATGACCCCGGCGGCGCAGGGGTTCGTGTTGAACGGACCTAGGTGGCGCGCGCGAGCCGCGGCCAGGCCGGGCGCGTCGCTTCCATAGGCGGCGCGCAGGGCCGGATCCAAGGCCCAGGCGAAACCCAGGGCCTGGCGGCTCTCGTCGGAAAACCCGGACTGCAGGAACAGGCAGCGCAGGAACATCCGCGCGCGCAGGGCGCTCACGACTTCCCCCAGAGCGATGCGGCCAGCCCTCCGGCTCCAAGCCAGGGCGCGGCGACGACGGCGCAGCGAGCGCCCGCGCGGAGCGTCTCCGGCAGATGCGGCCAGAGGTGCTTCAGGACGGGCCCCGCCGCCAGGAAGGCCGCGACGATCACGACGAACGTGGCCAGGACCTGCAGCGCGAGGGCCGAGGCGAGTTCGCGGCCGAGCCGTGGCTCGAGCCCCCGCGCCAGCGACGCCTGAGCGCGGCGGACGTGGATGGAGCGACGCGAGCGCAGAAAAATCTCCGCGCGGGCGTGGACCCAGCCCGCGGCGAGACCGGCCGGGAAGGCGGCCTCGGCGGGGAGGGCGCACGGGCCCGCGGCCAGCCACGCCGCGACGCCGGCCGCGACCGGCGCCGAGACCTCCAGGCTTCCGCCCAGCGGAAGATCCTCGAGCGTCACCGCCTCGATCGCGGCGCCGAGTCCGGCCCCGAGCAGCGGGCTGCCGAGGAACGTCCCGACGAGAGGCCCCACCACGAACGGCCGCGAGAGGAGCATCGGCCCCACCGAGGCCGCGTCCAGCTCCAACAAGGCGAGCGCGGCCGCGCCGACGGTCTCCTGGGCGGGAATCAACGCCCCTCCAGGATGGAAGCGAGGTTCTCTTCGGGGTCGGCGGGCAGCGCGCGGCCCTCCAGGCGCACGCCGCGCTCGGCGATGGCTTTGAGCGCGGCCTTATCCTTCTCGTCCAGGAACAGCGCGCGTCCGAGCTGGATCTTCCCGACCGTGTAATGGAGTCCTCCGACGTTCACGCGCTCGACCGCCACGCCGTTCTGCAGCAGAGCCAGCGCCTCCGCCGGGCTCGGCACGAGGATCAGGATGCGGCGGGCGGCCGTCT
>MGUL01000117.1:20201-33169 GCA_001800005.1 Elusimicrobia bacterium RBG_16_66_12 | reverse complement strand
CATCTTCATCAGGGCGGATTGGACCTCGTCGGAGGCGACCGAGTCGGAGACGACGGCCACGAGGTCGGCCTTGATCTGGGGCAGCCAGCCTTCCACCACCTGACCGTGCACCAGGCGGTCGTCGACGCGCAGAAGGACGATGGGCATCAGCGCGACCCCGCGGCGGCCAGGAACATGAGCCGCACGTCCCGGATGGACTTCTGCCCGTCGGCCACGATCTTCGACACGAGGCTTTCCAGGGGCATGCAGTCGCGCTGGCTGAAGGCGGAGACCAGCATGTACAGGTTGACCCCGCTGACCATCTCGACGCGCGAGGCGTCCTTGATCAGCGGGAACGAGAGGTTGTTGGGCGTGCCGCCGGGCATGTCGGTGAAGACGATGGTCCCGTCGGGGCTGGAGAGCTCGCGCAGCGCGCGGGCGATCTTCGCGCGGATCTCGGGCACCGAAAGGCGCGAGGAGGTCGCGATCGCGCGCACGCCTTGGTCCTGGCGGCCCACGATGCCTTCCGCGGCCTCCACGAGATAAGCGCCGAACTCCCCGTGCGTGACGACGATGAAGTTGATCACAGCGAGACGTCCCGGTGGAACTCTTGGATGGGATGGCCGGAACTGCGCAGATGTTGCGACAGCCAGCGCGTGCAGAAGACGCTACGATGGCGGCCCCCGGTGCAGCCGATCGCGATGGTCAGATAGGATTTGCCCTCGCTGACGTAGTAGGGCAGGAGCTCCTCGATGAGATGGAGCCAGTCTTTGAGGAAGCGGCGCGCGATGGGCTGGGCCAGGATGTACTGCCGGACCTTCTCGTCGAGGCCGGTGAGCTTGCGCAGGCCCGAGACGTAGTGCGGGTTCGGCAGGAAGCGCACGTCCATCACGATGTCGGCGTCGATGGGGATGCCGTGCTTGTAGCCGAAGCTGACGACCTGCAGCGTCATCTCGTGCGTGCGGGTCAGGCCGAGGGTCTCGGAGATCTTCTCCTTGAGCTCACCCAGCGTCAGATGGGTGGTGTCGATGGTCTTGTCGGCCACGCCCTTGATCGGGACCAGCAGGCGGCGCTCAACCTTGACTGCTTCGGCGATCTTGCCGCCCAACGGATGGCGATGGCGCGTCTCGGAGAAGCGGTGCACGATGGACGCGTCGGCCGCGTCGAGGAAAAGGACGCTGACGCGAAGGCCCCGGGACTTGATCTCGCGCAGCAGCCTGGGCATCAGGGCGAGGAGCTTGCCCTCGCGCACGTCCATGCCGAGGGCCACGCGCGTCATTGAAGGGGAACTGCGGACGAAATCGGCGAACTGGTCGACGAGGGCGATCGGCAGGTTGTCGACGCAGAAGTAGCCGAAGTCCTCGAAGACCTTGAGGGCCTGGCTCTTCCCGGCGCCGGAGACTCCGGTGATGATGAAGAGCTTCTTCGGTTCCGGGGATCCCTTGGCCTTCACGGCCTCTCCTTCGTCTTCATGCGCTCGATGAGGCGCTTGTTGAAGGTCTCCGCGGAGAAGTACCCCTGGGAACGCAGGCGCTGATTGAGCGAGGCTACCTCGATGAGGACCGCGAGGTTGCGGCCGGGGCTGACGGGGATGCGGATGAGCGGCACCTCCACGTCGAGGATGGAGACCTTGCGCCCGTCGAGCCCCGTGCGGTCGTAGGCGGTCTGCGGGTTCCAGGGTTCGAGCTTGATGGAGAGTTCGATGCGCGCGCGCTCACGGATCGCCCCGATGCCGAAGAGGAGCTTGATGTCGATGACGCCCAGGCCGCGGATCTCCATGTGGTTCTTGAGCGGCTCCGGACAATAGCCGCGGAGGATCCCGCCGCGGCGGTGCTGGATCTGGACCGCGTCGTCGGCGACGAGGAGGTGGCCGCGCTTAAGCAGTTCCAGCGCGCACTCGGACTTGCCGATCCCGGCCTCCCCCTGGATGAGCACGCCCAGGCCGTAGACGTCGACGAGCACGCCGTGCACGGTGGTCGCCGGCGCCAAACGCGATTCAAGGGCCTCGGACAGCTCGCCCGCGAGCGTGGCCGTGTCGAAGGCCGAGCGCAGCAGCGGGACCGCGTGCTTCTTGCAGGCCTGCGACAAGGCCGGCGGAACTGGGGCGTTGTGCGTGACGATCACGCACGGCACCTCCGGGATGGCCAGCATCGCCGAGAGGCAATCGGCCAGCTTCTTGGCGTCGCCCTTCTGGCAGTAGGCCTGCTCGCCGTTGCCGAAGACCTGGATCCGTTCCGCACGGAAGCGGTCGAGGAAGCCGGACAGCGCCAGGCCCGGCCGGTTGAGGTCTCCGACCGTGATCCTCCGCCCGAGGGACTTCTCCCCGGACAGGACCTCCAGACGAAGCCTCTCTCCCTGCTCCTTGAGGAGGTCGCCGACGGTGAGTTCCGCGGCCTGCACGTCTCAGCGCTTGTTCTTGCGCACCGGATGTATGATGCCGAAGCTCTCGTCGCTCCGGCGGAAGACCACCTGAATCTGGTCGGTGTCGCGGTCGAGATAAGCCAGGAACTGGTGCCCGCTGCTCTCCATCTCCTCGACGGCCCGCTGCGGCGTCATCGCCGACACCAGCTGGCGCACGACGGAGAAGCTCGCGTTCTCCGACACCGGCGCCTCGGGGACGATCTCGGAGACCTTGGACTTATGACGGACCTTGACGCGCTCCTTGTGCTTCTTGAGCTGCGCGTCGATCTTGTCCGAGGCGAGGTCGATGGCGGAGTAAAGGTCGGCCGCAGTGGCGATGACCCGGAAGGTCTGTCCCGGGGCATGAACGATCACCTCGGCCTTGTGGGCGCGCTTCTCCACGAAGAGGAAAACCTGGCCCCACACGATATGGTCGAAGTACTTCTGGGCCTTGCCCATCTTCTGCTGGACATAGTCGCGCAGGGCGGGCGTGATCTTAAGCTGCTTGGCGGTGAGTTGGATCTCCATAGTGCGCAATTCTAGCCATTGCGGCACCCGCGAGTCAACGCGCCTCATGCTCTCCGGAAGTTGACTCTATTAAGAATAAATTTGTACTATGTGCCATCGGGCGCTCCGCTCATCCGGGCGCGCGGCGCGCCGTCTCCAGGCACTTATTCACCGTATTAAAAGATATTAAAAAGAGTAATAAAAATATAGATTTAATCTGTGGATAACCTTTTATCCACGCATGTGGATATCTTGTGAAAACATCACCAGCGACCGATCTTTGGAATCAGGCCGTGGAGCGCTTGCGAGCGGAGATAGGAGAGGAGAACTCGGAACTCTGGCTCAAGCCGGTGGAAGCAATGTCACTGGAAGATGGGGTGCTGCTCCTGAAGGCGCCCAATAAGTTCTTCTCGGACGGCATCAAGGAGCGCCACCAGAAACGTCTCCTCTGCCTCCTCCGCGAGATCTCTGGATCGGATGTGGGCATCGATTTCCACATCGAGCGCGATCTCACGCGCGTGCTTCCTCCTTCGGACCCGGTCCCCGAGGCCTCCCCCCAGTCGGATTTCACCCTTTCGGACCTCAACCCGCGCTATACCTTCGAGACCTTCGTCATCGGCGAATCCAACCGCCTCGCCCGCGCCGCGGCCGAGTCCATCGCGAAAAGCCCGGGCACGCAATACAACCCTTACGTCATCTACGGCGGCGTCGGATTGGGGAAGACTCATCTGATGCACGCCATCGGAAACGCCATGCGCCGCCAGCACCCGAAGGCGCGCGTTCTCTACACGACCAGCGAACAGTTCGTCAACGAGTACATCGGCGCGGTGCAGAACAACGGTCTTGAGACATTCCGCGCCCGCTACCGCTGCCTCGATTGCCTGCTCATCGACGACATCCAGTTCCTCATCGCGAAAGAACGATCCGAACAGGAGTTCTTCCACACCTTCAACGCGCTCTTCGACTCGCGCAAGCAGATCGTGGTCTCGTCCGACCGGTCGCCGAAGGAGCTGTCCCCGCTGGAGCAGCGCCTCGTCTCGCGGCTCGAGTGGGGCTTCATGGCGGATATCAAGGCGCCGGACCTAGAGACTCGCATCGCCATCCTACGCAAGAAGGCTGAGATCGAGCAGTTCTCGGTCCCTGACGACGTGATCCTCTACGTCGCCTCCTCGGTCAAGACGAACGTGCGCTCGCTGGAGGGGTCCCTGATCCGCCTGAAGGCCTTCCAGTCCATGACAGGGAGCCCTCTTTCCATCGATGAGGCGAGGGAGATCCTTAAGGACACCATCACGGCCGACGACTCAAATCCCGTGCGCATCGAGACCGTCCAGCGCATCGTGGCTCTGAAGTACTCCGTCGACGTCAAGGACCTTAAGGGCCACCAACGCACGGCCTCAATCTCCCTGCCTCGCCAAGTGGCGATGTACCTCAGTTGTGAGATGACGGAGCAGTCCTCCACCGACATCGGGCGGGCTTTCGGCGGCAAGGACCATTCCACCGTCCTCCATGCCCGCAAAAAGATCGGAAAGAAGGTGGAAGAGGACCCATTTTTCCTGGAACTCATCAATAAATTAAAATCAGACATCAGGACGGCGGAAAGATGACCGGTGGAAGACTTGTGGAATACTTCGCGCGGCCGTGGATGGGTTCCGCGGCTGTGGATAACACGCATAAGTCCGCTGAGTTTTCCACAAGACTTCCCACCGGACGGCCGAGAGCTGTTTGGATTATCCACAATATCCCCCGCTTGATGAAGAAGAGGATGGATTGAAATGAAAATAACCATCGGCAAGGAAGAACTGGCTCAAGGGGTCCAAACTATTCAATCAGCCCTCTCTTCCAGAACCACTCTCCCAATCCTCTTAAACTTCCTCATAGAAACCGAAGGCGGCAAGGTTAAGGTCGTTTCAACCGACCTAGAGATGGGGGTTAAGCATTTTCTCAAGGCCGATATAGAGAGCGACGGTTCCATCACCATTCCCGCTAAGAAATTCGCGGACATCCTCCATAGCCTGCCGGACGCCGAAGAGGTTGAAATGGCCGTGGATGCCGGCGGGAAGGTTTCATTGAAGTGCGGACGCTCACGCTTTGGGATGGTCGGCGCTCTAAAGTCGGAATATCCAGTCCTTCCTGATTTTAATAAGGCGGCGGCTTTTGAGCTGCCGGCGGTCTTGATCGGGGAGATGATCAAAAAGACCATCTTCGCGGCTTCTTCGGATGAGACCCGGCACGTCCTTAACGGGGTCTTCTGGTCCGCCAAGAAAGGGACTTTAGAGATGGTCTCGACCGACGGCCGGCGCCTGGCCGTGATGGCGAAAAAGATAATTCCTAATGATAAAGAATTCTCCGTCATTGTCCCAACGAAGGTTCTCACCGAGTTCCTGAGGCTTCTTGGAGTGCTCGGCATCGAGGAGGGTTCGGAGGAGAAAATACTATTGGCCGTGACCGAGAACCAGATCACCTTCCAACTAAAGGGGACGACTCTCCTCTCCCGTCTCGTCGGCGGATCCTTCCCAAATTATGAGCAGGTCATCCCAACCAAAAAGGAGGTCATCTTCATGGCGCCGACGAAGGACCTTCTGGCTGTGACCAAGAGGGCTTCGCTTTGCGCGGTCGACCGCGGCGGTTCCGTCAAGTATGCTTTAAAGAAGGGGTTGCTGCACGTGACCGCCTCGAGCCAGAGCAACGAGTTCGCCGAGGACCTCGCCGTGGAATATCCCGGCGCGGATTTCTCGGTCGCATTCAATCCACAATTCGTCGTGGACGCCTTGAAGCATATAGATACCGACAAGACGGTCGTCGCGATGACGAGTCCCATCAATCCCGCGCTCTTCGAGCCGGAGGCCGGCGAGGGAGACTACCGCTTCGTCGTGATGCCGATGAGGCAATGACGCCGAGACCGGGCGCCCCTCGGGGGCGTTGGGCGAACGCCGGGGACTTGGTCGCGGCTTTTCAGCGCCGCGCCTCCCCCCCGGACCGCCTCGCGATATTAAGTTCGGTCTGGGAGAAGGAGTGCGGGGCCTTCGCTCGGCACTGGGAGTTGGTCGGGGTCAAGAAGGGGACTTTATACGTGAGGCCGAAGAGTTCGGCCGCGGCGCAGGAGCTGCACATGAGGTCTGAGGGTCTCGTAAAGTCCCTCAATAAGTATTTCAGCCGGCCGTGGATACTCGCGGTCCGGACGACTTACCGTTAAAGTTTGACGCGGGAGGAACTACCATGTCCGACGCCGCGGTGGAGACGACTGAAATGGGCAAGCAGGAAAACACCAATTACGATTCGTCGAAGATACAGGTCCTCGAGGGCATGGAGGCCGTGCGCAAGCGCCCCGCCATGTACATCGGCAGCACCGGCCCCTCCGGACTCCATCACCTGGTCTACGAGGCCGTCGACAATTCCGTCGACGAGATCCTGGCCGGGCGCTGCACGACGGTCGACGTCTTCATCCACCAGGGCAACGCGATCACCGTCCAGGACGACGGCTCCGGCATACCCGTCGATCCGATGAAGGACCCGAAGTTCAAGGGGAAGTCCGCGCTCGAGGTCATCTTGACCTATCTGCATGCGGGAGGGAAGTTCGATAAAAGCGCCTACAAGGTTTCCGGAGGCCTCCATGGCGTCGGCATCACCTGCGTCAACGCCCTCTCCGAGTGGTTGAAGGCCGAGATCCATAAGGACGGGAAGGTCTGGGTCCAGAGCTACAAGCGCGGCAAGCCGGAAGCCGACGTGAAGTCCGTCGGCAAGACCGACCTGCACGGCACGAAAATCTCCTTCAAGCCGGATCCCGACATCTTCAACGGCCATCAGTATTCCTACGAGACCCTTTCAAATCGACTGCGCGAGCTGGCGTTCCTCAACGCCGGCGCGAAGATCTCGATCACCGACGAGCGCGAGGATAAGCGCCACACGTTCCATTACGAGGGCGGCATCACTCAGTTCGTCAAACACCTCAACGCGAACAAGAAGCTCGTCCATCCAGAGCCGATCTCGATGTCCAAGGAGAAGGATGAGGTCGTCGTCGACTTCGCCATCCAGTACAACGACGACTACTCCGAGACCATCTTCTCCTTCGTCAACAACATCAAGACGCCGGAAGGCGGCACGCATCTGGCCGGCTTCCGCTCAGCCTTGACGCGCGTGATCAACGACTACATCAAGAAGTACGACCTCCTGAAGGGCAAGAACTGGAACGTCACCGGCGACGATGTCCGCGAGGGGCTCTGCTCGGTCCTCTCCGTCAAGGTTCCGAATCCGCAATTTGAGGGACAGACCAAGGCCAAGCTCGGCAACCAAGAGGTCGAGGGCATCGTCAAGTCGCTCGTCGGAGACGTCCTTGTGACCTTCTTCGAGGAGCACCCCTCCACCGCGAAGTCCATCTGTGCGAAGGCCATCGCCGGCGCCGAGGCCCGCGAGGCCGCGCGCAAGGCCAAGGACCTCACCCGCCGCAAGGGCGTGCTCGACGGCTCGAGCCTGCCCGGCAAGCTGGCCGACTGCCAGGAGCGCGACCCGGAGCGATCCGAGCTCTTCATCGTCGAGGGAGACTCGGCCGGCGGTTCCGCCAAGCAGGGCCGCGACCGGGCGTTCCAGGCGATCCTCCCCATCAAAGGCAAGATTCTGAACGTCGAGAAGGCGCGGCTGGTCAAGATCCTCTCCAATGAGGAGGTGCGCACTTTGATCTCGGCCATCGGGACCGGCATCGGCGAGGGCGAGGACGGCCTTAAGATCGACAAGCTCCGCTATCACAAGCTGATCATCATGGCCGACGCCGACGTCGACGGCCAGCACATCCGCACCCTGATCCTGACCTTCTTCTACCGCCAGATGAAGGCCTTGGTCGAGAACGGCCACATCTACATCGCCCAGCCGCCGCTCTTCAAGGTCAAGAAGGGCAAGACCGAGATGTATGTGGACACCGAGGAGAAGATGGAGCAGTGGCTGCTCAACGAAGGGCGCAACTCCCTCGAGGTCACGGCCATCAACCCGGCCAACGGCAAGTCGAAGAAGCTCGACGTCGAGGACCTGCGCGACCTGCTGAAGCTCCTGAACGAGCTCGAGAGCCTGATCCGCCACATCGAACGCAAGAGCCTCCACCTGGAGGACTTCCTCGAGTATCAGGCGAGCGGCAGGCTGCCGCTCTACCGCGTCGAGAAGGGCGCGGGAGAATACGAGTTCTTCTACTCCGAGAAGGAGTGGAAGACCTACCGCGACGCCTACGTCGCCGAGCAGAAGAAGAAGCTTATCGAGGATCGCGCGGAGAAGGCGAAAAAGCCTCCTCTCAAGACCGCCGAGGCTCCCGCCGAGGGCGCGGCCGTCGAGGAGTCCCCGTTGAGCGAAGCCGATGTGGAGTCCCTGGAGCCCGACGTGCAGGAACTCTGGGAGATGGCTAAGCTCGACGGCCTGTCCAAGAAATTCCAGGAGATGGGTCTCGACCTGAAGTGGTATGAGGTCGTCCGCGACGAGAAGACGAAGCCGCTCTTCCGCGCGAAGACCTCCCACTCGGAATCCGACGGCTACAGCCTCAAGGACCTGATCCTGATGGTCCGCGACGCGGGCCGCGCCGGGGCGCAGATCCAGCGCTACAAGGGTCTCGGAGAGATGAACCCGGATCAGCTCTGGGAGACCACGATGGACCCCAAGCGCCGCCGCCTGCTGCAGGTCAAGGTCGTCGACGCCGCCGACACGGAGAACGCCTTCGTCACGCTGATGGGCGACAAGGTCGAGCCGCGCCGCCTGTTCATCGAGAAGCACGCCAAGGAAGTCAAGAACCTCGACATCTGACCCATCAATGGCATTGTTCGAACCCGTCTTCGAGGCGTTGGAGAAAAGCGGCGCCCGCTACGTGGTCGTCGGCGGCGTGGCCGTGGTTCTCCACGGCTATGCCCGGATGACGGCAGACCTCGACTTGGTGATAGACTGGGAATCCTCGACTGCGGGTAAAGCGGTCTCGGCTCTCGTCGCTTTGGGACTCAGGCCGCGGGCTCCGGTCGACCCGATGGGGCTTCTTGACGCCGGGACTCGAAAGACCTGGCGCGAGGAGAAAGGCATGATGGTCTTCTCCTTCACCGATTCAAAGAATCCGATGTTCACGGTGGATCTGTTCCTTGAGCCGCCGCTTCCGTTCCAGGATCTTTGGTCGCATTCACGTTCGGTCTCGATCGGCGGAGGGGCGGTCCGCATCGCCGCTATCCCTGATCTCATCGTTTTGAAGACGCGTGCAGGACGGCCTCAAGACCTAGCCGACATCGAGGCTTTGGAAATCCTGGCTCAAGAGACGAAGAATGGCTGAATCCGCGGCGATCGGCAGCTTTGAAGAAGCCTGGAGGCATCAAGTGTTGGCAGGGCTTTCGGTCAGTCCCGAAGACCGCCTGCGGTGGCTCGAAGAGTCGATCTTCTTCGCCGCCCGGGCCGGAGCCTTGCCGCACCGGCAGTTGATTGAGAAGCAAGCGCAAGGAATCATCCGCGAAATGGTGGACCGCATCGTCCGCGGTTTCGCCCCCGAGCAAGTCATCTTGTTCGGGTCCTATGCGCGCGGCGAGGCCGACAAGGATAGTGATGTCGATCTTCTTGTCGTCTTGCCAAAAATCGAAGGCTCACGTCGTCAGAAGTGCGTGGACATCCGGGTCGCTTTACACGCAATGGGCTTGGCCAAGGACATTGTGATCCTCACCCCAGAAGAGTTGGCTGCGGAAAAAACAATTTCCGGGACCATTGGACGCGCCGTTGAGCGAGAAGGTCGCATCCTTTATGAACGAACGCATTGATTTGAACACGGTTGTTCGCGCCTGGATCGAGAAAGCGGAATCTGATCATCGGGCCGTGCAGCTTTTGATGGCTTCCGGCAAGGATTGCCCGGCAGATATTGTTTGTTTCCATTCTCAACAATGCGTCGAAAAATATCTCAAGGCTTTGCTGTGCGTGAAAGGCGTCGACTTCCCGAAGATTCACGATATCGGCGAGCTTGTTTCGCTTCTTCCGAAGGGGCTTTCATCTACCTTAACCGAGAAGGATCAGGAACAGTTGACAGAATACGCCGTCGATTCCCGTTATCCTCGGCACGCTCGCGACATCTCATTCAGCGAAGCTGCGGAAGCGGCGAAAATCATGGATAACGCGCGTGCGGCCGTCAGAAGCGTGTTGCCGAAGGATGTCTTGTGACGACATCACGCGGAGATAATCATGTCCAAACTTGGTTGTGGCGGGGCAACGCCGACGCGGTCAGCCTATCACGATTCCCATCGCGCCGACAAAATTCAGGCTAAATGCTGATAATTCCGCTACAATTCGTTAGATGCCGATTTCGGAGCAGAATTAAGCTGGTCAGTCTAATCAGAAGTTCGGGCGCGGAAGCATGAACGGCACGTTGGGGAACGGGAAACGTCAAACAGCATGACGACGGGAAAAACGAAAACGGCGGAAACGAATCGAGGGCACATGCCCCGCACCGAACACACGCTTCAGCGGACGCGCGCTTCTGTGCGCCGAAGTTATCCACCGATTTATGCCGGCATAATTCTGTGGATAACTCCGGAACCGTATTGATGGCGCGCGCCGCTGCGCATCGACGTGCGGCCAGGGAGGTCGCGATATGGTGAACGATGCAGTCGTGTGGCAAAGGGATATTCGCGCGTGACCTATAATCAGCGCTTTTGGAGATTGATATGAGCAAGCCCGAACAGCCCGAACTGACGCCGGAGCCGGCGAACGCGAAGATCATCCAGCGCGACCTCGGCGCCGAGATGCGCGGCTCCTACATCGACTACTCGATGTCGGTCATCGTCGGCCGCGCCCTGCCCGACATCCGAGACGGCCTGAAGCCCGTCCACCGCCGCATCCTGTACGCGATGCACGACGAGGGCCTGGCCTCGAACAAGAAGTATTCCAAGTGTGCCGGCGTCGTCGGAGAGGTGCTGAAGAAGTACCATCCGCACGGCGACTCCGCCGTCTACGACGCGATGGTGCGCATGGTCCAGGACTTCTCTCTCTTGCACCCGCTGATCGACGGCCAGGGCAACTTCGGCTCGGTCGACGGCGATCCCGCGGCCGCCTACCGCTACACCGAGGCGCGCCTAGCCAAGATCGCCGAAGAGGTGATGGCCGACATCGACCAGGACACGGTCGATTTCACCCCGAACTTCGACGGCACCACCACCGAGCCCTCGGTGATGCCGGCCAAGGTCCCGAACCTTCTCGTCAACGGCTCCTCGGGCATCGCGGTCGGCATGGCGACCAACATCCCCCCGCACAACCTCTCCGAGGTCTGCGAGGCCGCGATCACCCTCATCAAGGACCCGAAGACCGAGAGCAAGGACCTGATGAAGATCATCAAGGGCCCCGATTTCCCCACCGGCGGCATCGTGCGCGGCCGCGCGGGCATCCGGGATTACTTCGAGACCGGCCGCGGTTCAGTCAGGATTCAGTCGAAGACCGAGATCGAGGACATCAAGGGCAACCGCCAGGCCATCATCATCACCGAGCTCCCCTATCAGGTCAATAAGTCCACTTTGCTCGAGACGATCGCCGAGCTCGTGCGCGACAAGAAGATCCCCGACATCTCGGACATCCGCGACGAGTCCGACCGCAAGGGCATGCGCGTGGTCATCGAGATCAAGAGGGACGGCAACGCGAACGTGGTCTTGAACCAGCTGCTCAAGCACACGCAGATGGAGACCACCTTCGGCGTGATCCTCCTCTCCCTCGTCGACGGCCGCCCGCGCATCCTGGGCGTGCGCGACATGCTGGGCCATTTCGTCCAGCACCGCAAAGTGGTTGTCGTGCGTCGGACGAAATTCCAATTACGCAAGTGCCTTGACCGGGCCCACATCTTGGAGGGCCTGATCATCGCGGTCAAGAACATCGACCGCGTGATCAAGATCATCCGCGGCTCCAAGGACACCGACGACGCCCGCACGCAGCTGATCGAGGCCTTCGAGCTGTCGAAGGCGCAGACCAACGCGATCCTCGAGATGCGTCTGGCCAACCTGACCAAGCTCTCGGTCGGCGACCTGCAGGACGAGTACGACGGCCTGGTCAAGAAGATCGGCGAGCTCAAGGCCATCCTGGCCGACGTCAAGAAGGTCTATGCGATCATCACCAAGGAGCTCGAGGGCGTCAAGGAGGCCTTCGGCAAGTCCCGGCAGACGCAGATCACCTCTGAGGCCGCCGAGATGTCGCTCGAAGACCTGATCCAGAAGGAAGAGGTCGTGATCTCTTTCTCCAATACCGGCTACGTCAAGCGGATCCCCGTCGCCACCTATCAGGCCCAGGGCCGGGGCGGCAAGGGCATCACCGGCGCCGACGTCAAGGAAGAGGATTTTATCGAGCACTTCTTCGTGACCGACACCCACGCCGCGCTTCTGTTCTTCACGAACCGCGGCCGGGTCTTCGCGCTCCGGGCCTATGAGATCCCCGAAGGCAACCGCACTTCCCGCGGCAAGGCCGTCGTCAATCTGTTGGCCCTCACCGGAGAAGAGAAAGTCACCTCGGCCATCGCGATCCGTTCCTTCGAAGAGAAGAAGGGTCAGGAGACGTTCCTGGCCATGGCGACGCGCAACGGCACCGTAAAGAAAACGCCGCTGGCGGACTTCGAGAACATCCGGCGCAGCGGGATCATCGCGATCACGCTCGACGAGGGCGACGTCCTCGTCGAGGTCCAGCACACCTCCGGCAAGGACGAGCTGCTGGTCGCGACCAAGGACGGCATGGCCATCCGCTTCCCGGAGGCCGATATCCGCTCGATGGGACGCGCGGCTGCCGGCGTGCGCGGCATCCGCCTGGACAAGGACGACAAGGTCGTCGGCATGGAGGTCTTCCCGCCCAACACGAAGAAGACGCTGCTGACCGTCTGCGAGAACGGCTTCGGCAAGAGGACCGCGCTCAGCGAATACCGCGGCCAGCGCCGCGGCGGCGGCGGCATCATCACGATCAAAACGACCGACCGCAACGGGTCCGTCAACGGTACGAAGCTGGTCACCGACGAGGACGACTTGATGGTGATGACCGAGCAGGGCAAGGCCGTCCGCCTGCGCTGCAAGGACATCAAGACCATCTCGCGCAACACGCAGGGCGTGCGGCTGGTCCGGCTCGAG
>MGUL01000117.1:11479-20143 GCA_001800005.1 Elusimicrobia bacterium RBG_16_66_12 | reverse complement strand
GTCAACCCCGAGTTTCCGATCGACGGCGAAAAGAAGTGAGATGACACACCGCAGAGCGATCCTTCTCGCCGCCGCGTTCATGGCGGCGGCGGTCCGCGCGTCGGCCGAGCTCGTGCTCGAGAGCGTCCACTGGCAGGTGGGACGCGCCCGAGCGGGGCGCGTCGCGTCCTGGGCCGACGTGAAGATTCTGGAGGACGGGCCCCCGAAGCTGGAGAGCCGCCTTCGGGCCAGGCTCGTGCTCAAGAACCGTGGACCGCAGACCTCGGAGGGCATTCTTCTGCGCTACAGCCTGACCTCCCGCCTGACTCCGGCGGGCGAGGCCGCGGCCGAGGGAGTGTGGGCCATCCCCTTCCTGATCGAGGAGAGGCGCGTGCCGAAGGTCGGTCCCAACAAGGTCGTCGAGGTCCCCCTTGAGACCAGCCCCGGGCTCGAGCTCTATCTGCGCCGCTTGTCGCGCTCCGGCTGGTGGCCGGATCGACTCCGCCTCCAAGTCATGCTCGAGCCGCGTCCGGGCGAGCGGACGATCCAGATCCTGGAGGACGCGCTCGAGGTGAAGCGATGAACGATCTGGGCTCGCTGCGCAGAGACCCGGCCAAGGCCCGCGCGGCGCTGGCCAAGAGGCATGCGTGTTGGGGCCCGGCGCTGGACTCCCTGCTCAAACTGGACGAGGCCCACCGCGCCCTCCTGAAGGAAGTCGAGGACATGCGTTCCAAGCGCAACGCCGCTTCTCAGGAGATCGGCAAGGCAAAAGCGGCCAAGGACGAGGCCAAGGCCGCGGCGCTGATGGCCGAGGTCGGCCGGCTGAAGTCCGAGATGCCGCAGAAGGAGAAGCTCCTCTCGGAGTCCGAGAAGACCATCAGGGCCGCGGCGCTGGACTTGCCGAACCTTCCGCACGAGTCGGCGCCGGCCGGCAGGGACGAGAACGACAATCCCGTCGTGCGCAGCGGACGCGCTCCGGGGAGATTTGATTTCAGGCCGCTCGACCATCAAACGGTCGCAGAGAAGCTCGGCATCCTCGATCTCGCGGCCGCCGCGAAGCTGTCGGGATCCCGCTTCGCGCTCTGGAAGGGCTCGGGGGCCCGCCTCATCCGCACGTTGGGAGCCTTCCTGCTCGACCGTCACGCCCGGAGCGGCTATCTCGAAGTCGCCCCCCCCTGCCTCGTGCGCCCCGAGGTCATGGAGGGGACCGGCCAGCTCCCGAAGTTCGAGGCCGACATGTACAAGACCGTCAACACCGAGGGCGACAAGACCACGACGATGTATCTGATCTCCACTTCGGAGATCTCGCTGACCAACCTGGTGCGCGAAGAGATATTGAGCGGAGAGAAGCTCCCGCTCAAGATGACCGCATTCACTCCATGTTTTCGCCAAGAGGCGGGGTCTTATGGAAAAGATGTTCGCGGAGTGATCAGGAATCACCAGTTCGATAAGGTCGAACTCGTTTGGATCACCAGGCCGGAAGACTCCCTTTCATCTTTAGAACAGTTGGTGCGCGACGCCGAAGGCGTTCTTGAGGCTCTGGAGCTTCCTTATCGCGTGATACAACTCTGCACCGGCGATATGGGCTTCTCCGCGCAGAAGACCTACGACCTCGAGGTCTGGATGCCTTCCGAAGGCAAGTACCGGGAGATCTCCTCGTGTTCGGACTGCTCCGATTTCCAGGCCCGGCGCATGAACGCGCGCTTCCGCCGCGAGGCCAAGGCCGCCCCGGAATTCGTTCACACCCTCAACGGCTCCGGCGTGGCCGTCGGCCGCCTGGCCGCCGCCATCCTCGAGAACGGACAGCAGGCCGACGGCAGCGTGCTGCTGCCGAAGGCCCTCGTCCCTTGCTTCGGGGCCGAGCGCATCGCGGTTCCCTGAGATGCCGCGCGGACTTCCCCATTTGAGATCGGTCGTGAACCGGCTCCTCTCCCGACAGGGCTGCCCCTGGGACCGAGAACAGACACACAAGAGCCTCATCGTCTATCTGCGCGAGGAGACCCTCGAGCTCGAGCAGGCCCTGGCCGGCGGCCGCTGGCACGAGATCGAGGACGAGCTGGGGGACCTGCTCTTCCACATCTTCTTCCATTCCAAGATCGCCGAGAAGGCCGGTCATTTCGGCGTCGACGAGGTGGCGGAGAGCCAGGCGCTGAAGCTCAAACGGCGGCACCCCCATGTCTTCGGGCGCAGCCGCGTCTTCAAGGATGGACGCGAGGTGTCCCAGAACTGGAAGACGATCAAAGCCGCCGAGCGCGAACTGCGCCGCCGGGACGTGAAGAAACGCGCCGCGGGCCGCAAGAAGCGGAAGGAGGGGGCAAGGGATGTTCTTCGAAGGACCTGAGAAGAAGCTGGAGATCGCGTTGGCGCCCGGGCAGCCGTCCCTGCGCGCGCGCGGGCTGGACTACTGGAAGGGGGTCGTGGCCAAGTCGCGGGCCCGGATCCTCTCCACGATCTCGAACGAGTCGATCGACGCCCACCTCCTCTCCGAATCAAGCCTCTTCGTCACCGACTCTTGGCTGACCATGATCACCTGCGGGCGAACCGATCTCGTCGAGGCCGTCCTCCAGCTCTGCGAGGACCTGGGCCACGAGAACTTCTCGTACCTCATCTATGAGCGCAAGAACGCCCACTTCCAGGAATACCAGCCCGGCAACTTCTTCGACGACGTCAAGCGCCTGACGGCGAAGATGTCCGGCAGGTCGTACCGCTTCGGCGACGGCGACGACCATCACGTCTTCCTCTTCCATCTCGACAAGCCCTATTCGCCCGCGCAGGACGACCTGACGATGGAGATCCTGATGCACGGCATCGACCCGCAGGCCGCGCGCGTGTTCATGTCCGGCCCCCAACATAAGAAAGACTATATCAAGGAGCAGTCGGGCGTCTGGAGCCTGATGCCCGGCTTCCAGGTCGACGACCATCTCTTCGAGCCGATGGGCTATTCGCTCAACGCGATCCGCGGGGCGCGCTACTACACCGTCCACGTCACGCCGCAGAAGATCGGCTCCTATGTCAGCTTCGAGACCAACTGCGTCGATGCCGGCGCCAACGAGACCATCACGCGCGTGTTGGACCTCTTTAAGCCCCAGTCCTGCGACGTCGTGCTGTTCCAGCCGCAGGGCCTGCGCAAGAAGATCCGCTGTCACTATCCGATCAAGCGCTCCGTGCGCCAGAAGCTCAGCTGCGGCTACCGCGTGGGCTTCGACCACCACTTCAAGCCGGGCGTGGGCGCGGCGCAGGCCTTCGAGATCACCCTATGAGCGACGCGAACCTCTGGCTGGACGAGGTCTACCAAGGAGTCGTGCGCACCGGCTTCCGGCTCAAGAGGCGCGTCTTCAAGGGCAAGAGCCCTTTCCAGACCGTCGAGGTGGTGGAGACGGCCGGCCACGGCAAGCTGCTGCTCATCGACGGGATGACGATGGTCAGCGAGCGCGACGAGTTCGTCTACCACGAGATGATCGCGCACGTCCCCCTTTTCCTTCACCCGCGCCCGCGCCGCGTGCTGGTCATCGGCGGCGGCGACGGCGGCACCGTCCGCGAGGTCCTGCGCCATAAGACCGTGGAGAGCTGCGTGCTCGTCGAGATCGACGGCCTGGTCGTGGCGACCTCGAAGAAATACATCCCGAAGACCGCCTCCGCCCTCTCCAGCCGCCGCGCGCAGGTGCGCATCGAGGACGGCGTCAAGTTCGTGCGCGAGACCTCCGAGCGCTTCGACGTGGTCATCGTGGACTCGACCGAGCCCTTCGGCCCGGCTAAGGAGCTCTTCGGCCCGACCTTCTACAAGGACGTGCGCCGCGTCCTGACGGAGCGCGGCATCGTGGTCAGCCAGGCGGGCTCGCCCTTCTACGAGCTGGGAACGATCAAGAACCTCATGAAGATCCTGAAGGCGGTCTTCCCGGTGGCCGATGCCTATACCTTCACCAACTTGACTTATCCCGGAGGGTTGTGGGCTTTCGCCTACGCCTCGAAGGGGGTCCATCCGGTGAGGCACTTCAACTCCGCGCGCGTGAAGTCCGCGCAGATGCCGCTGCAGTGGTACAACGCGGAGATTCATGCCGGGGCCTTCGCCCTGCCGGAGTTCCTCCGAAAGGCCGTCGGGCGCTAGCCTCATCGAACCTCGGACGCGAGACATCCGCTTGACACGCGCGCGTCCATATGTATAAATATTCATCACAATGAATAAAAATACAGATCGCGATGAGCGCAAGGCGGCGCGGCAGAGCGCGATCCTCCAAGCGATCGCGCAGGAGGAGGTCCCCACGCAGAACGACCTGGTCCGCTGCCTGAAGAAGAGCGGCATCGCCGCCACGCAGGTTTCCATCTCCCGCGACATCGCCGAGCTCGGCCTGGTGAAGGCCGGGGGCATCTACCGTCCCGCGACCGCCGAGGCGGCGCACGACGTCGAGATGCCTCTGCGCACCTTCGTGCGGAGCGTCGTCGCCGCCGGGCCGAACCTGACCGTGATCCGCTGCGACACCGGCACCGCCCCGCGCGTCAGCCTCGTCCTCGACGGACTGGCCCAGCCCGGGCTCCTCGGCACGCTCGCCGGCGACGACACCGTCTTCGTGGCCGGAGAGTCCTCCGCCGCCCAGAAGAGGCTGATCGAATTCCTGCGTTCAAGGATGACCAACTGATATGAAGAAGCCCAAGATCGTGCTCGCCTTCAGCGGCGGCCTGGACACCACCTTTTGCGCCCTCTGGCTCCAGAAGGAGCTCGGCGCGGAGGTCGTCACCGCGACGGTGGACACCGGAGGGTTCTCCTCCGAGGAGCTGGCCGAGATCGCGGCGCGCTCGAAGGCGCTCGGCGCCGTGGAGCACCGCGCGCTTGACGGCCGCGCCGAGGTCTTCGCCCGCTTCGCCGTGCCGCTGATCCAGGGCAACATCCTGCGCGGCCGGGTCTACCCCCTCTCCGTCGCGGCCGAGCGCGTCCTGCAGGCCGAACTCGTCGCGCGGGTCGCCAAGGAGGTCTCGGCGGACGGGGTCTGCCACGGCTCGACCGGCGCCGGCAACGACCAGGTCCGGTTCGACGCGGTCTTCTCGGTACTGTTGCCGGGCATGAAGGTCCACGCCCCGATCCGCGACCTCGGCCTGTCCCGCCGGCAGGAGACGGACTACCTCGCGAAGGAGGGCTTCGCGGTGCCCGCGAAGACCACCGTCTACTCGGTCAACGCCGGCCTGTGGGGCACCACCGTCGGCGGGGGCGCCGCGCACGATCCGTGGACCGAGATCCCCGACTCCGCATTCCCGTCCGCCTCGGCTCAGGCGCCCGCGGACGGTCGCGACGTCGTCGTCGGCTTCAAGAAGGGCGTGCCCGTCTCGCTCGACGGCAAGAAGCTCGCGGGCGTGGAGCTCGTCGGCGCGCTGCACGCGCTCGGGCGGCGGTACGCGCTCGGGCGCGGCGTGCACATGGGCGACACCATCCTCGGCATCAAGGGGCGCATCGGCTTCGAGGCCCCCGCGCCGCTGATGCTGATCGCCGCGCACAACGAGCTCGAGAAGCTCGTGCTCACGCGCTGGCAGAGCTTTTGGAAGAACCAGCTCGGCGAGTTCTACGGCCAGATGCTCCATGAGGGCCTGTACTTCGACCCCGTCATGCGCGACATCGAGGCCATGATCGCGTCGAGCCAGGAGACCGTCACCGGCTCGGCGCGCGTACGCCTGCGCGCGGGCCGTTTCGACGTGACGGGCGTGCAGAGCCCATTCTCCCTGGTCGCCGACGCGGCCACGTACGGCGAGACGACCGCGCTCTGGACCGGAGACGAGGCCGCGGGCTTCTCCAAGCTCCACGCGCTGCCGATGACGCTGGCCGCTCGCGCGAGGCGGACGAAGGTGCTCTCATGAAAGTCACGCTCGATAAGATCGCGTCGACGACGCGCAACGCCCGGATCCCCCGCGAAGTGCTGCTGTCCGACGAGATCCCGGCCCAGGAAGGCATGGTGCTCGCCGTCCGGGTCCACGGCACGAAGACCGTCTACAACACGCTCGAGGACGTGCATGGGCGCATGATCGGCCTCAACGACGGCGACATCATCGCCGCGGTCCTCGGCGCGCGCCGCGCTCTGCGCGGGTACGCGGGCCACGTCCCGGAGACCGTCAAGGTCGGAGACCGTCTCGACATCCTGAACCTGGGAGGCGTCGTCGGGCGCTGCACGTCGGTGAACCTCGAGATCGGCAAGCCGCTGCAGGCCGAGGTGCTCGGGCAGATACTCTCGTTCCCGCACCTGGGCGAGCGCGTGGGCGTGCCCGCGTCGATTAGGACCGGGGCGGTGGCCTGGTCCGATAGGCTGGAGAAGTCCGCGCCCATCGTTTACATGGCGGGGACGTGCATGAATGCCGGCAAGACCTTCGCGTGCGGCGAGATCATCCGCTACCTCGCGCGCAAAGGCTATCGTGTGTGCGGCGCCAAGCTGACCGGCGTCTCGCTGATGCGCGACACGATGAGCATGGTGGACCGCGGCGCGGTCAAGAGCATGTCGTTCACCGACCTGGGCGTGGTCTCCACGACCGGAGCGGTGTCGGTCCCGGTGGCCAAAGGCCTCATCAACGCGCTGAACAAGGAGGAGCCGGACTGCCTGGTCATCGAATTGGGGGACGGGATCCTGGGCGAGTACGGCGTCCAGGAGATTCTCCACGACGCGGAGCTGATGCAGGCGGCGAGCATGCACATCATGTGCGCCAACGATCCGGTCTCCGCCTGGGGCGCGGTCGAACTGTTCAACACCCGCTTCAAGCGCAAGGTGGACCTGATCTGCGGCCCCGCGACGGACAACGCGGTCGGCAAGGAGTTCATCGAAGGGCAGATCGGCGTCCGCGCGCTGAACGCGCGCATCGAGTACGAAGATCTCGGCCGCTTCGTCGAGCAGGCCGTGTTCGCGGGCGTGCCGGCATGAAGAAGCTCCGAGTCGGCATCGAAGGCGGCGCGGGATTTGCGGGCGGGGAGCTGATCCGCCTGCTGCTGTCGCATCCGAAGGTCGAGATCGCCGCCGCGACCTCCTCCACGTTCCCGGGCCAGCCCGTCTTCCTCGCGCACCCGAACCTGCGCGGCCGCACGAACCTGTCCTTCACGCGCAAGCTCGACTACGCGAAGCTCGACTGCCTGTTTCTCGCGGGCGGGCACGGCGACGCGATGAGCAACGTGCCCGCGATCATCGCCGAGACCGGCCCGCGCCTGCGCATCATCGACCTGTCCGGCGATTTCCGCCTGCGCGACGAGGCCCTGTACCCGGTCTGGTACACGCGCAAGCACAAGGCCCCCGAACTCCTGAAGAAGTTCGCTTACGGGCTCGTCGAGCTCAACCGCGCCGAGATCGGCAAGGCGCGCCTGATCGCCAACCCCGGCTGCTTCGCGACCGCGACCGCCCTGGCCCTCGGGCCGCTGGCCCAGGGCGGCGTCGGCGGCGTCGTCTCGGTCACCGCGATCACCGGTTCCTCCGGCTCCGGGGCGAGCCCGTCGTTGATCACGCACCATCCGACGCGGCACGGGAACATGAAGGCGTACAAGCCCTTCACGCACCAGCACATTCCCGAGGTCGAGCAGATCCTCGAGAGGCTCGCGGGCAGGAAGGCGCTGCGGCTGTCGCTGGTGCCGATCTCGGGCCCGTTCGCCCGCGGCATCTACGCGGTGTGCCAGGTGGACTTGCCCAAGGGCTGGACGCCCGAGAAGATCAAGGGGCTCTATGCGTCGGCCTATGCCCGAAGTCCCTTCGTGCGCCTCGTCCCCGAGCCCCCCTCGCTCAACGCGGTCAACGGCTCCAACCACTGCGACGTGTTCGTGACCGTCCAGGAAGGCCGCATCTGCGCGATCTCCGCGATCGACAATCTCGTCAAGGGCGCGTCCGGCCAGGCCGTCCAGAACCTCAACGTGATGATGGGTTGGGATGAGGGCGTCGGCCTCGGTCACGCCGGCGCCTACCCCTGAGGGCGACATGAAAGAATCGATCTCGCTCGAAGACCGCTATCTCCTCCCCACCTACGAGAAGTTCCCGTTCGTCCTCGAGCGCGGCGAGGGTTGCTGGGTCTGGGATGAGGGCGGCACGAAATACCTCGATCTTTACGGCGGCCACGCGGTCGCGGCGATCGGGCACTCCCCCGCCGAGGTGGCGGCGGCGATCGCGAAGCAGTCCTCCAAGCTCTTGTTCTACTCGAACTTGGTGTACAACCGCGCCCGCGCCGAGGCCGCTCAGGCCCTCGTGGAGTTCTGCGGCGAGCCGGGCTCGCAGGTGTTCTTCTGCAATTCCGGCGCCGAGGCCAACGAGAACGCGATGCGGATCGCGCGCTGCGCGACCGGCCGGGCGAAGGTCGTCGCGGCCGAGGGCGGGTTCCATGGGCGCACGGCGGCGGCGATCGCGGCGACGGGATCGAAATATCGCAAAGGTCTCTCCGGGCTGGGCTCCGATATCGTCCATGTCCCGTTCGGCGACCTGTCCGCCGCGGACGCCGCTCTCTCTGGAGCCGCGGCGTTCCTGCTGGAGCCGATCCAGAGCGTCCAGGGCGCGACGACGGCGACGGACGAATATCTGCAAGGTCTCGAAGCTCTCTGTCTGAAACACGGTTCTCTCCTTATCTATGACGAGGTCCAGACCGGCCTGGGCCGCGTGGGCGCCAGATCGGCGCGCCATGCGTTCTCGGCCCGCCCGCACCTGCAGACCTTCGCGAAGGCTCTCGCCTCGGGCGTTCCCGCCGGTG
>MGUL01000117.1:8671-11442 GCA_001800005.1 Elusimicrobia bacterium RBG_16_66_12 | reverse complement strand
CAAGCCCGGCGCGCTCGGCTCGACCTTCGGCGGCGGGCCGCTGGCCTGCGTCGCGGTCTCGGCGACGTTGAAGGTGATCTCGGAGCGCAGGCTCTGGGAGAACGCGGCCGAGATGGAGGATCTGATCCGCTCGACCTTCGACTTCCCGCAGATCAAGGAGATCCGCGGCAAAGGGCTCCTGCTGGGGATCGCGCTCGACCGGCCCTCAAAGCCGACGCGCGACGCTCTTCTCGCGAGGCAGATCCTGGTCGGCGGAGCCGACGACAAGAGCGTCATCCGCCTTCTTCCCCCGCTGACGGTGGGACCCGCGGAGATCGGGATGCTGCGCGCGGCGTTGGCCGAGATCTTCAGCGCCGAACCCGCCGTCGCCGGTTAGCCCATGCCCCGCCACTTCACCCATCTCAAGGATTTCACGATCGGCGAGCTCGACGGGCTCGTCGACGCGGCGTCGTCTCTGAAGAAGTCGGCGCCGTCGTCTTTTCCTCTCGCGGGTCGGAGCCTCGCTTTCTGCTTCATGAACCCGTCCCTGCGCACCCAAGTGTCGTTCTCGGTCGCGACCGCGTCCTTGGGCGGCCATCCGGTCACCTTGAGCCTGGGCTCGGGCGGGACCTGGGGCATGGAGTCCGTCGAGGGAGTCGTGATGGACGGGTCCGCCGCCGAGCATCTAAAGGAAGCCGTGCCCGTGCTCGGGCGCATGTGCCAGGGCCTCGGCCTGCGCTCGTTCCCGGCCGGGAAGTCCTGGGCCGAGGACAAGACCGAGCCGGCGCTGGCCGCGTTCCTTAAATATTCGACGGTGCCGGTGATCAACATGGAATCCGCCGGCGGCCATCCCTGCCAGGCGCTGGCCGACCTGATGACGATCCGCGAGCGCATGCGGCCGAAAGGCAAGAACTTCCTCCTGAGCTGGGCGCCGCATGTGAAGCCGCTGCCGATGGCGGTTGCGAACTCGGCCGTCGAAATGGCGGCCATGGCCGGGATGAACGTCACCATCGCCCGTCCCGAGGGCTACGATCTCGATCCCGAGGTCATGGCGCGCGTGAGCAGGAATTGCGCGGCGAACGGGGCGACGGTGCGCGTCACCGACGAGGTCCCCCAAGCCTTCGACGGCCAGCACGTCGTGTACGGCAAGTCTTGGGGCTCGCTCGCGAACTACGGCGAGCCCCCCTCCTCCGATCCCGTTTTCAGGCGAAAATGGACGATCAGCGCGGAGAAGATGCGGCGGACCTCGGGCGCCCTGTTCATGCATTGCCTGCCGGTTCGCCGCAATCTTGTCGTCGACGACGCCGTCTTGGACGGGCCCTGGTCCGTCGTGGTGGATCAGGCCGAGAATCGCCTTCATACCGCGAAAGCCGTTCTGCTGCACTTGCTGGCCTCGCCAGCGAAGTCGTCGACCGCCTCAGCCAGGAGACACCGCAAATGACCGACTCGCCCTTGATGCTTAAGCAGGCCATCCCCTACATCCGCATGTACAAGGGAAAGATCTTCGTCGTGAAGGTCGGCGGCCGCGTGGCCGGACGGCGGGACATGCTCGACGCCCTCGTCGAGGACGTCTGCCTCCTGCAGCAGGTCGGCATCCGCGTGGTCCTCGTGCACGGCGGCGGAAACCAGGCCACCGAGCTCGCCAAGAAGCTAGGCCTGGAGCCCGAGATCGTCGCGGGGCGGCGCGTCACCGATGCCCAGACGCTCGAAGTCGCCAAGATGGTCTACGGGGGCACGCTCAACATCGACATCCTGTCATCGTTCCGCGCGCACCACACGCCCGCCGTCGGCGTGTCCGGCGTGGACGCGGGGCTCATCACCGCGCACCGGCGCCCGAAGCGCATGGTCGAGCCGGTCCCCGGCCAGCCCGCCGTCGAGGTGGACTACGGCTTCGTCGGCGACATCGACGCGGTCGATCCCAAGGTCCTGCTAACTTTGCTCGACGCGGGCATGACGCCCGTCGTGTCCTGCTTGGGAGCCGACGCCGAGGGCGCCGTCTTCAACATTAACGCGGACTCCATCGCCGAGTCCATCGCGCGCGCGCTGAAGGCCGAGAAGCTCGTCATCGTGACCGACACCGAGGGCCTGCTCAAGGACGTCGGCAACCCCTCCAGCCTCGTCTCATACACCGACGTCGAGGAAGTCGAGTCCTTCAAGAAGGCCGGGCGCCTGACGGGCGGCATGCTGCCCAAGATCGAGGCCTGCGTGCGCGCCTTGCAGGGCGGCGTGCGCCGCACGCACATCATCAACGGACTCAAGCCGAGCGCGCTGCTGCGTGAGACCTTCACGAACGCCGGCTGCGGCACGATGATCGTCGAGCGCCGCGAGCGGCAGACCTACCAAGCGACCGAGCTCGCCCCGGAGCCTGTCGCCGCATGAGCCACGTCGAGCTCCTGCGCGAGGTGATCCGCATCCCGTCCGAGTCCCGGAACGAGGACGCGATCGTCGCGCGCCTGGAGTCCGCGATGAGCGAAATGGGTCTTCTCCCGAGGAAAAGCGGCCGGAACTTGACGGCCATGCTCGACGGGGGCGACGGGCCTCTCTTGCTGCTGAACTCCCACACGGATACCGTCCCCGTGGGCCAGGGCTGGACGCGCGATCCGCTGGCGGCGGCCGTCGAGGACGGGAGGATCTACGGCCGCGGCTCCAACGACGCGAAGGGCTGCCTCGTCGCGATGATCATCGGCGCGGCTCAGGCCTTCAAGACGAACGCGCCGAAGGGCAGGGTACTGCTGGCGGCGGCCTGCGAGGAAGAAGTGCTCGGACAAGGCCTCGAGAAGCTCCTTCCGTCG
>MGUL01000117.1:8246-8638 GCA_001800005.1 Elusimicrobia bacterium RBG_16_66_12 | reverse complement strand
CCGACGGGGTTGGAGCCCGCCGTCGCGCAGAAGGGCCTGCTGCTCCTGGAGGTCGTCGCCGCCGGGCGCTCCGCGCACGCCGCCTGGGGCGGCGGGGTCAACGCGGTCGAGGTCGCCGCGCGCGATGTGCTGGCGCTCTCGAAGATCCGCCTCGACCGGGAGCACCGCGTGCTGGGAAAGACCTCGCTTCACGTCACGCAGATCTCCGGCGGCACGAGCCACAACGTGATCCCCGATTCCTGCAAGCTCGTCGTGGACATCCGCACGATCCCCACGGTCTCGCCCGAGGAGATCGTGGAACTCGTGAAGCGCTCGGTCGAGGGACGGGTCTCCGTGCGCTCCTCGCGCCTGGGATGCGTCGAGACCGACCCGGCGCATCCGATCGTGCGCGC
>MGUL01000117.1:6262-8215 GCA_001800005.1 Elusimicrobia bacterium RBG_16_66_12 | reverse complement strand
CGCGCGCGTCCGGCTCTCCAACCTTGTCCGATTGGGTGTTCCTCAAAGGCATCCCGACCGTGAAGGTCGGGCCCGGAGACTCGAGGCGCTCTCACACGCCCGACGAATATCTTGAAGTCCTCGAGTTCGAGGAAGGCGTCGAGTTCTATGAGAGGCTGATTCGAGCCTACTTCTCATTCGAGGACGTGTATTGAAGAAAAAACTCTGGCAGACGAAGACGGACCTCGACGCGGCCGTGGAGGCCTATACCGTCGGCGCCGATCCGGAACTCGACGCGCGCCTGCTGCGCTTCGAGATCTACGGCAGCCTCGCCCACGCCTCGGGCCTGGTGAAGATCGGCGTTCTGACGAAGGCCGAGCACGCCCGCATCCGCAAAGCCCTCGCGCGTCTGCACCGCGCTCCCGCGCGCTTCAAGATCGCCCGCGCGCAGGAAGACATCCACACCGCCATCGAGCAGGCGCTGACGGCCGAGCTGGGCGAGTTGGGCGCCAAGGTCCACGCGGGCCGCAGCCGCAACGACCAGGTCCAGACGGACCTGAGATTGTTCCTCAAGGACCGCCTGCTGACGCTTGACGCCCAGGCGGGCGAGGCCGCCTCGTCGTGGGCCGCTTTCGGCGCAAAGTGGGACGCGTGCGCGATGCCGGGGTACTCTCACCTGCAGCGCGCGATGCCGACGACGGTCGGCCACTGGGCCGCGTCGCATGTGGAAGCCCTGCTCGAGGGCCGCCGCGCGCTGCGCTTCGCCTTCGACGAGGCCGACGCCTCCCCCCTCGGCGCCGCGGCCGGCTACGGCGTGATGCTGCCGCTGCCGCGCGAGCGCGTCGCGAAGCTCCTCGGCTTCTCCCGCGTGCAGCGCAACACGCTGCGCGTCCAGTCCTCCCGTCCGCGTCTGGAAGCGTCCGTGCTGTCGTCCTTGGCTCTCGTCGCGCGCGACCTGGGCGTCTTGTCCTGGGACTTGTCCCTTTATTCCTCCGCTGAGTTCGGCTTCATCAAGCTCTCCGACTCCTTCACGACCGGCTCCAGCATCATGCCGCAGAAGAAGAACCCCGACGTCGTCGAGCTGACGCGCGCGCGCGCCGCGCTGTTTCCCGGCTGGCTCAACCAGGTCCTGATGATCGGACAGCTGCCGTCGGGCTATCACCGCGACCATCAGCTGACCAAGGGCCCCTTGTTCTGCGCGCTCGACGCGCTGGGCAGGATGCTGGAGATCGTCGCGCGCCTGCCCGAGTCGCTCGAGGTCGACGAGGAGCGCTGCGCCGCCGCCGTCACCACGGACCTGCTGGCGACGCACGAGGCCGTCGCCCTCGTGAAGGAGGGCATCCCCTTCCGCAGCGCCTACCGCGAGGTCGCCTCGCGCGTCCGCGCCGCGGGCGCGCCGCGGCGCGCGGCGAACGTCGAGCTGCCGTCTCATCTCGGCGCTCCCGGACGGCCCGACTGGAAGGCCCTGGCCAGGGAGAACGCCCGCGCCTCGCGCCGCGCGGGTTCGATCCGCCGCGCCCTCGACCAGGCCTGGTCGGCTCTGCTGCAGCGCGCCTAACCCCGCGCCGGCCGCCCCCTTGGCGGGAGATCGAGATATGACGGGATTAGAGCCAGCCCTTCTTTTGCAGGACTTCGGCGATCTGCACCGAGTTGAGGGCGGCGCCCTTGAGCAGGTTGTCCGAGACGATCCAGAGCGCCAGCTCGCGCGCGTCGACGCCCCGGCGCAAGCGTCCCGCGAGGACCGGATCCTTCCCCCCCGCCGAGCGCGGCGTGGGATAATCGTTCGCGGCGCTCAGCGTCAGCCCCGGCGTCTTGGAGAGCAAGGCTCGGGCGCGGGCCAGGCTCAAGGGCTCGGCCAAGGTGAGCCAGACGGCCAAGGCGTGGCCGCGGATGGTGGGCACGCGCACCGCCGTCGCCGAGATCTTGAGGCCGGGCGAACCCCAGACCTTGCGCAGCTCGTCCGCGACCTTGGTC
>MGUL01000117.1:0-6094 GCA_001800005.1 Elusimicrobia bacterium RBG_16_66_12 | reverse complement strand
TGGGAAAAAAGCTCGGCGAGCGCCGCCTTGCCCGCCCCCGAGACGGCCTGGTAGGAGGCGACCCGCACCTCGCGCACGCCGACGGCGCGATGCAGCGCGGCCCCGGCCACGGCCAGGCCCGTCATGGTGCAGTTCGGCCCGGCGATCAGGAGCCGGTCGGCGCGCAGAGCATCGGCGTTGATCTCCGGGATCACGAGAGGCACCTTCGGGTCCATCCGGAAGGCGGCGCTGTCGTCGATGACCCAAACGCCGCGCGCGGCCAGGGCCGGGCCGTGCTCGAGGGCGACCTCGTCGGAGCTGACCAGGAAGACCAGGTCGCAGGAGGCCAGCGCCTTCGCGTCCGGCGCGGGCGCCGGCAGCCTTCGGCCGCGGAAATCCACGAAGGAGCGCGACCGCCCCGAGGAGAAGGGGCGAAGCCCCCTCACGACCAGTCGGCGGCGCTCCAACAGCTCGATGAGCTCGCGTCCGACCATCCCGGTGGCGCCGACGACGCCGACGAGAGGACCTTTACGGCTGGAGGGCATAAGGGATCATGGACGGCTCGCAATAGCCGATGGCCCCCGAAATGTCGCTCGCCGCGCCCCGCAGCCAAAGGCCGGGCGGCAGACCCTTGTCCAGGGAGAAGACGTAGGGCGGACGGCGCTGGCGCTTGGAGACGCGATCCCAGTCCAGGCGGTCGCGCGAGCTCTCGACCCAGGCCTCCGAGACGTCCTCGCCCGCCGCCGAGAAGCGCGCGACGATGCGGCGCCCGGCGCGCGCCAGGCTCAGGTCGCTGACCGTGACCGCCGGCTCGTCGGGTCCCGGCGGGACCAGCTTCAGCGCGAGCGCGGGCATGATGTTGTTGATGGGAGTCTCGAGAGAGTTCGCCGAGGAGCGCGGCGGCACGCCCATGATGGAGCGGGTATTCCAGGCGCGCGCGTCGCGCCCCGCGATGGACTCGTCGACGTCGGCTCCGGCGAGAATCGGCGCGCTGGAGGCGCGCGTCATGTAGTTCGTCGGAGACCAGACGATCAGATAGTTGGGCTTGGTGAAGCTGACCATGGACATGGAGACCTCGGCCCAGAGCCACTCCGCGGCCCCCGCGCCTTCCACGCTGGCCTGCGGGTCCGGCTCGGCCGGGATCTCGGTCGTGTCGGCGAGGAAGAAGCTTTGCTCGGAGGTCCATGCCGGCGTCTGCGAGAGTCCCATATAGACCTTGCCGGGTATGGTCTCGCGGGTCCAAGGCTTCTCCGGGATGGCGCGCGTCTTCGCGCGGCCCATGCGCGCGCCGATGAAGGCTCGGGCGAACTCTCCCGCGGGGGCCGACGGCAGCTTCACGATCCAGGCGTTGTTGAAGCCGATGTACCAGTTTGCATCCGGCCCGCCGTCGGCGAAACGATTGTAATCATGGACGGTGGGTGCGAGCGTGATGTAGGTCGGCACGATGGCGCTGGTCGAAAGCGCGGGCGCCAGGCCGTCGGCTGGTGCGACGGCCGCGGAGGCCGGGAGGGCGAAAGCCAGGGCTATGTTTAAAAAAATCATTATTTTTTCAGCACATTAACGATTTTCTCGAAATCATCGAACGAGAAGTAATGCAGGATGATGGTCCCCTTGGAGGGGTTCTTCTTGGCGCGGATGACGACCTTGGTTCCCAAGGACTGCTGAAGCGTCTCCTCGAGCGCGCGCAGGTCCGCGGGCTTCGGAAGAGCTTTCTTCTGGGCCCGCGGTTCGTCCAGAGCCGGTGTTTCGCCGTCTTCGACCTGCTTGGCCATGGCCTCGGCCTCGCGCACGGAGAGCTTCCCTTCTAGGATCTTCTTGAACACGGCGTGGCGGAGGTTCGGGTCGGCGATGGCCAGGAGCGCTCGGCCGTGGCCTTCCGATATCTGGCCGAACGAGAGCGCCTTCTGAATCTCATCGGCGAGTTCGAGCAGTCTTAGGGTGTTGGAGATGGCGGACTTTGATTTTCCCACCTCCTGGCCGAGTTCGCTCTGGTTGATGCCGAACTCCTTCATCAGGCGCAGGTAGCCGAGGGCGACCTCGATTGGGTTGAGGTCGGAGCGCTGGAGGTTCTCGATGAGGGTCAGTGCCAGGCGATGTTTGTCGTCCTTGGGTTGTCGGACCACGACCTCGATCTCCTTGAATCCAGCCAGCTGCGTCGCGCGCAGTCGGCGCTCGCCGGCGATGAGTTCGTAGGAGCGCGTAGTCGCGTCGAATGAGACCACGATCGGCTGGGCCAGGCCGTGCTGTTGGATGGACGAGGCCAGCTCGCTCAATTCTTGCGGGTCGAAATGGCGGCGCGGCTGAAGATGGTTTGGGCGGATCTTTTCAACCGCGACCTTGACCACGCCGTTTTGCGCCGTCGACGGCGCGGCGGTCGAAGACGGAGCAGGGGCGTTTGGAATGAGAGCGGACAGGCCGCGGCCGAGGGCTTTGCGGGTCATGATGGATTCTCCATTGGTTCCGCGCGCGCAGCCGGCTCGGGCGCCTGGGACAGGCCGCGGCGGAAGAGGAACTCGCGGGCGAAGCTCATGTAGGCCTCAGCCCCGCGTGATTTAGCGTCATATTGGAAAATGCTCTGGCCGAAGCCTGGGGCCTCAGCCAGGCGGATGTTGCGCGGGATGATGGACTGGAACATTTTGGGGCCAAAGAACTTCGCGACCTCTTCCTTTACCTGGTTGGAAAGTGTCATTCGGGAGTCGAACATGGTCAGAACCCCCCCCTCGACTTCCAACTTGCTGTTCAGAGAACTTTTCACTCTATCCACAGCGCTTGTGAATTGCGCGAGCCCCTCCATGGAATAGTATTCTCCTTGAATGGGAATTACGATCTTATCGGCCGCATTCAGTGCGTTGACAGTCAAAAGTCCTAAAGAAGGCGGGCAATCGATGATGACGTAGGCGAAGCGATTTTTGACCGCCGAAATAGCCCCCTTCAAGCGACTTTCTCGCGCCAAAGCAGTGACAAGCTCGATTTCAGCTCCCGCCAAATCGTTGTTCGCGCCTGAAACTGATAGTTTTATCAATGGGGAAGCTTTGATGGTCTTTTCCAGCGGGAGCAAGTCAACGAGGACATCATAGATGTTTGGGTCGAACTCAGACTTATCAAAACCAAACCCTGATGTGGCGTTTCCTTGCGGGTCCATGTCGATCAGCAGTGTTTCATGGCCCAAAGTGGAAAGGGCTGCGGAGAGGTTGACGGCGGTGGTTGTTTTACCAACCCCCCCTTTTTGGTTCGCAATAGCGATTATTTCGGCCATGATGGTGTTTTCACATGAAAACCGTTAATTTTGAGGTTCAAAAAGTTTCCACGTGGAAACCAATCACATATTACTAATTGACTCAGCTGCTGTCAAGGGGGTAGTAAAATCCATATAACATCTAATAGTTATGTTAGATGCTAATAAGTGTTGTTTGTTAGCAAATTAGATATGTTGATTGATGAGATGCAATTTCTTACACTTGCCCCATGCCCGACATCAGAAGATCAGACGCGCTCCTCTCCGAGATCAAGAAGGGGACTTTCCACACGATCATCCTCGCGTTTCCCGACATGCAGGGGCGCTGGATGGGCAAGCGCATGACCGCGCGCCACTTCGCGCGGGCCGTCGTCGAGCACGGCACGCATGCCTGCGCGTATCTTCTCACCGTCGACATGGAGATGGACCCGGTGCCGGGCTATGAGCTGACGAGCTGGACAAAAGGCTATCAGGACTTTACCATGACCCCCGACTACGGGACCTGGCGCGCTCTGCCCTGGCAGCCCGGCACGGCCCTCGTCGTCTGCGACGTCGTCGACGGGGAGCGCCGCCCGGTCAAGGTCGCTCCCCGCCAGGTCCTCAAGGACCAGGTCCTGCGCGCCTGGGAGCTCGGCTATTCACTGAAGATGGCCACCGAGCTGGAGTTCTATCTCTTCCGCGAGACCTATGAGTCGGCCTCGAAGAAGAATTGGACCGGCCTCGAGCACCACGGCGCCTACATCGAGGACTACCACATCCTGCAGGGCACGCGCATGGAGCCCGTGGTGGGGGATATCCGCAACCAGATGGAGGCCGCGGGCGTTCCCGTCGAGTGCTCCAAAGGCGAGTGGGGGCCGGGCCAGCACGAGATCAACCTGGAGTACGCGACTCCCGTCGAGATGGCCGACCGCCACACGATCTACAAGCACGGCGCCAAGGAGATCGCGATGCAGAAGGGCTGCGCTTTGACCTTCATGGCCAAGTTCGACTCGAAGCTGGCCGGTTCCTCCTGCCATATCCACGCGAGCCTGTGGGACCGCGCCGGCAAGAAGTCGGCCTTCTCAGAGGGGGGAAAGCCCTCCCGGAAGTTTCGCTGGTTTTTGGGCGGGATGATGTCGCTGGCGCGCGAGTTCTCCTTCTTCTACGCCCCCACGACGAACTCCTATAAAAGGTACCAAGCCGCGACCTTCGCGCCGACGCGCATCGCCTGGGCGGGCGACAACCGCACCTGCGGCTTCCGCGTCGTCGGGGAGGGGAATTCGCTGCGCATCGAGAACCGCATCCCGGGCGCCGACGCCAACCCGTACCTGGCCCTGGCCGCGACGATCGCCGCGGGCCTTCACGGCATCGAGAACAAGATCGAGCCGCCGGCGGAGCTCAAGGGCAACGCCTACGAGTCGCAGGTTCAGCCCGTGCCCAGGACGCTGGCCGAGGCCATCGCCTTGCTGGAAGGCTCGTCGGCCGCCAAGGAGGCCTTCGGCCCGGAGGTCTTCGCGCACTATCTGCACACGGCTAAGGCCGAGCAGGCCGCGCACGACCGGGCCGTGACCGACTGGGAGAAGGGCCGCAATTTCGAGCGCGTTTGACAACCTTAAGGAGGAGCTATGAGAATGTTCGACATCCGTTGGGCGGTCCTGTCGGCGGTGTTGATGGTCCCCGCTTTCGCGTCGGCGGAGGACGATCCGCAGAAGACGGTCACGCCGGCGGTCCCGGCCGACCCCGGCGTTCCGGGCGACAAGACCCCGGCCGTCCCGGCGACGCCGGCCAGCCCGGCTCTCGAGAACCGCGGCGAACGTCTGCAGAATCAGGGCGAGCGCATGCAGAGGCAGGGCCAGCGGCGCCAAGAGCGCGGTGAGCGCCTGCAGAATCAGGGCGAGAAGATGCAGGAGCGCGGCGAGAAGATGCAGGAGCGGGCCGAGAAGCTCGACGCCGCCGGCCATGAGAAGGCCGCCGAGCGCCTCGAGAAGCGGGGCGAGACATTGGAGAAGGCCGGAGAGCGGCGCGAGAGGCGCGGCGGGCGCATGGAGCGACAGGGCGAGCGGCGTGAGCGCCACGGCGAACATCGAGAGAACCGCGGAGAGCGCATGGAGCGCCGCGGCGGCAAGAAGTAAAGATCCCCGCGTCCGAAAAGCGAGGGCCTCCCCTGAAGAGGGGGAGGCCCTCCTTCTTTATGGCCGTCTCTACCAGACGATGCGGTGCAGTTCCAAGGGCTTGCCGCCCAGCTCGATGGAGCGCGCGTAGCGGCGCTTGATGCGCGCGGGCAGGCGGGAGGCGATCTCGCCCGTCGCCAGGATCTCGTCGGCGGAGGCCAGGTCCTCGCCGATCTTGGCGGCCACGTTGACCTTGTCGCCGAAGATGTTGTCCTTCAGGCGCAGAATCTTGCCCCAGTGCAGGCCGATGCAGAGATGGAACTGGTCGCGGTCGGCCGCGCCCTCGTTGCGGCGGCCGAGGAGCTTCAGCATCGCGACGGCGGCGTCCACAGAGGCGGCGGCGTCCGGGAAGACGGCCAGCAGGTTGTCGGCGCCGTGGGCGATGACGCTCCCTCCCTTCTTCCCGACGAGCGGGACCAGGGCGTCGTAGCTCCGCGTCATCACCGCGAGGAACTGCAGGATGCCGTAATCGTGGGTCTTGCGCGTGAAGCCCGAGGAGTCGCACATCATCACGGCCACTTCGCGCACGCAGAGCTTCTCGATCTCGCGGTCCATGTCGTCCGCGTTGGCCCGGGTGCGGCGGCGCAGGCGGGCGAACAGGGCGTCGGTGGTGGGAAGTCCCTTGAGGTCCTCGGTCTTCGTGGCCACGAGCCTAGGCGTGGGGCTTGCAGTAGCCGCGGCTGACGAAGGTCCAGGCCGCAAGCTTGTAGAGCAGGCGCATGCCGACGTT
>MGUL01000116.1:4662-10427 GCA_001800005.1 Elusimicrobia bacterium RBG_16_66_12 | reverse complement strand
GCAGCCAATAGATTTCCCGCTTGGCCAGTTTCGTTTTTGCCTCATCTGAGAGGCCTCCCAACCGTTCCGGGAGCTCGTCGAACAGCCCCGTCAGCAGCCCGCGGCGTCTGGAAAAAGCAAAGGAAAGCACGACACCCAACCCAGCGAAAGGGGCCAAGAGGGTCTCGACTAAGAGGAGGAGGTCCGTCAACACTACTTCGAGCGGCCCTTGGCCTTCGACTTCGCGAGCCAAGAGAGGCTGACCGCGACCGAGGCCGATGGGGAGAGGCGTCCCTCGAGGGACGTCACGCCGAGCTTGGCGCCGTCGAGCTTGCGCAGGACGGCCTCCAGGGCCGGCCCCTCGCTCAGAGTCGTCATGGGAGAGAGCTCGCAATTGTCCTTCTCGGCCTCGTCGGCGATGATGTTGGCGGCAAAGCGCACCGCCTCGTCCAGGCCGACCTCCGTGAGGATGGGCCAGAGCCCCTCCGGCGGGGAGGAGTCCCTTTCGCGCCCCGCGGCGAAGCCGTCGCCGAGGCTGGCCAGGATCAGGCTGTACGCCAGCCCGGGCAAGGGGGAGAGGAGGGGCTGATCCGCGTCGGGCGGCCCAAAGGTGTCGAAGAGGACTCCGGGGACCAGTCCCTTGGCCGCGCGCTCGAGGAGCTTGTGCAGGACAGGTTCGGCCAAGCCCGCGGCCTCCAGGTCGAGACCGGCCTTCTTCGCGCGCCTTTTGACCTCGTGGGGCCTCAGGACGAGCTTGAAGCCCTTGATCTTCCTCACTTGCGGCGGGAACCTCCGAATCGGGTCTGGTACTCGTAGACCAGGGGCGCCGCCACGGCGATGGATGAGTAGGTTCCCAGCAGGTTGCCCACCACCATCGCCAGCGCGAAATTATGGAGGACGGGCCCGCCGAAGAAGAACAGGACCACGCTGACGATCTGCACCGTCAGCACGGTGATGATCGTGCGCGAGAGGGTCTCATTGATCGAATCGTCGATCAGCTGCTTGAGCGGGATGCCGCGCGCGGTGCGCAACTTCTCGCGCATCCGGTCGAAGACGACGATGGTGTCGCTGATCGAGTAGCCGGCGATGGTCAAGAGCGCCGTGACGATCAGCAGGTCCATCTGCAGGCCCAGGAAGGCGAAGAGCCCGGACACGCCGATGACGTCGTGGAACAGGGCGATCACGCCGGCCATCCCCCAGACGGGGTTCTCGAAGCGATAGGCGACGTAGATCACGATGCCGAAGAGGCTGAGAATGATGGCCCAGACCGTGCGTCGGCGCAGGTCCTTGCCGACGACGGGGCCGATGACGTCCTTGCGGTCCAGGTTCGGCTCCGCGCCCGCGAAGGACTTCTTGAGGGCGTCCATGGCCTTGGCCACGAACGCGTCCACCACCGCCATGTCCGTGCCCTTCTCGCGCAGGATGAACGTCGGGCGGGGTCCCTCCACGGACTGGATCTCGGACTTGACGCCGGAGGCCTCCAGGGACTTGCGCACGTCGTCGACGTGCACCTTGGCCTCGGCCGGGAAGCTGACCTGGACCAGCGTGCCGCCGGTGAACTCGATGGAGTAGTTGAAGCCCTTGGCCGCCATGGCCGCGATGCTCAGCGCGATGACGACGACGGACGCCCCGATGGGGATCCAGCGCAAGCCGATGAAGTCGATGCTGGGTTTCTTGAAAAGTTCCATTAGATCGAGAGCTCCTCAACCTCGTTGTTGGCGAGGTAGTAGTCGAAGATCATCCGCGTGATCACGATCGCCGTGAAGAGCGACAGGATCAGGCCGATGGTGAGGGTCACGGCGAAGCCCTTGATGGGGCCGGTGCCGAACTGGAACAGGAACGCCGACGAGATCAGCGAGGTCACGTGCGAGTCCAGGATGGCGGAGAAGGCGCGGTCATAGCCCACGGCGAGCGCGGTCTTGATCGGCTTGCCCAGCCTCAGCTCCTCGCGGATGCGCTCAAAGATCAGGACGTTGGCGTCGACGGCGATGGCCAGGGACAGGATGATGCCGGCCATGCCCGGCAGAGTCAAAGTCGAGCGCAGATAGGCCATGATCGCGACCAGCATCAGGAGGTTCAGCGCCAACGCGATGATCGCCACAAAGCCGGAAGCCCGGTAGTAGACGAGCATGAACAGGACCACCAGCAGGAAGCCGATCGCGCTGGCGCGGAAACCGTCCTTGATGGAGTCCTCTCCGACCGTGGGACCGACGACGCGCTCCTCGATGACCTTGACCGGCGCGGGCAAAGCGCCCGCGCGCAACACGATGGCCAGCGACCGGGCGTCTTCGGAGGTGAACTGACCCTCGATGATCCCCGACCCGCCGGAGATGCGGCCCTTGATGACCGGCGCGGAGAAGACGACGTTGTCCAAGACGATGGCCATGTTCTTGCCCACGTTGGCGGCCGTCAGGGCCGCGAACTTGCCGGCCGACTCCGGCTTGAACTTGAAGTCGACGACGGGCATGCCGTACTCGCCGCCGCTGGTATTGACCTTGGCGGTCTCGAGCGCCGCGCCGGTCAGCGGCGCCTCCTTCTGCAGCAGGTACATCGCGTTGTCCTTGCCCTTGAACAGGGCAAGCCCCTCCGGGACCAGCTTGGCCGCGGCGGCGGTCACGGCGCCGTCGGCCGCGAAAGGGCTGCCGAGCTCGAGTATCTTGTTGAGCGCCGACTTGCCCTTCTCGGTGTCGTCGACCATGCGGAACTCGAGCATCGCGGTCTTTCCGACGAGTTCCTTGGCGTGCGCGGAGTCGGTCACGCCGGGCAGCTGCACGACGATCCAGCGCGCGCCCTGCCGGACGATCAAGGGCTCGGCCACGCCGAACTGGTCGACGCGGTTGCGGATGATCTCGATGGCCTGGGCCATCGCCTCGTTGAGCGGGGTCTTGGCGTCGAGCTTGTCGACCTCAAGCTCCATGACCATGTGCGTGCCGCCTTTGAGGTCGAGGCCCAGATTGACGAGGTACTTCGGGCGCTCGCGCAAGGCCTCGAGCTTGGCGCGCTCGGAGGCTTCCAGCGCATACCAGTTGATGGAGGGGTAGAGCATGAAGAGAGCGGCCATCACGAGGGCGAGAAGCCCGAGCCATTTCATCTGGGTCTTGGACATGTCTTTGGTCCTCGGCGGGGGTTAGGCGGCGACCGCGACGGCGGCCTGGGCGTCGACTCTCCGGGTGACGGCGGAACGCGCCACGGTGAGCTTCACCGTCTGGGAGAACTGGACCTCGAGGTCGTCGCCCTTGAAGCCGGTGATGGTCCCGTAGAGACCGCCGGTGGTGAGGACCTTGTCGCCGCTCTTGAGGTTCTTGAGCATGGCCTCATGCTCCTTCTGCTGTTTCTGCTGGGGGCGGATGAGCAGGAAGTAGAAGATGGCGAAGATGGCGATGATGGGCGCCATTTGCATCAGGGGGTTGGCGGCTGTGGGCTGCATTCATTCTCCTTTAAGAGGCGAAGAATGCTAGCACTTTCCCGCGGGAACTTGAAGGGGTCTCAGTCGCCCCCAATCCGCGGATAAGCAGGCGTCTGCGACGGACAACTTTTCACCCATCGGGTGAAAAATGTCCCAATGAGCCCTGGGCGCCGGAACGACTACAGTTATCCACAGAATTATGCCGGCATAAAACGGTGGATAACTTCAGCCGAGCCCGCTATTTTTGAGGACAGATCCAGTCGATCCGGGCCTCACACGCGTGGCGGCTTATCCGAGGATTGGGGAGTCGCGACCCTTCGTCCCCCTCAGGCTGAGGAAACGAAGGCCCCGCGCCGCGGTGGCGCGGGGCCTTCGTTTGCGAGCCGGGCTTAGTGAGCCTGGGGCGCGTCGGCGGCGGGTGCCTTGGGGGCTTCTTCAGCCTTCACGGCCTTCTTCACGGCCTTCTTCGCGGCTTTCTTCGCGGGTTTCTTGGCGACATTTTCGACCTTGACCGGGGCGGCCGCCGCGGGGACGGCGGTCTCGCCCTTGGCTTCGGGAGCCTGCGCGAACAGCGGGGCGGTCAGGCCCAGGACGGCGACGGCGATGAGTAACTTCGAGCAACGCAGCATAGCATACAAAAAAGCCCCGGCCGAGGGAGCCCCGGCCGGGGCGTGGAGACTGATCAGCCGGTTCAGGAGACGGAGGCGAAGTACTCCTTCGACTTGGCCGTGTCAGGCTTCATCGTCTTCTTGCCCTGGTGCCAGTTCGCCGGGCAGACCTCGCCGGTCTTCTCGACCTGCTGGAAGGCCGCGAGCACGCGCAGGGTCTCGTCGACCGAGCGGCCCACGCCGAGGTCGTGGACGACGGAGTAGGCGACCTTGCCCTTCGGGTTGATCAGGAAGAGGCCGCGCAGGGCGACCGCATCGTTGACGAGCACGCCGTAGTCGCGGGCGATCTTCTTGGTGATGTCGGACAGGATCGGGTAGGCGATCTCGCCCAGGCCGCCTTCCTTGCGGGGGGTGTTGGTCCAGGCCAGGTGGGTGAACTTGCTGTCCACCGAGCAGCCCAGGACCTCGCAGCCCAGCTTCTTGAAGTCCTCATAGCGCTCGGAGAACGCGATGATCTCGGTCGGGCAGACGAAGGTGAAGTCGAGGGGGTAGAAGAACAGCGCCACCCACTTGCCCTTATAGTCGGAGAGGGATATCTCTTTGAAGCCCTTGCCCACGAGGGCCTCGGCCTTAAAGTCCGGCGCGTCCTTCTGAACGAGTGTTTCAGCCATGTCTTTCGCCTCCTGGTATTTTTTCAGTTCGTCTTGGATCTGTCGGCCTTCCCGCACCTGGCGCAACGGCCTTGGAAATGAACGGAATGCCCCGAGACCTTGAATCCTGGGAGCGACGGAACGGCCACCGAGTCGAGCCTGGGATCGAAGACGTCCACGATCTTGCCGCAGGAAACGCAGACCGCGTGATGATGCACCGCCATGCAGGCGTCGTAGCGCGCCTGCGAGATCGGCGAGGGCACGCGGGAGACCATCCCCATGTCGTGCAGGGTCTGCAGGGTCTTGTAGACGGTCGCCAGCGAGAGACTGGGGTAGTTTTGCTTGAGCGACTCGTAGAGCGCCTCGGCGCTGGGATGGTCCTTGCGTCCCGCCAGTTCCTCGTAGACGGCCAGACGCTGATGGGTCAGGGGGACCTGCTTCGCCTTGAAGAACCCCCGAATCTCCTCTCTGGTCTTCATCATATGCTCCTTGGTAGATAATAATTATCCGTTAGTAATGTAGCATGAAACGCCGGTCGTGTCAAGGGCCTCAGTGCCAATAGAAACCGCCCGGCTCGGGTGAGCCGGGCGGTCGGTTCCTGTCCGTCCCCGCTTAGAGGAACAGGGGGGCCAGGACGAGGGTAATCGTCGCGAGCAGCTTGATGAGGACGTGGAGGGACGGGCCCGCGGTGTCCTTGAACGGATCGCCGACGGTGTCGCCCACGACGGCCGCCTTGTGGGCGTCTGACTTCTTGCCGCCCAGAGCGCCCGTCTCGACGTACTTCTTGGCGTTGTCCCAGGCGCCGCCCGCGTTGTTGAAGAACAGCGCCATCAGGATGCCGGTGATGGTGCCGACCATCAGCAGTCCCGCGACGGCCTCGGCCGCGATGGTCTTGTCCGCCTCGGTGATGAACATGCGCATGAAGAGGCCGACGAGGACGGGCCCCGCCGTGGCGAGGATGCCGGGCAGGACCATCTGCTTGAGCGCCCCGATCGTGACGATGTCCACGCACTGCCCGTAGTCCGGGTCCTCGGTGCCCTTCATGATGCCGGGCTTCTCCTTGAACTGGCGGCGGACCTCGGAGATGACGGTCTGAGCCGCCTCGCCGACGGCCTTGATGGC
>MGUL01000116.1:0-4433 GCA_001800005.1 Elusimicrobia bacterium RBG_16_66_12 | reverse complement strand
CGGATCTCCTCGGGCTGGTGGGACATCTCGACGATGCCGCCCGCGTTGTCCGTGATCGGTCCGAAGGTGTCCATGGCCAGCACGTAGGCCGCGGTTCCCAGCATGCCCATGGTCGCGACGGCGGTGCCGAAGAGGCCGCCGGTGACGCCGGCCGAGGGGCCGAGGGCCAGGACGCCCAATTTATAGGAGCTCAGGATGGCCGCGCCGATCACGAGGATCGGGACGGCCGTGCACTCGAGGCCGACCGCGATGCCGGAGATGATGTTCGTGGCCGGCCCCGTCTTAGAGGCTTCCGCGATGGAGAGGACGGGCCGGTACTTGTACTCGGTGTAGTACTGGGTGATGTACACGAAGGCCTGCGCGGTCAGGATGCCGATGAAGCCGCAGGTCGTATAGTAGAGCCAGGCGTTCGGGGCAGCCTCGCTGCGCAGCATCCACCACGCGGCGCCCGCAAATCCCAGGGCCGAGATGAACGAGGTCAGATAATAGCCGAGGTTGAGGGCGTCCATCGGGTCCTCGTGCTCCTCGGTCTGGACCACCATCACGCCGATGATGGACGCGACGATGCCGAGCGCGCGGGCGACGAGGGGGAAGACCACGCCCTTCCAGCCGAAGTAAGGGATCAGTCCGACTCCCAGGATCATCGCGCCGATGTTCTCGGCGGCCGTGGACTCGAAGAGGTCCGCGCCGCGGCCGGCGCAGTCGCCGACGTTGTCGCCGACCAAGTCCGCGATCACCGCGGGGTTGCGGGGGTCGTCCTCGGGGATGCCGGCCTCGACCTTTCCGACGAGATCGGCGCCGACGTCGGCGGCCTTGGTGTAGATGCCGCCGCCGAGCTGGGCGAAGAGGGCCACGAAGGAAGCGCCGAAGGCGTAGCCGACGATCATGAAGGGGATCTTCTCGTACGGGTAGCCGAGCGTCTTCAGCAGGATGAAGAGGCCGCCCACGCCCATCAGCGAGAGCGCGCAGACGAAGAGCCCGGAGACCGCGCCGCCGCGCAGGGCGATGCGCAGCGCGTCGTTGAGCGAGGTGCGCGCCGCGGAGGCCGTGCGGATGTTGGTGCGAATCGAGACCCACATCCCGATGTAGCCCGCGACGAGGGAGCAGAGCGCGCCCGCGACGAAGGAGCCCGTGGTGCAGATGGCCATGACCATCGGGCCGGCCGGGTCATGCTCGTTGGGCTTGCGCACGAATGCATAAAGGAGGAAGATCGCCACCGCGAGCAGGGAGGAGAGCGAGACGATCGTGTAGTTCTGGCGGCGCAGGAACGCCTCGGCGCCGGCCTTGATCGCGTCCGAGATCTTGCGCATCTCGTCGGTCCCGGTGTCTTTGGCCATGACCCATTCGATGAGCCAGAAGGCGACGGCGAGCGCGAACAGCGAGATTCCCATCACGATCGCGAACGGGAATTTCATCGAGTGAACGAAGTCCATTCAGTCCTCCAGTTTTAACGGCCGGTGATTATGGCATTTCGCAGGAGAAATCGTCAAGAATGGCCCCTAAAGGGAGTCCAGCAAGACCCGCAGGCGCCGAGCCTCCTCGCCGTCCTTGCGGGGATCGAGCCGGGAATGCAGCCACTGCGCCATGCGCCGGCGGGACTCCAGCACATAGACCTCCTGGGTCCAGGAACGCACGGTCGCGCGGGTCACGCTCGCCGTCTCGGGCGCGTCCAGGAAGCGCCGGGCCTCCGCCACCGGATACGTGCGCGCGCCCTTGACCTGCGCGCGCAGGAGCGAGCCCTGTGCCGCGACCGAGGGGGAGTCCTGGAGCGCGGCGTCCAGCAGAGAGGGCTCAAGAAGGACGGCGCCGCCCGGATTCATCAGGGCCCAAGCGCCCCAGTCGGTCGTCAGGCGCCCCGCCGTATCGCGAGGAAGGCTCAGCCCGGGATAACGGGCCTGGAGGGATCGGAGATAGGGGGGAAACGAGAACATGGACGGGATGAGGAAGACGCGGCCGGCCGATTCCTTGCGCACGAGTTCCAGGTCCCAGGCAGCGAAGATGGTGTCGTCGCTGCCCAGCACGATCATGTCCCCAGGCTTCGAATCCCGGAGCCAGGCCCGGGCGTAGTCCAACAGGGTATCTGAATGCGCCAAGGAGAGCGGGCGAAGCATCAGCGGGACTGCGATCAGCATGGCGGCCAGCGCCGCCATGACGATCGGACGGACGCGGCAGGCGAGAGCCTCGGCGCCGTACCCGGCGAGGGCGAAGACCGCGATCAGGGGAAGCAGATGGAAACGCACGGCCACGGCCCGGATGTAGGGATCCTGCCCCGCGTACTGCTGGCTGCCCACCAGCAGGAACGCGCCGGCGGAGAACGCGGCCCACAGCGCCCACGCCGACAGCTCGCGGCGGTCGCGCCGCCAAAGAGAGGCGGCACCACCCGCGGCGAGGGCCAGGCCGGCGGCCCCGGCGTGCGTCCATAATGAGGAGAGGAGCCATCTCGAGTGGAGCGCCAGCCGGCCGAGGTCGAGGCTCCCCGATGACAGCAAGCCGCTGCCCGCCACCGCCCGCAGGGGGCCCCCGAGGCCTTTCCTCAGATAGAGCGGGAGAAGGTCTCCCCAGCCGCGCACCTCGAAAAGGTCGTAGGCAGGAAGTGAATGGGCCAAGCGCAGGCCGAGGAGAAGATAAGGAAGAGCCAGCCCGCCCAGAGCCAGGAGGCCGGCCGAGAACGCCTGCCGCGGGGTCGGGCGATGCGCGCTCAGCCAGACGGCGTAGGCGGGGCAGAGCAGGATGAAAGTCGGGTGATGCGACAGCCCCAGGCCGAAGACGAAAGCGAAGGCGCGCAGGGATCTCTCGCGTCCGCCGCGGGCCCAGTCGGCGGCGAGCAGCGCGCAGACCAGCGCCAGGAGGTCGTTGAGGGCGCGAACCTCGGCGACCAGCGAGTAATACCAGAAGAGCGGCGAGAGGGCCATCAGGACCGCGCCCGAGAAGGCGGCCGAGAGGCGGCAGCCCCGGCGGCGCAGGAGAAGGAAAAGAACGGCGGCGGACGCGGCGGCGAACAGCCCGGAGAGGCCGTTGATCGCCGCCCCCGCGTCGGCCCAGCCAAGTCGCGACCAGGTCCAGGCCAGGGCCGTCTGCAGGGGATAGCCGGGGGGATGGGGCACGCCCCAGAGGAGACCGCACATCACGTGCTGGGCGCTGTCTCCCGGTCCGTAGGAGCGGGAGCGGCCCAGCCAGAACAAGATGAAAAGGAAGGTTCCAAGGACGGCTGTGACGCGGCGGTCCCGGCGGTGTTCTTCGGCTCCGGCGCTCACGCGCCGCCCCCGTAGCGCGCGCGGAACTCCGCGCGCGCGGCCTCGAAGCGCCCGGCCTTCACGGCGGCGCGGATCTCGGAGATGACGCGGTCCATGTAATGGAGATTGTGATAGGAAAGGAGGCGGTAGGCCGAGAGCTCCTTGGCGCGCAGCAGATGCCCGAGGTAGGCCCGGGTGTAGCGCGCGCAGACGAAGCAGGAGCACCCGGGGTCCAGGGCCGTGAAATCACGGCGGAAGCGGGCGTTGGTCACGTTGTACTTGCCGCCGGAGGCCATCACCTGCCCCGTGCGCGCCACCCGCGTGGGGTAGACGCAATCCATCATGTCGACGCCGCAGGCGACCGCGTCCCACAGGTCGAGCGGGGTGCCCACGCCCATCAGATAGCGCGGCCGGTCCGCGCGCAGGGCGGCCGCCGTCTGCGCCAGCATGCTCCAGGTCATCTCCTTGGACTCGCCGACCATGAAGCCGCCGATGGAGACGCCGTCGGCGGGCACGGCGTTCATGTGCTCGGCGGCGCGCAGGCGCAGTCCGGCAAAGAAGCTCCCCTGCAGGATGGGGAAGAATAGGCACTTCGCGCCGGCCTCGCGCGCGGCGGCGACGGCGGGGACCGAACGGTCGATCCAGGCCATCGTGCGTTCGAGCGCGCGGCGAGCGTGCGCCTCGTCGGCGGGATACGGCGGGCACTCATCGAGCGTCGTCCAGCCGTCGGAGCCGAGCGCGGCCTGCACGCCGATCACGGACTCCGGGGTCAGGCGATGCTCCGAGCCGTCGAGATGCGAGCGGAAGGTCACGCCCTCGTCGTCGATCTCGCGCAGGTCGGAGAGGCTCAGGACCTGGAAGCCCCCCGAGTCGGTCAGGATGAAGCCGTCATAATCCATGAAGCGGTGCAGTCCGCCGGCCGCCTTCACGGTCTCGGTGCCGGGGCGCAGATAGAGGTGGTAGGAGTTGGCCAGGATCGCGCGCGAGCCCAGCCGGCGAATATCATCCGAATCGAGAGCCTTGACGCTGGCCTGCGTGGCGACCGGCATGAAGACCGGGGTCTCCACCGGGCCCCTCGGGGTCTCCAGGACCCCGGCGCGCGCGGCCCCATCCTGAGCGAGGATCTGGAATGCCATGGGGAATCCTATTTTTTAGGACGGCCCGCCGCGAGGCGCGCGACCTCGGCCTGAGCCTGGTCGA
>MGUL01000115.1:16070-20309 GCA_001800005.1 Elusimicrobia bacterium RBG_16_66_12 | reverse complement strand
GAAACCCCGCCCGCCGCCGCGAGCCCCGCGGCGGCGGCCGCCGCCATCGTCCTTCCCCGCGACCCCATGCTCTCGCCCATGGACCTCGTCCGCATCCGGGAGGCGGAGATGGCCAGGGAGCGCTCTCGCCTGGAGCTCGAAGAGGCGAATCGCCGCCGGCAGCTCAAGCGCGCCCCCGCCAAGCGCGTGGAGCCTCCCATCGAAAACCGCATCGAGCTTCAGGGGACCGTCGCCATCTCCAGCGGGGAGAGCCTCGCCATCGTCAACAACGCGACGATGTCCCTCGGGGAGAGCTTCTCCGTCGAGGGCTACGCGGCCAAGGTCCGCATCGTCAAGATCTCCGCCGTCGGCGTCACGTTCGAGTACAAGAAGCGCCGGTTCACGAAGACGGTGAACCAGGAGTAGTCCGCGTAGGAGGCATCATGGTCTGCGAGAACGATGGACGTCGAAGAACCGCTCGGGCCGCGCTGGCCGCCGTCTTGACCTGCGCGCTCGCCTTCGACGGCGCGCCCGTCTTCGCTCAGCGCCGGCGCGCCGAGCCGGAGGCCAACCCCAGCTTCCAGGAGAACATCAAGGACAAGCCGGGGGGCGGGCCCATCGGCGAGGATTCCGCGCCCGAGGCGCCGTCGCCCGAGGACGCGGCGCCCGCGTCCGGGGCCCCCGAAGGCGGCGAAGAGAAGCTCATCGAACCGCGCAGCGTCCCAAGCGTCATGATCGGCGCCGCCGCTCCGGCGCGCGCGGCCGCCGTCGCCTCGATCGCCCCTCTCGACACCCGGGTGACCGTGCGCGTCAAAGGCGCGCCGCTGGCGACCTTCCTCGACACGATCTCGGCCCAGGCGAAGGTCAACTTCATCATCACCGAGGGCCTCGAGCAGAAGCGCGTCACCGCCTTCCTGCAGAACGTGACGGTCCGCGAGGCCCTCCAGGTCCTGCTCGAGATCAAAGGCCTCACCTATCAGCAGATCGGCAAGAGCAACACCTACGTGGTGACGCAGCGCTCCAAGCAGGCCGAGAACCTCATCACGCGCATCTATACCCTGTCGTACGTCCCCCTGATCCCGCTCGAAACCGAGGGCGGAGACAAGGAGAGCGCGGCCTCCGGGAGCGGCGGCGGGGGCGGGGGCGCCGGAGGCAACGCCGGCAAGCCCTGCGCGTCGAAGAACAGCAAGATCGGCGTCGTGCGGGTCGTCTGCACGGTTCTCTCCAAGTCCGGGGACATCGAGCTGGAACCCCGGACGAACGCGCTCATCGTGACCGACATCCCCGAGGTATTCCCCCAGGTCGAACAGATCGTCGCGGAGCTCGACAAGAAGGCGCCGCAGGTCATGATCGAGGCCCAGATCGTCGAGATCGACTCCACGCGCGCCCGCGAGCTGGGTTTCGAGTGGGGTGGCAGCAACGGCGAACTGGCCACCTTCACCGCGGGCGCCCGCGACACCAGTTTCCCGCTGAACATGCCCAAGAACGCGGGCAGCACGAAATTCTTCGATCCGCTCAACCCGAGCGGCGGCATCATCAGTTCCCTGGGCAGCGGCGGTTCCAGCACCAGCGGCGATTCCAGCACCAGCGGCGGATCGGCCTCCAACGTCATTTCCCAGTACGGCTACATGAAGACGAGCGTCATCGACCTGACCTCGCTCAAGATCACCCTGCGGGCCCTGGTCTCGCGCTCCGAAGCCCGCTTCCTCGGCAAGCCGAAGGTCATGACGCTCAACAACAAGACGGCGACCATCGAGATATCGGCCAAGGAAGCCGTCGCGGTCCAAAGCACGATCAACGCCGCGGCGGGGGGGACCTCCCAGGCGAGCTCGTCCGCGGAACGCATGGACACGGGCGTCGTGCTCAAGGTCACGCCCCAGGTGAACAAGGAGGGCTACATCACCATGCTCGTCCAGCCCTCGTTCACCGACATTCAGGAGGCCGCGGTCTCAGGGCCGAGCAACCGCGTCTTCAACGCCATCAAGCGGTCGGCGAGTACGCTGCTGCGCGTCAAGAACGGCCAGACCCTCGTCTTGGGCGGGCTGCTCCGCTCCACGGAGACCAAGGTCGTGCGCAAGGTCCCTTTCTTCGGCTACATCCCGATCATCGGCTGGCTGTTCACCAGCTCCTCCAACCACCGGACCAACTCCGACCTGGTCATCTTCATCACGCCGACCATCGTCAGCGACTGAGGCTTGACAAGGCCTAAAGGGCGGCTATACTTCGGTTAAAGGAGCGTAAAAAACCTATGGCCGAGAGCCTTCCCGAGATGCTCGTCAGCGGCGGAATCCTCACCGCGGACCAGCGCGACAAGTCCGCCAAGGGCGCCGCGCAGATGAAGATTCCCTTCGCCGAGGCGGCGGTCAAGCTCGGCTTCTGCAAGGAGGACGACATCGCCATCGCGCTGTCCAAGCAGCACGGCATCCCCTACGCCTCGCGCGAGAACAAGATCCTCAAGGCCGAGAAGAGCCAGAACCTCGAAAAGGTCGTCCCCGAGACCTACGCGCGGGAGAACTTCCTCCTGCCCCTCTTCCAGGACGAGAACATCCTCGCCGTCGCGGTCTCCGACCCGGAGAACGTGATGATGATGGACAACCTCAAGCTCCTCACCGGGCTCGAGATCCAGCCCTTCATCGCCACCAAGACCCAGATCATCAAGGCGATCGACGAGTTCTACCTGGGCGGCAGCGTGATCGATCGGACCCTCAACACCCAGAAAGAAGGGGCCGAGGACGAGATCTCCGAAGCTCCCTCGGTCGGCGACGAGCGCCTGAACCTCGACCAGATCGCGGCGGACGCTCACGGGGCGCAGGCCGTCTCTCTCGTGAACGCGGTCCTCAAACAGGCCATCCAGGAGCGCGCCTCGGACATCCACATCGAGCAGTTCGACGAGCGCGTGGGCGTGCGTTTCCGCATCGACGGCGACCTCTATGAGCGCACGCCTCCGCCCAAGCAGATGTTCAGCGCCATCGTCTCGCGCCTGAAGATTCTGTCGAAGCTCGACATCGCCGAGAGGCGCCTGCCCCAGGACGGGCAGTTCTCGATCAAGGTCCAGAACCGCGTCATCGACCTCCGCGTCTCGATCTGCCCCTGCGTCTTCGGAGAGAAGATCGTCATGCGCTTGCTTGACAAGGGCGCGGTGGACCTCGACATCAACAAGGTCGGCTTCGACCCGAAGCAGCGTGACGACATCATCGAGGCGGCGCAGAAGCCGCATGGGCTGTTCTTCATGACCGGCCCCACCGGTTCCGGCAAGACCACCACCCTCGGCGCCATCCTCAACACGATCAAGAGCCCCGACATCAACATCATGACCATCGAGGACCCCGTCGAGTTGAAGATCGAGGGCATCAACCAGGTCCAGGTGCGCGCCGCCATCGGGCTCACCTTCGCCTCGGCGCTGCGCTCTTTCCTGCGCCAGGACCCGGACGTCATCCTCGTCGGAGAGGTCCGCGATCAGGAAACCGCCCAGACCTGCCTGCGCGCGGCGCTCACCGGCCACCTGGTCATCTCGACTCTGCACACCAACGACGCGCTGTCGTGCGTCGTGCGCCTCATAGACATGGGCATCGAGCCCTTCATGCTGGCCAACTCCCTGCAGCTGGCCGCCGCCCAGCGCCTGGTGCGCGTGCTCTGCACCCACTGCAAGAAGCCGGCCAAGGTGCCCCAGGAGCTGGCGGAAACGGTGATCCGAGACGCCCTGCTCGAGACCCCTCCCGACCTCGCTTCCGTGACATTCTACGAGCCCCGCGGCTGCGACAAGTGCTCGCGCACCGGCTACCTCGGCCGGAAGGCCATCTACGAGGTTTATAAGATCAACCAGGCCATGCGCGAGATCATCTACCGCTACGGCGGCGACATCGGCAAGCTCAGCCAGGCCGCCAAGGAATCCGGCATGTGGAACATGCGCGCCAGCGGTTTCAGAAAAGTGCTGACGGGGATTACCACGATCGATGAAGTCATGGCGGTCACCGTTTCCGATTGACAAAGCCTAGTTCCCCTGTTACACTGGGGCCATGGCGCGCTTTTCCTACACGGTCCAAGACAGCAAGGGGGAGACCTCCAGCGGCGCCCTCGAGGCCAACGACGAGAACGAGGCCATCGGCGCCCTGCAGGCCAAGGGCCACTTCATTCTCGCCATCTCGACGGACAAGACCGCGGCCGCCGGCGGCAAGGGCGGCGGCGGCGGCGGTTCGGTCGCGCTGCGCGACCTGGTCTTCTTCGCCGAGCAGTTGGCGACCCTCCTCAACGGCGGCGTGC
>MGUL01000115.1:7211-16063 GCA_001800005.1 Elusimicrobia bacterium RBG_16_66_12 | reverse complement strand
GCGCGCGCTGTCCCTTCTGGGAGAGAACTCCGGCTCCAAGGGCCTCCAATACGCACTGGCGCAGGTGACCAAGGACGTGGCCAGCGGCACGGCGCTGTACAAAGCCCTCGAGAAGCACCCGAAGATATTCGACACCATCTGGGTCTCCCTCGTGCAGGCCGGCGAGATGGGAGGCCAGCTGCCTAAGGTCCTCAAGCAGATCGGCTCCTACTGCTCCGCCCAGGCGGAACTCCAGGCCAAGATCATCACCGCGATGGCCTATCCGGGCGTGCTGATGACCGTGTCCCTGGGCGTGCTGCTGTTCTTCATCATCAAGATCGTCCCCGTCTTCGCGGACATCTTCAACAGCTTCCAAGTCAAGCTGCCGCCGCTGACCGCCTTCATCATCGTCATCTCCAACATCCTCGTCCACCATCTGGCCGCCCTCATCATGAGCCTGGTCGCGGCCTGGTTCGCGTGGGGGGCCTACACCTCCACCGAGGCCGGCCAGGAGACGAAGTGGAAGATGCTCTTCTCGATCCCGCTGATCGGGGATTTCGTCAAGAACATCCTAATCGAACGCATGCTGACCACGCTGTCGACCTTGATCGAGTCGGGCGTGAGCATCCTCAACGCGCTCTCGGTGCTGGAGGGCGTTTTCGCCAAGAACATCATCTTCAGGCGCCTGCTGGCCGCGGTCAAGAACGACGTGGCCAGCGGCAAATCCATCTCGCAGTCCTTCAAGAAGACGCAGACCCTCCCCACCCTGGTCACCGAGATGATGTTCATGGGGGAGGAATCGGGGAAGCTTCCGGATATGCTGGTGACCCTCTCCTCGTTCTACAAGGAGCAGATCGACCAGTTCACGCGCCGCTTCAACGCGATCATCGAACCCCTCATGGTCGTCGGCATCGGAGCGCTCGTCGGCATCATCGTGCTGGCGGTCTTCCTGCCGGTCTTCAAGCTTTCCAGCATGGGAGGTCACTGATGCCGACACGCCCGCTTTCCCGTAGCGGCTTCACCTTGGTGGAGCTGATCGTCACCTGCCTGATGATCGGCATCCTCGCCGCCATCGCGATCCCCCAGTACCTGAAGACTGTCGAGGTGACGAAGGCCGACGACGCCGTCGCCACGGTCAACATGATCGGCACGACCAACCGGATGTTCGCGCTCGACCACAACGGCTACTACGTCAATGGACAGTTCACGGCCTCGTGCACCGGGACCTGCACCGGCGGCGGGGCCTGCCCCACTTCGGTCTCGGCGACGGTGACCAATGCGTGCGCGCTGGTCTGTTGCAATTACCTCGCCGATCAGAACTGGGCCACAAAGCCCTACAACTTCTACGCCTGCGACGGCAAGGTGGCCAGCGCCTGCGGGAGCACCGGCTCCAGCACCCGCGTCGCCGGCGCCTGCCGGAAAGGCACCACCTGCGCCGGGACCCCGGCCGCCATGCCGGGCTCGATCTATGATACGTGGAGCTTCCTCATGACCACGGCCGGCACGATCAGCGCCAATGGGACCAACCCGCCGACCCCCGTCTACTGAGCGGCGCGCCGCGCGCGCCGGCTACACCCTCGTCGAGGTGGTGGTCGCCATGCTGCTGGCCTGCGTGATGATCACCTCCGTCTTCAGCGTCACGCTCACCTCGAAGACCACCGGCGGCAAGAATGACAGGCGCCTGCTCGCCGGGCAGGCCGCGAGCCAGGTCACGGGGCGTCTGAAGAATTTCGTGACCGGCTGCGACTGCAGCGTCACCACGGGCATCTGCAGCGCCGCCAGCTGCACCCTCCAAGGCCCTACGCCTCGCGGCGGGGTGGCCAGCTGGTATTTCAACTGCCCGACCTGCTTGCCGCCGGTCAGCGACAACAGGGGCGACGTCTACGCGCTGACCATAGGCACGCATGTGATCAGCGGGCTCCTGCCCGCGTTTTTCGAGGCGGCGCCGTACAATGCGCGGGTCAACTACACCGTCGACATCTTCCAGACCGTCAACGGCCGCCCCGTTCCCGCGGTGACGGTCAACGTCGCGTGGGCGGAGCCCTGATGAGCCTCCGAGCGCGCGGACACACCCTGATTGAGCTGCTCATCGCGGTTTCCCTCTCGGTGATCGTCCTGATGGCCGTTTTCGGCGTGATGACCTCGATGTTCCGCTTCCAGGTCGAGGGCCTCAAGAAGAGCACCGTGACGGGGTGGTCTCTGGCCAGCCTGATGAAGATGAACAAGGAGATCGAGAGCGCCAGCGTCATGGCCTACCCCACGGACACGACACCGCGAGACTGGATCGTCGGCTGCACGAACTGGAGCCGCATCCTCGCCACGGGCAAAGCGGACAACAATCAGAACGTGGTTGTTTTTTATTACTGCTACGACGGGGCGGCAAACGGGACCATCCGTCGCTTGGCCCGGGAGTCGTCTGGAACGACCTGTCCCACGAGCCCCCTGGCCCCGCCGGGAATCTGCACAGATGCCACCACCATCCCGGGCTCCGGCACCCTCACCAACGACGTGATCGCCGTCGGCGTCAACCGGCATTCCACCGGCAGTCCCGGGGTCTTCACCAGAGACAACGGGGTCGGCGGAGTCCGCGTGCGCTATACCGTCGGGGAGAAGACCTTCGTCCATGTCGACGGCAAGCCCGACGTCGTCAACCCCCAGTACATGGAGTTCGACACCGGCATCACCATGAGCCGCGCCTACCTCAACACCAACGACTGATGAACCTCCGCGGAAGCGTCATCCTTCACGTCCTTGTGACCGGGGTCGCCGTGGCCCTGATCGCGGCGCTGCTGCTGCGCATGACGATGCTCCGCTTTGTCGTGACCTCGCGCTCCCATAAGGCCTCCCAGATGAAGCGCTACGACGAGGCCGCCCTGGCCCGCCTCAACAGCAACTGGGCCAGCGTGGGCATCCTCTGCGCCAACAACGTTCCCGGCTACACTTGCGCGCCGGCCTCCGCGAGCCCTCCCGGGACCTGCGGCTGCACCTGCACTCCTTCGAGCGCGGGCGACCCGACCGTGATCACGAACTCCTTCGGGGGCGCTTGCCAGCTCAGCATCAGAAGCCCCGATCTGGCGCCGTCTCCTCAGTGAGAGGCAAGTCCCTCATCGTCACCGCCGACGACTTCGGCTGCGACTCCGCGGTCAACGCCGCGGTCGTCCGCGCGCACCGTGAAGGGATACTCCGCTTCGCCAGCATGATGGCCCTGCGTCCCGCCGCCCGGGAGGCCGCCGCCCTGGCCAAGGAGAACCCTGGGCTCGGAGTGGGGCTTCACCTGGAGCTCTGCGCGCGCGAGCCGGTGAGAGCGGGCCTGCGGTATTTCTTCGACCGGCGGGCCCGCGCCGGGCTGGAGGGGGAGATCCGCGGGCAGCTCGACGCCCTTCTCGCGCTCGGCATCCAGCCCACGCACGTCGACGGCCACTGCAACGTCCATGTCCATCCGGTGATCTTCCCGGCGCTCTGCCGCCTGGCGCGCGAGTATGGGATCCCGCGGGTGCGCCTGCCCGCCGGAGAGCTGTCCTCCTGCCTGGACTATCCCGGCGCCGAGGACCTCATCTCGCCCTTGGTCCTCTCCGGGGCGTTCTGGGCCATGGACGCCTGGGTGCGTCCCGTCGCGCACGGTCTGGAGGTTCCCCGGGCCTGGGGGCTCTTAAGATCCGGGGCTATGACGGAGGATTATGTCCTCTGGCTCTTGGGCCGCCTGCCCGAGGGCGTCACCGAGCTCTACTTCCATCCGCGCGCCGATCCCGACCTCCTCGCCGCCAGCCGTCCCAACGCGACGCACCAGAGCATCATGGAACTGGAGACCTTGATCAGCCCGCGTGTGCGTCAGCGCCTGGAGGAGACGGGCGTCCGGCTCGTTTCCCGGGACTAGACCGAGGGCGCTTGGCGTGCGCGGCGTAGAGGGCCAGCCCGAGCCCGGCCCAGAAGATCTCGCGGACATGGCGGATGATGCCCACGGTGAATCCCAGCTCGGGGGCCAGGCCCAGGCCCTTGAAGATGACCGCCTTGCCGCCCTCCTGGGTGCCGATCTTGGCGGGGACCATGAAGGCCAGCGCGTCGACCATGTTGGAGAACAGCTCGATGGAGAAGGCCGTCTCCAGCCCCACGGGGGCCCCGAGGAAACGGCAGATGATCCAGATCTCGGCCGCGCCCCAGGCGTAGCCGAGCATGAAGAAGGCGATCGAGCCCATCATCCGCACCGGGTGGCTGAGCAGGTAGCTCTTGAGGAGCCCCCGCACGGGGGCGCTGGACTTCACGGCGGCGGGCAGTCTCCGCTCGAACCAGCGCGGCGGCTCCATCACGAGCAAGGCCACGCCGATCACGATGCCGAGGAAGATTCCACCCACCCCGATCGCGCCGAGGGTCGCATGGGTCCTGTCGAAGTCGAAGAGGCGCGCGTGCAGCAGGTAGCCGAGGCCGCTGAAGATGAAGAAGACCTGGCCCGCGGTCTGGGTCACCTTGGCGACCAGCACGCTCGTTACCTTCACCTCGGAGGGGAGGCCGCCGCCGATCATTCCGGGGCGCACGAATTCCCCGGCGATGTTGGCGCTCGGCGTCAGGTAGTTGACCCCGTCGCCGGCGATGCGCACGCGCACCAGGTCGCGGAAGCGCACCCGGCCGGAGCCGGCGGGAGGGAAGGCCAGCTTCCAGCCCGCGGCGTTGAGCATGTGATCCAGGATCTGGAAGGGCAGCAGGACCGCGAAGCCCCAGCCGAAGGCGACCAGATGCCCCCACACGCGCGCGGGCTCGAACTTCCACAGCAGGTACAGGAAGGTCGCGGCGCCCAGGGCCAGTATGAGAGGCGTGAACAGCGCCTTCAGCCGAGCCACGAGGCTACGGCTCGACCGTCGCCGGCTGGGCCGAGGGCTGGACCGCCGCGGGCACCAGGCGGCCATGGGGCTGCACGTCGTAGAGCTCTCCCCGCCAGAGGACGCGCGAAGAACCGCAGCCCGCGACCCAGGCGGCGAAGCCGAACCACTCGGCCGCCGGCAGCAGCCACAGGGCCCGCAGCGGCTGTCGGCCTCCAAGATCGAGGGACAGGGAGGCGCTGGCCGCGGCCTTGGCCGCCCAGATGCCGGCCAGCAGGCCTAAGGAGCGCGCGTCCGGTCCGATCAGGAGGACCTTGAGGGTCAAGAGCGAGAAGCCGTGCTGGACCAGGCTCGCCGCGTAGCCGAAGGGGTTGCAGATGCGGATGGTCCGCGCCCAGCGGGTCAGATGCCGGAAATGCTCGGCGCCGCCGGCGATGTCCGGGACGGTGTCGACGACGGCGTCGGAGAGCGCCAGGTTCCAGCCCGCCTCGCGGATGGATTCTCCCAGCCAGAAATCGTCGGCCAAATGGTCGGCGAGGTTGTGGTACGCCCCGCTCGCCTCGAAGGCCGCGCGGCGCACCATCATGCCGGCTCCCATCGCGAAGCGCAGACCGAAGGAGGCCGCGCACAGGGCGTTGGGCAGGAAGTTCGCGTTGATGGAGAGGGCTTCGAGATTCCCCCAGAGGCCGTGCGTCCCCGTGGCCTGGTAGAAGGAGGTCACCAGGCCCACGGAGGGGTCGGCGAAGGGGGCGGCCATGCGGCGCAGGAAATCGGGGCGCGCGCGGATGTCGGAGTCCGACATCAGCAGCAGGTCGTACTTGGCGAAGGGATAGGCGTTCGCCATGTTGTTGACCTTCGGATTGTAGCCGATGCGGCTCTTGGAGACGACGACCTCCATGTCCACGCCGGGGAAGTCCTTGCGCAGCCGTGCGACCACGGCCAGCGCCGGGTCCTCGGGGCCCTGCAGGCAGAACAGCAGCTGATAGCAGGGGTAGTCCTGGCGGCAGAAGCTGGCAAGGTTCTCGTAGAGCGCCGCCTCGGCCCCCTTGAGCGGCTTGATGACGGTGACGGGCGGCAGGGGGGCGGGAGCGCGGCGGCGCAGAGCGTTCAAGAGCCGCCGGCTGAAGAAACCTGCCGCCAGCGCGAACGCCAGCGTGAAGGCTCCCGCCGCGGCTGCGGCGAGCGCGAACAGCGACGGCCCCGCCACGGCGGCGGCAAGCATCGCCAGGCCGACCAGCGGCCACTCCAAGAGCGGCGTGCTCAGGCGGGGATGGTCTCCTTTGCGGGTTCATTGCGGGGCGCCACGCGGACATCGGCGCACTTCTGGCGGCCGCGCAGGTAGTCCAGGAACTCCTTGCCCTCGCGCAGGCGGCGCCTGCGCTCGACGGGGTCCTTGGCCATGCTGACGAGCATGCGGAAGATGGGCGTGGGGCGGGCGTAGAACTTGGAGTAGAAGCGCTTGACGCCGGCCTCGATGGCGGCCGACGGCAAGTGGGGGTATTGTATGGCGGAAGCTTGCGTGCCGTCGTTGCGCACCAGCGTCTTCTCGTCGTACCACTTGTTGGTCATCGCCTGGCGGTAGAGCTCGGTGCCGGGATAGGCGGCCGCCAGGGACACCTGGATCGTGTCGATGTTCAGCTTGCAGGCGTACTTGATCGATTCCTCGATCGTCTCCGGGGTCTCTCCGGGCAGGCCGAGGATGAAGGTCCCGTGGATGATGATGCCGAGCTTGCGGCAGTTCTTCGTGAACTCCTTGGCGATGTCGACGCGCACGCCCTTCTTGATGTTGTTCAGTATCTGCTGGTTGCCGGACTCATACCCCACCAACAACAATCTCAGTCCATTCTCCTTGAAGGTCTTGAGATATTCATAAGGGACGTTCGCGCGGGAATTGCACGACCAAGTGATGCCCAGCTTGCCCAAGCCTTTGGCGATCTCCGCGGCCCTCGGAAGATCGGCCGTGAAAGTGTCATCGTCAAAGAAGAATTCTTTGACCTGGGGGAACATTTCTTTTGCACGTGACATCTCGGCGATGACCTTGGCTGCGCTCTTGGTGCGATACACGTGCCCGCCCACGGTCTGGGGCCACAGGCAGAAGGAGCAACGCGCCGGGCAGCCGCGGCCGGTGTAGATGGACAGATAGGGGTGCTTCAGATAGCCGATGTAGTAGTTCTCGACGGTCAGATCGCGCTTGTAGACGTCCAGGACCGAGGGCAGCGCGTCCATGTCCGCAATGAGCATGCGGTCGGGGTTGTGGAGGATGTCGCCGTTCTTGCGGTAGGAGAGGCCCGAGATGGTCTCGTAGGGGCGGCCTTCGGCGATCTCCAGGAGGGTGTAGTCGAACTCCTCGCGCGCGACGAAGTCCAGGACGGGGGCCGCCTTGAGGGACTCCTCGGGCAGGACGGCCACATGGGCGCCGACGAAGCCGATGCGCATGTCCGGGTTCTGCTTCTTGAGGGCCTGGGCGACCCGGACGTCGTTGTCGAACGAGGGCGTGGAAGTGTGCAGGACGCATAGCTCGAAGCCTCGGGCCCGGCGCAGGACCTCCTCGACATCCAGGTCGTCGGCCGGAGCGTCTATGACCTTGGAATTGGCGTTCAGGGCGGCCGGCTGGGCCAGCCAGGTCGGATACCAGAAGGAGCGGATCTCTCGGCGGGCCTGGTAGCGCGCGCCTGCTCCCCCATCGAAGCCTTCATAGGAGGGGGGATTCAGGAAAAGGGTCCGCATCGTGGCCATAAAGCTCCGTGAGCCGATCTGGTTCGCAGTACCGTCGGTGCATTCTACCAAAATCCAGGATGGCGGACAACGGGGGCATCTGTTAGACTACCAAGGCATGCCCTACCGGTTCGCCGCCTTCCTCGCCGCCTTCCTCGCCGGTCCGGCCGCCGCCGTTCCCCAGAAGGGCTGGGATTGGCGGGAGACGACCACCCCGCATTTCCGTGTCCTGCACCAGTCGACCTGGCTGTCGCCGGGGCTGACCATCGGCGTCGAGCGCATCCATTCCCGCTTGCGCATGGATCTGGGGGCGTTCTCCCCCTGGATGGCTCGAGAGAGGCTCTCGCTGTACGTCTACTCCGACCTGCAGAGCTACGTGGCGGGGGAGTTTAAGCCGCCGGCCTGGTCCAACGGCATCGCCATCTACGAGAAGAAGGCCGTCGTCATCCCTGCGATGAAAGAGACCTCTCAGATGCTGCGGGTCATCGCCCACGAGGGCACACACCTCCTCTTCGTGAGCTATTTCCGCGAGCAGCGCCGGGATCCGCCCAGCTGGATCAACGAGGGCATCGCGATGGTCGAGGAAGCCGAGTCCCGGGACCGGCCCGAGACCTCCCAGTGGTACCAGAACATGGCGGACATGAGTCCGTCCTCCTGGTTTGCGATGGAACGCTTCTTCGAGATCAGTCCCACGAAGGATCTGCACGACGACAAGAAGGACGTCTCTGAGTGGTACGTTCAGGCCTATTCCGTCACCTATTTCCTGGTGCGCAAGCACTCGAACCTGCAGTTCAAGAGCTTCTGCGCCCACCTGCGCGACGGCAAGAGCGCTTCCGAAGCGCTGTGGCTGGTCTACCGCTACCGCGACGTCCGGGATTTCGAGAAGAAGTGGCGCGCCTGGCTCGAAGACCCCGTCCACAAGCGCCGCGTGGCCGCGCTGGCCAGTTCTCAGAGGAGCGCCGGCGACGGCGTGGTGGAGAAGGCGGGCAAGCGCCCCGCGAACTTCGGCAGCTTCTCGACCGGACGCGAGTTCAAAGCGAAGACGTCAACCACCGCCGACTGACAGGAAGTTCCCCGTGTAGGAGGACTTCGCCCGTCGGATGTCCGCCGGGCGTCCGGCCGCGACCAAAGTCCCGCCCTTGTCGCCGCCCTCGGGCCCCAGGTCCAGGATCCAATCCGAGGAGAGCATCACGTCGGTGTTGTGCTCGATGACCAGCACGGTGTTGCCGGCGTCGACGAGGCGGTGGAGGACCTCCAGCAGCTTGGCGACGTCCGCGAAGTGCAGGCCCGTGGTCGGCTCATCCAGGATGTAGAGGGTGCGCCCCGTCGCGCGGCGGGAGAGCTCGG
>MGUL01000115.1:2329-7198 GCA_001800005.1 Elusimicrobia bacterium RBG_16_66_12 | reverse complement strand
CGCGAGCTTCACGCGCTGGGCCTCGCCGCCGGAGAGGGTGGTCGCGCTCTGGCCCAGCGCCACGTAGCCCAGTCCCACCTCGTCGAGGGTCTTGAGCATCCTCATCATCGGGGCGTGGGCGGACAGGAACTCCTTGGCCTCCGAGACCGACAGCGCCAGGATCTGGGAGATGTCCTTGCCCTTGTAGCGCACGGAGAGGGTCTCCGAATTGAAGCGACGGCCGTGGCACTCGTCGCAGGGGACGTAGACGTCGGGCAGGAACTGCATCGAGATCTGCAGCATCCCGTCGCCCTGGCAGTTCTCGCAGCGCCCGCCCTTCACGTTGAAGGAGAAGCGCCCCGGCTTGTAGCCGCGGGCCTTGGAGGCCGGCAGCATCGCGAAGAGGTCTCGGACCGGGCCCCACAGGCCGGTGTAGGTGGCGGGGTTCGAGCGGGGCGTGCGGCCGATGGGGGTTTGGTCGACCAGTATGATCTTGTCCAGTAGATCGATACCCGTAATTGACTTATAAGGCCCAGGCGCATCCTTGCTTCCGTGAAGTCGTTGGGCCAGGGCTTTATAGATGATTTCGTGGACCAAGGTGGACTTGCCCGAGCCGGACACTCCCGTGACGCAGACCAGTTCACCCAGCGGGATGTCCACGTCGAGGCTCTTCAGGTTGAACTGCGCGGCCCCGCGGACCTTGAGCCAGCCCTTGGGCTGGCGCGCCCGCGAAGGCGGCGGGCGGTGGCCTTCGCCCCTCAGGTAGGCGGCGGTCAGCGAGGTCTTCGACTTGACGATGTCGGCCGGCTTGCCCTGGGCGACCACATGGCCGCCGTGGACGCCGGCGCCGGGGCCCAGGTCGATGACCCAATCCGAGGTGCGGATCGTCTCCTCGTCGTGCTCGACGACGATCAAAGTGTTGCCGAGGTCGCGAAGACGTCTGAGAGTCGTCAACAATCGTGAATTGTCTCGCGGATGAAGGCCGATGGACGGCTCGTCCAAGACATACATCACCCCGGTCAGGCCGGATCCTATCTGAGTGGCCAGATGGATGCGCTGGGCCTCCCCGCCGGCCAAGGTCTCGGAGGTGCGGTCGAGGGTGAGGTATTCGAGGCCTACGGCGGCAAGGAACTCAAGCCGCGAAATGATCTCTTTCAGGACTTGCTTGGCGATGGTCCGCTCTTGGTCGGTGAGCTTGAGTGTTTTAAAGAAGTCGAACGACTTCTCAACCGACATCTTGACCACGTCGTTGATGTTCAGGCCGTCCAGTTTGACGGCGAGCGACTCGGGCTTTAGGCGCGCGCCCTTGCAGGAGGGGCAGAGCTTCTTGGCCATGAAACGCTCGGCGATTGCGCCCTTGACGAACTCGGACTCTGATTCCTTGATGCGGCGCTCCAGGTTGTTAATCACGCCTTCGTAGTTCTGAGGATTTTTGGCCCAGGAAGGCGTGTAGGTCCCGCCGCCCTTGAGGATGATTGCGCGCTGCTCGTCGGGGAGGTCCTGCCAGGGCCGGTTCATCGGGATGGAGAACTGCCGGCAGATCTGGGTCAGGATTTCCGTGTAGTAGCCGGACCAGGAGCGCTTCCAGCGGTTGGTGCGCGTGGTGACGGGGTCCGACCAGGCGAGAATCGCCCCCTGGGCGATGGTCCGCGTCGGGTCCGGGATGATGAGGTCCTCGTCGACCTCCGTCTTGATGCCGAGCCCGTCGCACGTCGGGCAGGCGCCGTAGGGCGAGTTGAAGGAGAACAGCCGCGGCTCGATCTCGGGAAGGGAGAGGCCGCACTCGGGGCAGGCGTGGTGCTCGGAGTGCAGAGAGCCGGCCGCCGGGTCGGCGGACGGCTCCACTCTCACCAGGCCGCGCGATTCCCGCAGGGCGATCTCGACCGAGTCGTTGAGCCTCTCTTTCTCGTCGACCGAGACCTTGAGTTTGTCGACGAACAGTTCGATCGTGTGTTTTTTGTACCGGTCGAGTTTGGGCGGGAAGGAGAGTTCGTGGGTCTTGCCATCAGTCCGAGCCGAGACGAAGCCTGAGCGCTGGAGTCGTTTGTACAAGTCTTCGTAAGTGCCGGGACGGCTCTGGACAAGGGGAGAGTAGAGCGTGATGGACTGCCCGGCGCGCGTGCGCAGGACTTCGCCGACGATGGCCTGGGCGGACTGCTTCTTGATCTTCGAGCCGCAGTTCGGGCAGTGGGGCTGGCCCACGCGCGCGAAGAGCAGGCGCATGTAGTCGTAGATCTCGGTGACGGTGGCGACCGTGGAGCGCGGGTTGTGGGAGGGGGCGCGCTGCTCGATGGCGATGGCGGGGGAGAGGCCCTCGATCAAGTCCACGTCCGGCTTGTCCATCAGCTCCAGGAACTGGCGGGCGTAGGCCGACAGCGACTCGACGTAGCGCCGCTGGCCCTCGGCGTACAGCGTGTCGAAGGCCAGCGAGGACTTTCCCGAGCCCGACAGGCCCGTCACCACCACGATCTTGCCGCGGGGGATGTTGAGCGTGACGTTCTTGAGGTTGTGCTGCCTCGCTCCGACGACGCGGATGACTTCCATCGGGGTCATTTTACCATTTCACGGCAGGGAACTTTTTTGGGGGGGTCGCCGTAGATATCCCACGGCGCATCGGAATTGACTGACCAAACGGTCAATAACTCGCACCGGTGCGAGTTTCGATGTCAGAGGGAACATGAGCGAAGCTATGGAGAAGTGCTCGAAGGCGACGGATGACGACTTGCGCAAGGAGTTGGCCTTCCTGGTCGAGCGCGAACGGCGCAATCTGGCGGCGCTTCTGACGACGATGGGCGAGTATTCCTATCGCCGCCTCTACCGTGACGAGGGGTATTACTCGATGTTCGAGTATTGCCTGCGCGCTCTGAAGTTCGATGAGAGCTCCGCCTACCGCCACATCACGGCCGCGCGCGTCGTCCGCCAATATCCCGAAGCTCTGCCGATGATCGCCTCGGGAGACCTGCCTTTGACCTCCGTCCTGGTCCTGGCGCCGGTCCTGACCGAGGAGAACCGCAAGCAGATGTTCAAGGACGCCAAGGGCAAAACCCGCCGCGAGCTGGAGACCATGGTTGCGGGGCTGTCACCCCTGCCGCCGCGCATGGATTATGTCCAGCGCCTGCCGGCGACGCCATCCGCCTGGGCGCCGCTTGACGCGAACGCGGCGACGACGGGGCCGCTCGGAGAGGCTCCGCCCGGCGCCCTGGAGCCGGTGCCCGGGCGGATGCCGCAGGAGTGGCAGGCGGTGATGCCGGTCTCGCTGGACCGGGTCCGCATCGGCTTCGACGCGGCCGTGGGGCTGATGACGCTCGTCGACCGCGCGCGTCAGGTCCTGCGCCACAAGCACCCCGAAGGCAGGCTCGGGGACGTGCTGACCGAGGCGTTGGAAGTCTTCCTCGACCGCAAGGACCCCCAGAAGCGCCTCGGTTTGAAGCCGGGGGAGGCCGGGAATGCGTTCGCGCCGGCGTCGCGGCCGCTGGCGGAGCCGCGCTTCCTGACCGCCTGGCGCGGCGGGCGCTACATCGCGGCGCGCGTCAAGCGCGCGGTCTGGCAGCGCGACGACGGGAGATGCGCGTGGCGCTTCGAGGACGGCAGGCTATGCGGCTCGCGCGACGCTCTCGAGTTCGACCACTTCCGGCCTTTCGCCAAGGGCGGCCGGTCGGACGACGCGCGCAACGTGCGTCTGCTCTGCCGCCTCCACAACGGCCTGGCCGCCAAGGCGGCGGGGCTCAGTCCTGAAGGTGCTTCTAGCCCCGATGGGCTGGGCGCCGCAGGACGGTGTCCCGCCGCAGGGACGCCCGCGGGCGTGGGTGGTCCAGCGTGAAGTGGAGTCCTCTGGACTCCTTGCGCGCCATCGCCGAGCGGATGACCATCGTCGCCACGTCGGCGATGTTGCGCAGCTCGACCATGTCGGCGGTGGGCAGGAAGTCCCAGTAGTACTCCGAGATCTCGGTATTGAGCACCGTCATGCGCGCCAGGGCGCGCTTCAAGCGCTTGTCCGTGCGCACGATGCCCACATAGTTCCACATCAGGCGGCGGACCTCGTCCCAGTTCTGGGAAACGACCACGGCCTCGTCCGAGGTCACGGCCTTCCCGGGATTCCAAGGCTTGGGCCGGAACGGGGCGGCGCTTGCGGCTGGCGTCGAAGCCAGATGCTCGGCCAGGCGGTGGGCGAAGACGCAGGCTTCTAAAAGCGAGTTCGAGGCCAGGCGGTTGGCGCCGTGCAGGCCGGTGCAGGCGGTCTCGCCGACGGCATAGAGGCGCGGCACCGAGGTGCGGGCCTCGGTGTCGGTGCGCACGCCGCCGCAGAAGAAGTGGGCGGCGGGCACCACGGGGATGGGCCGCTCGGCCATGTCGATGCCGAAGGAGAGGACCTTGGCGTAGATGTTGGGGAAGCGCGCCTTGAGGAACTTGCGTGGGCGGTGCGTCATGTCCAGGAACACGCACTCGTCGCCGGTCCTCTTGAGCTCGGAGTCGATCGCGCGCGCGACGATGTCGCGAGGGGCCAGCTCCCTGCGCGTGTCGTAGCGCGGCATGAAGCGCGCACCGTCCTTGAGCTTGAGCCGCCCCCCTTCGCCTCTCAGGGCCTCCGACAACAAGAAACTCTTGGCCTGCGGATGATAGAGGCATGTGGGGTGGAACTGGACGAACTCCATGTTGGCCATCGTCGCCCCGGCGCGCCAGGCCATCGCCATGCCGTCGCCCGTGGCGATGTCGGGGTTGGAGGTGTAGAGATAAACCTTGCCGGCCCCGCCGGTGGCCAGGACCGTGGCGTCGGCCGTATAAGGTTCGATGCGTCCCGTCGCGCGGTCCATCACATACGCGCCGCGGCAGGCGCGCTGCCGGTCCAGCAGGAGGTCGACGGCGAGGCGGTTCTCGACCACCTTCACGCGG
>MGUL01000115.1:0-2251 GCA_001800005.1 Elusimicrobia bacterium RBG_16_66_12 | reverse complement strand
TGGGAGTGCCCGGCCTCCAGGCCGAGGTCCACGACGGATTGGCGCTCCGAGAAGCGCACCCCCATCTCCCGCAGTTCCCGCACCCGCGCCGGGGCCTCCGCCACGGTCAGGCGCACCACGGCCTCGTCGCAGAGGCCGGCGCCCGCGACCAAGGTGTCCCGCACGTGGGACTCGAAGCTGTCCAGCTCGCTCATCACGGCGGCGATGCCGCCTTGGGCGTAATTGGTGTTGGACTCGGCCGCCTCTTTCTTGGTCACGAGCGTGACGCGGCCCAGACGCGCGAGCTTGTGCGCGGCGAGCAGGCCGGCGATGCCGGAGCCGAGGACGAGGAAGTCGCTGCGGCGCGTCGTGCGGGCGGTCATGTTGAACGGGGGCGGCAAGAGTGGTAGATTCTAACACATGAACCGATCCTTCGATGGAACGGCCCCCAGGACCCCCCCCGCCTCCTTTGTCCATGACTCGGCCGAGATCATCGGCCGCGTGACGCTCGGCGCCGGGGCCTCCGTCTGGCCCGGCTGCGTGCTGCGCGGCGACATCGACCGCATCGTCGTCGGCGCCGGAAGCAACATCCAGGACCTGACCGTGATCCACACCCGCGACGGCCGCCCGACGCTGATCGGCAAGGACGTCACCGTCGGCCACCGCGCCATCCTCCACGGCTGCCGCATCGGCGACCAGGCCTTGATCGGCATGGGGGCCGTCGTGATGGAGGCGAGCGTCGGCGCGCGCGCCATCATCGGCGCGGGCGCCCTCGTCCCGGCGGGAGCGAGGATCCCCCCGGGCGTGCTGGCCTTCGGCTCGCCCGCGAAGGTCGTGCGCAAGCTCCGCGCTGAGGAACTGCGGATGCTGGCGGCCAGCGCGCGCGAGTACCGCGCGCTGGCGCGCAAGCACGCGCGAACCTCCCGCGTCCTCTTCGGGGGCTGATCGGTGAGCGTCCCCGCGGCCTTCCTGCTGGGAACGGCCTTCGGCGCAGGCCTCTCGGCCGCGGCCGCCCTGTTCATCCTGCGCGGGCACCTCCGGACCTGCGGACGCATGCTCTCCTTCTCGCTCCACGAGCTCAGCACCCCGATCACCGCGATCAACATGACGCTCGTCAACCTTCTCTCGGGCGCCTTCGGCGAGATCGCGCCGGAGCAGCGGAAGTGGATCGAGATGTCCCAGGACCAGGTCGCGCGCATGTCCGCCCTGCTTTTTGAAATCCGCGATTTCGTCCACCTCGAGCTGGGGCGCGACCTGCGCGTGGACATCGCCCGCGTGCCCGCCGCGGAGATCCACGAGGACGCCCTCGCCGCGCACCGCCGCGCCTTCGCCCACGCCGGGGTGGAGCTGGTCGTGGAAGCGCCGAAGGATCTTCCTCTCTGCCGGACCGACGCCCAGCGAGCGGCGCGCTCTCTGGCCGCCCTCGTCCAGCACGCCAAGAAGTTCCGCATCCAAGGACCTGTCCGCGTGAGCGTGCAGCGCCGGGGCGCGCGCGTGACCTTCGAGGTCGCCTACGAGGGCCCGATCCAGTCCCCCGGCGAAGCGGCCCGGAGCCTGGAGTTGTTCTATCCGGCCCGCCGACGCGGCGATCAGGTGCTCAGCGCCTCCGGGCTCGGTCTCGGGTTCGTCCGGCTCGTGATCGAGCGGCTGGGCGGGGGACTGGAGTTCGACGAGGACGTCGCGGGGAAGGGGAGACTTTCGCTCATATTGCCAGCCGAGGAGACCGCCTGATGGCCAGCATCCTGGTCGTGGAAGACGAGATCGCCATTTCAGAGAACATCGTGGCGCTGCTGGCCGCCCGGGGACATCAGATGTCCTCCTGCGGCGACGGCTACGAAGCGCTCGAACTGGCGCGCAAGCGTCCGCCGCAGCTGGTGCTGCTCGACGTCATCCTCCCGAGACTCTCCGGCCTCGAGGTGTGCAAGCTCCTGCGCGCCGACCCTCGGACCGCGAAGGTGAAGATCCTCATGGTGACGGGGCTCGATCTCGGGGGCGACGTGGAGAAGGCCCTCGCCTCCGGCGCGGACGACTATCTGGTCAAGCCCTTCGATCCGGACCGCCTCGTCAAGAAGGTCCAGAAGGCGCTTCTCGCGCCGTGACGCGGGGCGCCCCGGCCCCCGGCGCCGTCCACCTCCGACTGCTCGCCGGCTACGGGCCGCAGGGCTGGTGGCCGATCACGCCGCGCGACGGGGGCCCTCCCGTTTATGAGCCCGGGCGAACGCGCGGACTGCGCGAAAGTGAGCGCGTGGAAGTCTGCGTCGGGGCCATCTTG
>MGUL01000114.1:11665-13604 GCA_001800005.1 Elusimicrobia bacterium RBG_16_66_12 | reverse complement strand
CCCCGACCCCGACCCCGACCACGACCCCGACCCCGACCACGACCCCGACCGCGACTGGTCGTAAGCAGCGCGGAGGATCGCGGCGGTCACTTCTCCTCCCGGGCCTTCTTACGCTTGGGTTCGGAGTCTCGCAGCGCCGTCTCGAAAAGCTGCTGAGCGAACTCGCTCACCGTGCAGCCACGCTGGATGGCCTCGATCTTCACGCGCTTCCAGAGGGACTCCGGAAGCTTCATCGTGGCCTGAACCGGGAACTCCTGTACCGCGCTGGGTTCCACGGCGCGCAGCATAGGCGCATTCGGTACCCGCGGATTAGACACCCGACTATCCATCTTTTCCGGGTTGTTGGGTCTTGTGTCCATACACTCTCGTCTGTCTAGTCGGGGTCGTCTGTCTGGACGAATCCCGGCGGCCCTCTCCAGCCCGAGCATGTAGCACCACGTGTAAAGCGTTTGCCTTGTGCAGCCTAGGATGGCCGACGCTCTAGACAGGTTTCCGCCGGCATCAACGATCGCTTTGTTCACGATCGCCCGATCCGGCCTCATGGGATGCACACTACCACCGGACAGCAATGTGTGTCAAGTGCTGCCCCTTGACATGGCGGTAAGGCTCTGCTGTATTCTGTCGCCATGGCCGAGAAGAAAAGCCGAACGACGATCAGGCTGCCGGAAGACGTCTATCGCAAGCTGGCGAAACTCAAGGAAGAGACGGGCGCGACGATCCAGCACCAGGTGCTGGCCGCTGTTCGGCAGTACCTCAAGAAGCGTGGGGCCTGATCCCCGGCACGCCTGGAGGGAGGGCGCCGGCTTGGGGTGTCCGCCTTTTATCTAGTACGGAAGGGGGCTGTCAATGAAACGTATGGGCTACGTGGTAATGGCTCTGGGCATGCTGCCGGGAATCGGCTTGGCCGTATTCTCGGGGGTGAGCCTTCTGGTGGAGCTCCAGAAGACGCCGGATAACCAGGCGGGCGGTCTCTTGCTGGGTGGACTTGTCGTCCTGTTAGTGTGGGCCGGCGTCGCCGTCGCCGGGACCATCCCCGGGTTGCTGCTCGTGGTGATCGGAAAGGCCGCAGAGAAAAACGGGTGAGGCTCAACTACCGCGGAAGCGGCGCCTCCGCCAGCCGGATCTCGGTAGTCCGCACGACCTCGCCATCGTTGGTTCGTGTCTCACCCGTGATCCCCAAATCCTCGTCGAGCCACCCGTAGAACAGGTCACCCGCCTCATCGCCCCAATACGCCTGGTCGGGGTCGCCCCGCTCGGGAATCAGCACCGAGGGGTAGAAGCCGCCGGATGACAGCCGGAACTGCTCGCGTAGCTCCCTGAGCTCGGCCTCGTCGCTCCAACGGAAACTCATCGGGATCTCGCGGATCTCCTCCGACGCCAGGCGCACGCGCCACTGCTCGCTGCCCGGCGTCTCGTTGCGGATCTGGCGCAGCTTGGCGTCGAAGCGCACCGGGAACATGGGGGCCCGCGGGAGCTGACGGGTCTGGGCGAAGATCAACTCGCCCATCTTCGGCGCCTCGAGATCCGGCATCCCATCCAACGTCAACCGCACGTAGCGCTCGTAGATCGGCGCGCTGAGCAACGCGTAGAAGCTGCGGCGTCGCACTACCAGCGTAGCCTGGAGAGTGAACGCGGCCGGCACCAGGGTGAATGTGATGAACTGAGGCGTGAGGATCGGCGTGATGCTGTGGCCGACGATGGCGATGAGGTCGGTGCCTGGGTAGAGGTTAATCTCGTCGAAGTGCGCGCTGCCCGCGGCCGACGTCCGCAGGATCACGCGCAGGATGGTCGTATCCTTGGTGAGGGTGGCAAATGGCTCGACGAAGAAGATTTTAGACCCGGCTTTCCAGGAGTCGGCGGCATTGGAGTCCAGGTCGCTGGCCGTGGGATTCCACGACCCATCGAGTTGGAGGTAGTTCCCGGTCATCGGGTTGTAGAG
>MGUL01000114.1:10054-11653 GCA_001800005.1 Elusimicrobia bacterium RBG_16_66_12 | reverse complement strand
GACGCCGCCCGCCCCATGAATATTCCAGTCGAGCCGCATGCCCTGGCCCGGGACGCAGAAGCGGTTTTGCCAGACCGATGTGGCTGCCGAATGGTTGAGCGTGCCGAAGAACGCGCCGCCCACCGGGTCCGGCGGCGTCGAGCCGCGAGTGAACGTCCCGGTGCCCACGGTCATGATCCAGGCGTCGTCCGCGAGGAGCGGGTCCGCCTCGAAGCCACTATTCTCCACAATGTTGAGGTCGGCCGACACGTTGCTGTCGTTCTGCAGCGAGCCGAACTGGGCCACGGTGCTCGGCCGCCCGTCGTAGAGGTTGCTGGCGGGCCGTAGGGGATCTGCCGATGGATTCATCGTCGCGGAGACGACGCATCGGACCAGGTGATTCAGAAGCCGTCCGGTGACGATCTTCATGGCAGCTTGTTCACCTCCTCGTCGAGCATCACGCGGTCGCTGGACTCCAGGACGATGATACTCTGCACGGCCCACTCGTAGTGAGCGATGTGCGGGAGCGGGAGATCCTGCCACGACACGACAGCTTGCTGCGAGAACTGCTCATCACGCTCCCGCCCAACAACGTCCCCATCCAGGCCCTGGCCCCAGAAGCACGCCTGACGGAAGAACGAGGGCGCCGAATCGTCATAGAGCGCGGCGTCGGCGAACAGCGGATAGCTCGGCACCGCGAGGCTCGTGTACTGGAGAGTGCCGTTGACATAGTACTTGACGGCAACGCCCTCGACTGCGATGCGTGTGCGGTCGCCTTGCGCCAAAGCCGACCCCGTGAACTTGACGACGCCAAGCTCTAGGACTTCGAAGACCCCGTCATTCCACCGCGCCCGGGTGCCGAATTCAATCCCGTCATGGGTCGGATCACTCAGATCATGGGCGCCGCTCGATAGCCCGACCACGACACCGTTTCCGAGATCGTATAGCCACTCGACGAACCCATCGCCGCTGGCGATGGACCGTGTGGATCTGGCCGCCGCGTTCCAGGTAGCGCCGCCTGCCGACTTCTGCAGCCCGTTCTCGCCCCGGGTCGTGCAGTTCTGGAGGGCGCTCCACTCCACCGGGTCCGTGTAGTCGAGTCCCCACTGCGCACCCGTGCCCTTTATCAACGTGGAGCCGACTAGGGACGCGAACACGTCGAGCTGACGCACGCCCAGTTCGTATTCGTCGTGTTGGCTGGTCCACCGCGCCAGAAGCCGGAAGGAGCGGCCGGATAGCGCCAGCAAGGTGCCCGTGACGCCGATCACGGCCAAGGCCTCCGTTGTGCCGCCCGAAGCGGGCACGCGACGCGCGAAGCAGAAACGGCCGTTGCTCGCGCCAAGGCGCTCGTACCATAGAAGGTCATGGAACGTGCGGCCCGTGTAAAAGATCAGGAGCAACACTCGCTTGTCGCCGTTCCCCAGGTTGCCGTGGTTGAACAGGAGCTTCGTCTCGAGGTAGAGCCGCCCACGGAAGTTCTCGCCGTTGGCCCCAGCCGTGAAGATCGGCCAGACGGGGGCGTGTTGGCGGTTGGGAATCATGATCCGGTCGCTCACCCGGGTCACGGTGGCCATGGTCGTGACCACGGGCGAGCTGCCCGCGGCGGGCGTCACGGTGGGC
>MGUL01000114.1:7023-10028 GCA_001800005.1 Elusimicrobia bacterium RBG_16_66_12 | reverse complement strand
CGTTAGGATCTCCAACATATAGAGGTGAACGATGGCGTTGCTCCCCGCATTGCGACCCGCCGCGATCTGATAGGAGCCGGTCGACGGTATGGTCAGTATGAGCTCGTCACCGTTTGCATCGCTATCCGTTTCCACGAGTACGTCGTTACTGTCTGGGAGCGCCTCCCAGAACTCCACCGCGTTCCAGGTGCCCGGACCAAAGTCGTAATCGTTGTTGTCCGACAGCCGGCGGAATCTCAGGGCGCTGACCCCAGCACTCGCCTTGTACCGCAAGCGGATACGCACCACATCGCCGACGGTCAGGGATACATCTTGCGTAGCCCACGCCCAATCGACACCGATGGTGGCGCCGTTCGTGATCTTGAGACTCCTGCGGAGCCCATCCGCGTCGAACAGGTAGTCCGCCTGGTCCTCTGTGATCGTGGCCGTGCCATTGGGCACCAGCGTCCAGTCCGTGAACAGGTTCCCGGAGCCCTGCGAGAATGTGGAGTTGAGCAGGTGGTTCTTGGTCTGCTCGCCCTCACACCGCCACCCCTCGCCGGCAGGGAAGCGGTGGACGTTCACCGGGACGTCGACGTACAACCCGTCCTCACGCTGCACGTAGGCGATCTGCAGCCGGGCGATCGTTGGGATGCCGGCGCCGGGATGAACGATCGGCACCCCCTGATAGTCGAGGGAAAAGCCGAGGGATTGCTTCCCGCTGAGCCAGAAGCGCGCCTCTTCCTCGCGCATGTCCTTGCACACGTAGTCCATCTTGCCGCTCATCGGATCGGCCTGGGCGCTCAGCACGATGAGATCGCGGCGAGAACCGATCGCCTCGAGCCACCCCCCCACGATCTTCCCCGGGTCATTCGGGTCATAGAAGAGCTTCGCAGACGGCCCGCCAATCGCAGCCGCCTCGAGTTGCTCGAGGATCTGGATGTCCGATCGCCACGCGGGCAGTCCGATGCGCACGACCCGTGGGGCCTTGCGGAAGCTCCGGAGGTACATCGAGCCTACGGCCCGCCGCGGCTCGATGTCGAAGACGTTGAGCACCGCCAACGCCTCGGCGTAGAACGACGAGATGTTGAAGAAGCTGTTGTGCCCCAGGTTGACCTCGGTGTCCTCGGTCCAGATGCCGGCGCACAACGCGTTCAGATCCTCGATCGTCCAGCCGATCCCGGTCTCCGGGTTCGTGAGCCACTCGGCCGAGAACCACTGCCAGTTGTAGCCCGTGGCGTTCGTCGTGCCCGCAATCGGGAAGGCGCTGCTGTAGTAGGCCGTGCCACCCGCCGGCCGCACGTAGAGCTTGAGGTCAACGGCGACCGTGGTGCCGTTGAACGAGCGCTCGGCGCATCGCGCCCAGAGCGTCACCTTCGTGATGGCCATGGCGGTTGGCCCTGCGGTGAGCGCGAAGTCTATGGCCGCGGTGTCGGGTGGGATGCCGATCGTGTTGGGGTGTGAATGGCTGACGAAGTCGCTGTCGTCCACCTGGCTCTGCGGGTCATCCACTGACGTATAGGGATTGGCTGTCCAGCCGAAAGTGCCCAAACCATTGCCGGGGCTCTCGCTGTGGTTGGCCCGCGGGTATTGCTGGTGCTTGGTGGACGCCATTACTCGAGCCGCGCCGCCGAGTAGACCGCCGCGATGCTGTCCGCGATCTCTTCGTCCCGGCTTACGTCCTGGAGGTCGAGAGATTGCCAGTACTTGACTGCGCCGACGTCATAGAGGTAGGTCTGATTGACCCGCGTGATGATGAGCGCGGTGTCGTCGTCCGGCTGCAGATCGAAGGCCTCTGGTTCCTCCAGACGGATGAAGTGCTCGGCGGAGACGTTCGAATCCCGAAGCACCGGCTGCACGAGGCCCATGGCGAGCTTGCCCAGATGGGTCCAGTACAGTCGGATCTGCGGCCAGGTCTCGAGCCAGCGGTTCACCACGTCGATGGCCTCGATCTGCTCGCGGACCCCACCGACGTACATGGCGCCCTCAAGCCCATACTTGCCAGCCCAGGTCTCGGCCGCGGCCCAGGAATCCCCGTCGATCAGCACGTTCATCGCTGGCCATGAGCCCTGCTTATAGTCGCCGATGCCGAACGCCGTCAGCCAGTGCCGAAGCTGGGCGACCGGGTTAGCGATCCCGGCACCAGTGCCATCGCCCTCCGTCTCCAGCCCCTCCGCGTCCACTGTGATGACGGCCGCGGCCCCCGGAGCGGCGCCCTCGCCGACGAACGAGATGTAGGTGAGCATCTTTCCGGCCCTCACTGCCCGCACCGTATCGAAGTCGCCGCTCTGGTCGATGCCATCCACGAAGACCTGGGGCACGCCCACTAGGTATCCCTGGCTCACGAGCCAGTAGTAACCGAGCGTCGCGCTGTGGCTGATGTTGATGGCCGGGAGCATGCCGGCGCCTCCGAGCCCCGCGCTATCGTGTACCCCGTAGACCTGCGGCATGTGGATTCCCCAGGGATTGCCTACAGCCAGTGGATGCTCTCCCTTGAGGATCATCTGCTTCGTGACCTTGCTCTTGAGCGCGCGCGAGTCCGGGCTATAGGTCAGGTCCCATTGCCCGACGCGGCCTCGCTTCTTGCGGCTGAGCAGTCCCGTGGCCAGCGTCGCCTGGTGGATGGTGCTGACTGCCGGATCAGCGTCATGCGCCAGCCAGGCCACGGTCACCGGTGAGCCCATCACATCCTGAGACTCGAGGAGCAAGGTGATCGCCTGATCCTCGCCCTCGTGCAAGCTGAACGTCCACTCCGGGAATCCCAGGGCGCCTGGCCGCTCTGGCACGCCGATCTTGATGCGGCCGACCGCCGCGAGCCGCGGCTCGTAGGGGTAGTCCTCGTCGGCGCCCGCTGGACCGTAGCGATGCGTGCCGCTCGGGAACTCTACGGTGACGACGGGGAAGACGCCGTTGGCCTTGGCCCCGGCGACCCACGCCGCAGAGTACCGCCCCATGGCCTACCGCCAGCCCGCGCGCCCAGCGGCCTCGCGGACCGCCTCGTACAGCCGGCCCTCGCCGCGCTGGAC
>MGUL01000114.1:4212-7016 GCA_001800005.1 Elusimicrobia bacterium RBG_16_66_12 | reverse complement strand
CGCGCGGTCGATCAGGAACTCTCCCAGGTCGTAGGCGTCCTGGGCGTTTTGCATGGGGTTCGCGTTGTGCTCGAGGTTGACGCTGTAGTTGATGATCGGGCCCGCGCCCGCGCCCGTCGTCTGCCGGCTCATGGCCTCGAGCGCCGCGAGCGACTCTGGCGGCAGCATGTCGCGGAGCGAGCCGCCGCGCGCGATGTCCGAGGGCATCCACGTTATCAGGTCACGCTCCGGCGTGATGGAGACGAACTCGTTGGCGTGCGTCCCGATCACGGGTCCCAGGCCGCCGCCCATGTTCCGGGTCATGCCCACGAGCCCGCCCGCCGCCATGATGTCCGCCTCGCGCTCGCGGCGCCCAGGCCCCTCGCCGGCTACGCCTCCGTCCCCCGTGACGCCCTTCCCCTGGCCGAACCCCGCCTTCATCACCTCGAGTTGTTCTCGTTGGACCTTCAGCGACTCGATCGCCGGGTCGGCGAGGATCTCGATCCCGTTCTTCTTCGCCTCCTCGATCAGCGCCTTGGTGTTCGCATCCAGCTCCGTCCCGCTCTGGATCGAGGCGTTCAACTGCTCGCGGAGGAGGTCGGCAACGGCCCCGAACCCCGCCTTCTGCGCCTCCTCCTGGCTCAGCCCAGCGTCGAGCGCCGCCTGCACCGCCTGCTGCTGGAGCTCGGTGGCCAGGGCGCCGGTGGCCGCCATGAGCCCGGTGTCCACCATTCCAGCCTGACGCATTCCGGCGAGCACCTCGGCGCCGCCACCGGCCGCGACCTGAGCGGCGGCAAAGGCCTCCGACTCACGGAGGGCGCCCGTGGCCATGAATCCGAGCCCCGCCTTGCTGAAGGCTTCCGCGACCTTCGCCTCGATGGCACCGACCGCCGCTTTCAGCTCCGGCGTGTCCTTGAGCTTCTCGAGGGCCCCGAGGAGCGTCTCGAACCCCCCGCGGGCACGAGCAGCGCCCTCCTGCAGATCTCGGTGTTGCTTCAGCGCTGCGTTGGCAACCCTCACCGCGGAATTGAACTCCTTGACGGTCTTCGCGTCGAAGATCGCCTTTATCACGGGCTCCGCATTCACACCGGCCTTCGTCAGCTCTTGCGCCAGTTTCTCGAATCCGCCCTGGGCCTCGAAGTAGGCATCGCGCATGTCGTTGACCTGCATGATGAGCGGATCAGCACCAATGCCGAAGGCTTTGCGCAACACGACCCCGGAGCCGGGGAACAGCGCGCCCAGCGGTCCGCCGGCACCACCCTTGATAGACATCTCGCGGCCGAACGCCGTATCGCCGAAACCGCCCTGGATCGCGCCGTAGATGCCGCCGCCCACCATGCCCCAGGGGCCGAAAGCCGACCCGGCCTGGGCGCCGGCCGCCCCGCCGCGCATGAGGCCCGCCATCCTGCTCTCGCCTTGTCCCCTCTGTACTGACGATAGCTGTCCCGCCATCGACATGCCGGCACCGATCCTCGAGGTCAAGGTCATGCTCTGCTGTATAGCCTGGTCCGTGGCGATGCGGAAGGCATCGAAGAACCCGCCCATGGCGTCGAGTGCCGTGCCGAACGTGCCCTCGATCGACCCGCCCAGGTCGTGGAACCCGCGAGCCAACGCGTCGAGGCCTCGGAGCCGTTGCTCCTCGAGGTCCGCGAGCATCCGCTCGCGCGCTTCCATCGCCTTGCCGAACTCGTCCTCAGCCTCCTTTTCAGCCTTCTGGCGCTCCTTGATCTGCTGGAGCAGCTCGCGGCCGAAGGCGCTCGCCTGGCGCTCCTGCTCCCGCCAGAAGTCCTCGGTCTCGCTGCCCTCGAAGCGGTACTGCTCCAGACGGAGCCGGAACGCCGCGTCCTCAATGCGCTTGCGCTCATCGGCCGCTCGCTGCGCGAGGGCTATGCGTCTTGCAGCCGCTTGTTCGTCGGCTTTGTCCTCCTCCCGCCGCTGGGCCGCCCGCTGGGCCATGGCGGTGAGGATGCCCTGCTGTGTCTGGGCAACGGCCGCAGCACGATCCGCAGCGGCTCCGGCCTCGGTCGGTGCCGTGCCGCCCATCCCCGCCAACCGGATGATCTGGGCCGGAAGCGAGAACGCAGCGAGGGTGCGGAATAGCGGCAACAGCTTCTCGACTGCCGATCCGACAGCCACCACCGCACGCGCGATGGTGTCTATCGCCTTGACTGAATCGCTGCTGCCCGTGATCGCCTGAAGGAACATCGCCCCAAGCTGCAGCTTGAAGACGTCGGTCGCCTTGCCGAGGCGCGTGAACGCATCGCCAATGGCGTCCGTCTTCTTCAGCAGCTCCGCAGGAAGGATGGCGCCGGTCTCGGTAGCCCTGCGCATCTGCGTTTCGAGGTCGCCCAGGATCGGGATGACATCCGCGAACCCACGCCCCATGAGGTCGGCGCCAGCCGAGATCAGCCGCTCCTGATCGGGGATCGTTGACAGCGCTCGAGCGACCGCCACGAACTGGTCTTCCGGCCTGAGCTGCTGGAGGGTGCGCCACGAAAGCCCGATATCGTCGAATTTCTTACGTGCGGCCTCGCTGCCTTGCACCGCCTCGCCCAACGTGCGCTGCAGCCTGGTGACGGCGGATGCGGATTGCTCCATCGTCACGCCGACCTGGGAACCAGCGAAGTCGAGCTGCTGGAGGAAGTCGGTAGACAGCCCCGTCTTTGTGGACAGGTCTACGAGTTGGCTCGCCCGCTCAACCAAATCCGACATGACCTTGACGGCGCCACCGCCAGCGGCGGCGATCGCACCCAGGGAGGCTGCCAGCGCTAGCCCGGCGGGCCCGGCCGCAGCGAGCCCGGCGCCCACGGCGCCACCCGGACCGC
>MGUL01000114.1:3200-4154 GCA_001800005.1 Elusimicrobia bacterium RBG_16_66_12 | reverse complement strand
GCGCTGGGCGGCGCCCACCGTCTGAAGACCCGCGAGGTTCTTCGGGATCTTGGCGCCGGCCGCCGACAGCCGCTCCACCTCGGTCCGCAGCCGGGCCACCTTGTCCGTGGAGAACTTGGATACGCCCCCCATCTGGTCGATGGCCTGGCTGAGGATCTGGATCTGCTGAGTGGGCTTGACCGCGTTGATGCGGTCCATCTGCGTCTGGATCTGCTTCTGGACGCTGGCCTGGACCTTGGCCGCCTGAGCCATGGCCGCGCCGACAGACGCTTGCGCAGCTTTCAGGTCGCGGTCGAGCTTGGTCTTGGTGGCTTCGAGCTCGAGGCGGGGTCGGCCGATGACTTCGTCAGCCATGGCGCGCGCTACCTGGCTGGCGCCCCGCTGGCGGCGAGGCGGCTTATGCGTCCGGCCCAGGCATCCATCTTGGCGATCTGCTGCTCTGCGCTCACCGCTGCCGGCCGCCTGTCTCGGTTGGGCATCGCCCGGCGCAACGTGCTGGCGCTGAGCCCGCCCTTGCTGAACGCGGCGGCGACGAAGGCCGCAGCGTTGAACGCGCCGTAGACGTGAAGCTCTAGCTGGTCAAGACGCTGCTCGCGGCGGGCCCGGATGAAGCTGATGATGGCGCGGGGGGTCATATCCCAGACCTCGCCGGGCGCGAGGCCCCAGCGGAGACCCTGCTCTACGAAGTCGTCGAGATCCCAGGCTCCCCGCTGGGTGCGTTTGGGTCCCGGCCCTCCTCGTCTTCGTCCTTGAACATGGGAAAGGTCGACTTCTTGGCTTGTGCGTGGATCTCGCGTAGCGCGACGATGCCCAGATCCATGATCTCGCCCACCGCTTTGTCGTCGGGCTGGCCCTGACCATTGCGGTTGAGCCGAGCCCATCGGGCGAGACCCACGCGGAAGATCAATCGCAGATCGGATGTGTTGGGCATGAGGAAGCGGGTCAGGAACTCCT
>MGUL01000114.1:0-3185 GCA_001800005.1 Elusimicrobia bacterium RBG_16_66_12 | reverse complement strand
ACTCCGCAGCCGGCTCACCAGGCTCGCGCCCGGCCCCCCACGCTGACTCCAGCTCTGCGAGCTCGTTGAGCCCGAAGTAGAGGAAGAAGGACTTGCCCTCCACCTCGAACGGCGTTTCGCCCCTGCGTTCGTTCGCCATGGCTCCCTTACGTGATGGTGATGGCACCCGAGATCCTGAGCGTGACGCGGAACTCGATCGGGTCGCTGGTGTTCACCGGAGCCGTGACGCACGTCCTGATGTAGGCGGTGAACGTGTAGGTGCGGAGGACGGCGGCGGTCACGTTGTGGCAGATCTCATACTTCCAGGTTTCGAGATCGGTCACCCCGTCATGGTAATCGTCCTCGATCGCGTTCTGCACACCGTCGCTCAGCACTCGGTTGAAGGTAAGCGTCACCTCGCCAGGGTCCTTCATCGTCGGCCGGAATTCCTTGGTCCGGCCCAGGGACTCGAGGTGCGTGAACTCGGCCTCGTCGAAGACGGGCTCCGAGGGCTCGATGCCCTTGCACTCGATGATCTGCGTGGCGCCGCGGTACGCCTTGCTCTGGTACCCGACCTGGCCCTGGGTCGCTGCCATGAATCCCTCCTCTTGCCGAGCTCGGGTCTACGAGCCGACTACCATGACCGTGAAGCTGTCGGTACCGGCGACGGTGATGGTCACCACGTCGCCCGTGGTGGCGGTGACCGCGATGCCGGCGGCGGTGGGCGCCACGAACTCCCAAGAGCCGTTGATTGACACGGGAATCGTGGTGTTGGCCAGAGTGTCGCCTCCGGGCGTGAGGTACTTGGTCAAGATCCAGTCGCCCCCGACGCTGATGGCCGCGGAATTGGCCGAGGCCGCGACGACGCGAATGCCCACGATCCTCGTGAAGCTGACCGACCCGAGCGGTCCTGTGAGCGTGCTATCGAGGTCATAGCTGGTGGTCGCGGCCGCGGTGGCCACGAACACCTTGTTCGCTTGGTTCAGCCCGCTCCCGTTGGTCAGCGTGACCGTGTGGCCGGAGTTCGCCGAGTCGTAGCTCTGCGTCCCCGCGGCCAGCGCCTCCGTGAGTCGCACCGACCACGTGCTGGCCAAGCTGGCCGTGAGGCTGGTGGCCGCGGTGACGTCGCCCATGCTGCCGAGGGCCAAGACGATCGCACATAGGGCCGCGAGGCCCACCGTCAGAAAGCGCTTCATGCCGCTGCCTCCATTGGCACATGGACGAAGTAGTCCGCCGTCACTCGATAGATGCCCTGCCCGGCCTGGCCCACGCTTGGCTCGAAAAGGTCCGCCTCGCTATCCAGAAACACCCCGTTGAGCGGCTGCTGGCCGGCCACGATCCCGCTGAACCCGTGCAACGTCGCCTTAACCGCATGGGCCAGGTCGCGCACCGCGTCCCAGGTGAGCGCCCAGCAGTCCACCTGGAGCCGGATTCGCTCGGGGCCGATCGCACTGTCCAGAGTGACCGGCGAAACCAGCGAGATGCGCTGGTATGTGATCGCGGGGAGCGCCGGGCTCTGCGGCAGGATCAGCGGCCAGATGCGCGTGCCCACGATGGCCGACACCGCCGGACTGGCCCGGAGCACCGCGCGGACCGATTTCTCGATCACGCCGCCCTCCGGCTGAACCGCTTGACCCCGCGCTCGTACGCCTTGCGCAGCTCGGCCAGCGCCCGCTCGGGATAGCCGGGCTCGGCCGCGTCCCAAGCTGGTCGTACGACGGGCCGTGCCGGCTGGCGAAAGGTGCCGTACTCCAGGAACCGCAGGATGAATGCCCGCCCGCCTTTTCCTCTCCGGGCACCGATGATCACCGCGGCCGCACCAGACTCGCGGCCCTCCTTGGACACCACGACGGCGATGTCCTCGGCCGTCAGCCCGGTCACGCGGTGCTGTTCGAGGCGCTGCACGATCTCGTCCTTGATCGGTTCGGCCAGACGCTTGAGCGCGCCCTCAAGCACCGGCTCGGAGAACGCTGTGCCCATCGCCTTGATGCTCTCCTGGGCCTCGCGCACGCCTGTCCAATGGCCGCTCAGCATCAGGCGGCCTCCGCGCGAGCCGTCGCCAGGATCTCCAGGCCCTCGCGACGCCCAATCTCGGCCACGTGCTGGATGTTGTAGATCCGCCCGTCGTACATGAGGCGTACCGACTCGTCGGGCTCCGGCAGCGTCTCGAACCCGCGCGGCCAGCGAATGCGGAACAGAGTGTCCGCCTTGGCCGCGAATTGCTGAGCCGCGAAGTACTCCTGCCCGCGCAACGGCCGGACCTCGGCCGCGCAGTCGTAGCTCGCGGCAGGCGGGTCCCAAGTGAGGATGGGCGCACCGCTGTCGGGGTCCTGGGCTTCGGTGGCGCGCTCGAAGCGGATGCGACGGTCCAGGTTGCCGGCTCTCATGCCGTCACCCTCAGAAGGCTCTCCATGGCCACCACAGCCGCTCCGCGGTGATCACGGCCGGCGTGACCATCGCGCCTACGAGCGACAGCTCCCTGCGCTCGTACATCTCCGCAACCTCGAGCAGCATCCCCTGCCGTAGGCCCAGCGGCACCTTGTCCGGCCCGTCGCCGTAGCCACAGGTGAACCGAATCTTCACGGCCTCGGGCTGGCAGCGCAGGCTGGGCCACTGCTCCGCGTACTTGAGGTAGAGCCGTCCCTTCTGGCACGTCTCCGCGACTACCGCTGTGGCTTGCGTCTCCGCCAGATACGTCGACGCCGCGAGCGTCTGCTCCACACCGCCGGTATCCAAGTACTTGATGGATGTGATGCTGCGCAGCGGCGGCCGCGGGATGAGCAAGACGCCGTTGCGGCTGATCCCCTCCTCCCACCAGGAGTCCAGCACCAGTTCCCAAGTCGCGTCGATGAGCTGTCGCCCGGTGAACGCCTCGCACGTATGGCGCGCCGTGGCCACCGCGGCCTTGAGGAGCGTGTCCTCCGGGGCCATCTCCGTCGTGGGTTCGAGCCGAAGGTGCTTGTACACGTCCTCCCGCAGATCCCAGACCGGCGGAGTCCCGGAGCCGTAGGCCCCAAGCGGCTCCTTCGTCGGTGCGGTGATGAGCGCGAGTCTCCACACTCAAGCCTCTAACGGATGTACAGGATCACGGCGCCGATCTTGGCGTCGCCAGCATTGGTGATGTTCAGCGTGAGTTTGCTCCCCGCCACTCCCGCGAGACTGCCCTCGGTCACATGCTCGGTGTTCGCCGTGTCGCGATTGGCCCC
>MGUL01000113.1:871-5119 GCA_001800005.1 Elusimicrobia bacterium RBG_16_66_12 | reverse complement strand
GCGGCCGCATGACCCGGATCGAGGCGGGACGCCTCGTCATAAGAACGGACGGATTGCGACAGGCGTCCGGCGGCGGACAAGCGGCAGGCGTTCTGAAAAGCGAGCCCCGCCTGAACGCGTTTCCAGAGCACGTCGTCGCCGGCCGCGGCCGTCGCGCGGATGACGTCGACGGCGCGGCACGGATCGTCCAGAGCCCCTTCGAAGAAAGCCTCCAGGACGGGGGCCTTCTCCTGGAATCGCTCCGCAAGGGCCGCGCGCCGGACGGCGGCGAGTCCCGGACGATGGATCTCCAGCCAAGAGAGGGTCGTCAGCACGGCGCCGGGGTCAAGCTCGCCGGGCCCCGGCGGCTGAAAGGACTTCAGGAGCGGACCGCCCGTATGGGCCGCGAGGATGCCGGCGAGCGCGGCCGCAACAAGGAAGCGCGCGCGTGCTCCCCGCTCCCAGCTTCCCTTCAGGAGCAGGGCGAGAAGACAGGAGTAGCCCGCGAGGGGAAGGAAGAGGCGGTGGGTTTCCGTTCCCGTCCTGGACAGGAGAGCTGAGAGGGCATGGACCGGGATGACCCCCAGGGCGGGGACGAGGAAGATGAGGATCCAGGCCGCATGAAAGACGGCCCGGCGCGGCAGCCTCGCGGCGGACAGTCCGACGAAGGCGAGGGCCGCGCCGGCCGCCGCCGCGCGCCAGAGACCGTCCTGGAATGGCAAGCCCGTCAGACGGGTCAGTATGTAGCGCAAGCGCAAAAGACCGTCCTGCAGGGAGGTGCCATCCGCGTAGCCCCAGAACCGCGAAGGGGTTCCGAGGATGCCGCCGCGGAGCAGGACATAGGTCGCCGCGATCGCGGCCAACGCCACGAAGAAAAGCGTCCGGCGCCGCCGCTCGACAGCGGTGGTTGGACGTCCCGAGACCAGGTCATCGGCGAGGAGGACGGCCGGGAAGACGAGGGCGGTTTCCTTGCAGAACAAGGCCGTCAAATACAGGGCGGAGACGGATGCATATGCGCGCCGGCGATGAAGGATGAGGCCGGCGAGAAAGATCAGGACGACCAACTGGTCGCGTACGCCGAGGAGCGTCAAGCCCGAATGAACCGGATGGACCGCGTAGACGAACGCGGCCGCCCAAGCCCACGGACCCAGGACGGCCCTCTCCACGGCGTAAAGCGCGGCCGCCGTCGCCCAAACGAGAAACAGCTGGAAGGACCGGAACAGCGTCGGATCGCCGCCGAAGATCCGGTGATACGCCGCGTAGAGGGCCGACGGCAGGGGATGGTAGAAGCTGCCTTCGGAGACGGGATCACGCCCCGCGAACATCTCGGGGATCTTCTCCGGGCGCCACGCGTCCGGATTGGCGAGCAGGTAGCGCAGATCGGGCTCGGAGACGCGCGGGACCGAGAACGGAGACGGATGAAGGAGCGCGACGACGGCGAGAAGAGTGCAGAGAACCGCGGCGTCCCGTTTCGCCCGAGGGCCGATCGTCATCTCACTCGCGAAAACCTAGCGCCCGGCCGGACGCCGCGCGCCGCGGACCGATTCGAATTCGACGGCATAGAGGGTGGCGTTGGCCTTCTCCTTGACCCGGACCACCCTTGCCGTGATCTTAAGGACCCCCGCCTTCAGAAGGCGCAGGCGCGCGTGGATCCGCGCGCCCTTGGCGAACGCGTGAGTGGTGGCGAAGCTGGCGCCCACCGAGGAGACGTCGACGAGGCGCACGATGTCGAGCAGAACGCCGCCCGTCTCGTCGAGAATCTCCAGCACCGAATCATGACGGAACCGGGGACTGCGGCGCGCCTCGTGGGTGAGCTTGATCATGCCCATATTGTAGCTTCATATTGATGGGATCCGCGCAGCCCCGCGGTTGCAGACTCTTCGGGGATTTGGTGGAATCCCTCCATGTCGAAGAAGAGCTCCGCCAAAGAAAGCCTCACCCACGAACGCAAGAGCGGCTATGAAAGCCTCTCGCCGGCCGACGCCAAGAAAATGGAGGAGGTCTGCAAGGACTATCTCGCCTTCCTCGGCGAGTGCAAGACGGAACGCGAAGCCCACGACGAGGCGGTCAAGCGCCTGGAGGCCGCGGGATTCCGGGACCTCGAGTCCCTGCCCGAGGGTTCGCGCCTGAGCGCGGGCGACAAGGTCTACCGCGGCGGCGCGGGCAAGGCCGTCATCGCCTTCGTCATCGGCAAGAAGCCCCTCGACGCGGGCCTGCACCTCCTCGGCGCGCACATCGACTCGCCGCGCCTCGACGTCAAGCAGAACCCACTGTACGAGAGCGGCGAGATGGCCCTGCTCGACACGCACTACTACGGCGGCATCAAGAAGTACCAGTGGGTCTCCCTGCCCCTGGCCATGCACGGCGTCTTCGTGCGCCCCGACGGCAAGAAAATCTCGGTCACCATCGGCGAGGCGCCCGGCGACCCCGTCTTCACCATCACCGACCTCCTGCCTCACCTCGCCGGCGATCAAATGAAGAAGCACATGAGCGACGGCATCGAAGGCGAGGGCCTCGACGTGCTGGTCGGCTCGATCCCCTCCAAGGACAAGAAGTCCAAGGAAAAGATCAAGCGGCACGTGCTGGAACTGCTCAAGGAGCGCTGCGGAGTCGTCGAGGCGGACTTCGTCTCCTCGGAGCTGGAGTTCGTCCCCGCCGGACCGCCGCGCGAGGCGGGGTTGGACCGCTCGATGATCCTCGGCTACGGCCACGACGACCGCTCCTGCGCGTTCAGCTCCCTGCGCGCGCTGCTGGACCTGGGCGCAACGCCCGAGCACACGGCCTGCGCCTTGCTGGCCGACAAGGAGGAGATCGGCTCCTACGGCAGCACCGGCATGGAGTCGAGCTTCCTCGAGAACGCGGTCGCCGAGCTCTTCAACCTGACGGAAGGCGGCTACGACGGCCTGAAGCTGCCCCGGGCCCTCGAGCGCTCGTGGGCGCTCTCGGCCGACGTCAACGCCCTGCACGACCCGCTCTACCCCGCCGTCTCCGAGCGCAAGAACGCTGCGAACCTCAACCAGGGCGTGATCCTCACCAAGTACACCGGCAGCCGCGGCAAGTCGGGCGCCAGCGACGCGCACGCCGAGTTCGTCGCCCAGATCCGGCGCATCTTCGACGGGGCGGGAGCTTTGTGGCAGGCGGCCGAGCTGGGGAAGGTGGACCAGGGCGGCGGCGGCACCATCGCCTTCCTGATGGCGCGCTACGGGATGTCGGTGCTCGACTGCGGCGTCGGCGTGCTGTCGATGCACGCCCCGTGGGAGCTCATCGGCAAGCTCGACCTGTACATGGCCTACAAGGGCTACCGCGCCTTCCTGCTCGACGGGCGCCGCAACAAGAAGTAACGAAATATCAAGATCAAGCAGAGCCACTATCCGCGGCCAGGCTTACGCCCGGGCCGCTCGCCAAGAGGTGTCGATGACATCGCAAGGCTCACGGGCCTGGGAGATGGCGGCCATGAGTAGCGCGACAACAAGAATGGCTCTTCGGCTACAGGTCTGCGAGGGGTATCTTAAGAGGGGCGCCTACCGCTGAAAGCCTATCTGCCGCCGGGATTTCCCGGGGGGCAGGATATCCTCTCGGATCGCGTCTATGAGTTCTCCTATCTCGACATCGTGCTTGTCGACGCGCAGTCCCAGATCGTCGAGCTTCTTGAGGATATCGCGGTGCTCCGCGCCGAGTTCCCTCATCCTGACGAATGCCCGCATGATTAATATGTTCGCGTGGATCGCCGTTTTGCTCTTGAGGACGCTCGAAAGCATAGCCACCCCCTGCTCAGTAAATGCGTATGGGGGATACTTCGCAAAGCTTCCCCAGATGAGGGCTCCAGAACTTTCTCTCAGCGCGCGGGCTTCGTGCTGATCAAGTTGAAAGAGGAAATCTCCGGGGAAGCGATCGCAATTGCGATTGACGGCCTGGATGAGCGCTTTGGGCGCTACGTGGTAGAGCTTGGCGAGGTCGAAGCTGAGCATCACGCGCCGGCCCCGTATGCGGTGGATGAGTTGCGAAAGAGTGCCTGGGTTGTTCATCTATATACATACGGATGAGGGTGCCTTTTTGTTCCATCTTAAGGTCACAAATTGTGACCTTAAGATTCGCGCTTCCGTTGGAAGCCGCTCAGCCGCGGAGGCTACGAGGTAGGAAGAATGTAATTGTTTAGCGCCCTCCTGACCGCGACCCCACTCCCACCCCTGTAAAAATACCCGGTGTTCCAGCCCTCAGAACTATTGACTTCACATATTGACATCTATTAAGCTGTCAATATGAAAACAC
>MGUL01000113.1:330-846 GCA_001800005.1 Elusimicrobia bacterium RBG_16_66_12 | reverse complement strand
TGGAACGCCGTCGCCTGAAGCTCTCCCGTTCACTGCCTCCCCCGGAAAACATCCTCCGCGGCAGCGTATTCGTCCGCCGTCGCCGCTGCGGGCGAGCCGCATGCTGGTGCGCCAAGGTCAAGGGACACGCCACCGGCTACATCTCCACCACCTTTGCCGATGGGAGCACCGAGCAGATCAGCCTGCCCGCTGAGCTTGTCCCCGAGGCACGCCGCTGGGTGGCGGTTTACCGCCGCTGGTGGCGCGACGTGGAGCGCATCTCCGCCATCAACCGCGAACTCTTCCGCAATCGCTGGATCGAGCCCCGTACCGCCAAACGAAAGGCGTGAGCGAAACGACGCGGCCCGCCGCCGGGCAGTGCCGGAACTGCGAAGGCCTCCGACGCGAGAACCGCCTTCTCAACAAGCACGTCTCACATCTGGAAGGTCTTCTGGAGGAAGCCCGGCGCAGCGCCAAACGCCAAGCCGCTCCGTTCTCCAAAGGTGAACCGTGCAGCCAACCGCGACGTCCCGGCCG
>MGUL01000113.1:0-296 GCA_001800005.1 Elusimicrobia bacterium RBG_16_66_12 | reverse complement strand
TCCGATCCCGACGCAAGCCGGCGAAGTGTTTGACGCGCCTCTGCCGGAGGCTTGCCCATCCTGCGGCGGGGATATCGAAGTCCAGCCCACGGCCGACCAATATCAGACCGACATCCCGCCCCCGCAGCCGCTGATCCTCAGGTTCCGTGTCCATGTGGGGGCCTGTCGCAATTGCGGCGAGCGTGTTCAAGGGCGCCACCCGTTGCTGTGCTGTCCAGTTCAAATTGAAACATTTGCGGCCCGAGTTCTGTTGACATCTTTATCCCACCGCGGCAACTGCGTCCACTCTTCGTAAA
>MGUL01000112.1:13496-14075 GCA_001800005.1 Elusimicrobia bacterium RBG_16_66_12 | reverse complement strand
GCCGTACGCGGCGGATTCTCGCCCGTCGGGCGATCGTCTGCGCGCCGCGCTTCGTCGCGCGAAGCATCGTCGCTCCGCTGCGCGAGGACCGCCGCCCCTTCGGCTTCTCATACGCTCCCTGGATGACCGCGAACCTCACGGTCGAGTCCCCCCCGTCCGGCCGCGGCGCTTCGCCCGCCTGGGACAACGTCCTCTACGAGAGCGAGGGCCTCGGCTACGTGGACGCGCGCCACCAGAGCCTCTCGCTCGACCGAGGCCGCTCGGTTTGGACCTATTACCGGGCGCTCGTCGGCGACCCGGACGCGCGCCGGCGCCAGGCCTTCGCGCTCAGCTCCTCGGATTGGAAGGAGATCTGCCTCTCGGACCTTGAGCGCGCGCATCCCGGCCTGCGCCGGCGCGTCTCGCGCCTGGATGCCTGGGTCTGGGGCCATGGGATGGGGATGCCGAAGCCGGGCTTCGTCTGGGGCTCCGAGCGCCGCGAGGCCGCCCGCCCCTCGGGGCCGATCCACTACGCGCATTCGGACCTGTCCGGTTTTTCGCTCTTCGAGGAGGCCAACTACCGCGGCGTGGCCGCCGCCG
>MGUL01000112.1:0-13479 GCA_001800005.1 Elusimicrobia bacterium RBG_16_66_12 | reverse complement strand
GGCATCCGCACCGCGCGAGCCTGTGATATCAGGCGCTCAGCCCAGGTTCTTGAGGCAGGCCTCGGCGATGGCCGGGGCGGTCAGGCCGTACTTCTCGTAGAGCTGCTCCGGCGCGGCCGACTCGCCGAACTCGCGCAGGCCCAGGCGCACGACCGGCAACGAGGTTCCGTGCTCGCAGGCGGCTTCGCAGACGGCCGAGCCGAGCCCGCCGTTGACGTTGTGGTCCTCGACGGTCACGATCCTCTGCGAGTCCTTGGCGAAGCGGGCGATCGCCTCGCCGTCGAAGGGCGAGAGGGTCGAAGCGTTGGCCACGCGCACCGCGAAGCCTTTCTTCTCCAGTTCCTTCGCGGCTTCGACCGCGTGCGGCACGGGGCCGCCCGAGGAGACGATGGTCGCCTGGTACTTCGCGGGCTTCTTGGCGGGCTCGAAGACCACGTCGATCTTGTTGAAGCCCCATTCGTAACCGGGGCCGTGCAGGTCGGCCATCTTCTGGCGCGTGAGGCGGATATACACAGGACCTTCATGAGAGATCATCCAGCGCACGGCTTGTTTGGTCTCCTCGTGGTCGGCCGGCTGGAGCACGACCATGTTGGGCAGGGCGCGCATGGCGGCCACGTCCTCCAGGCCCATCTGGGAGGTGCCGTCCTCGCCGATGCCGATGCCCGCGTGGGTGCCCACCAGCTTCATGTTCGTCCTGTTGTAGGCGGCGCTGACGCGGATGTTCTCCAGGCGCCCGATCAGGAAGCAGGCGAAGCTGGTCAGCACCGGAACCTTCCCCGAGAGGGCCAGTCCGGCGGCCACGCCGATCATGTTCTGCTCGGCGATGCCGAGCTCCAGATGACGGGCGGGATATTTCTTCATGAAGGCCTGGGTCATCGTGGACTTGGAGAGGTCCGCGTCCAGCACGACGAGGCGCGGGTCATCCGCCGCGACTTCGAGAATGGTCTCGCCGAACGATTCGCGCGTGGCCTTAGCCATGGTGGATCTCCTTGACGGCCTTGTCCGCGTCTTCCTTTTTCGGCGCGTTGCCGTGCCAGGCGATGTTGTGCTCCATGAAGGAGACGCCCTTGCCCTTGACGGTCTTGGCGATGATCGCGTGCGGCTTGCCTCCGGCTTTCTGAGCCTTCGCGAGCGCCTTCTCGATCGCGGCGAGGTCGTGGCCGTCCACCGACTGGACCTCCCAGTTGAACGCGCGTAGCTTGTCCGCGAGGGGCTCGATGGCCATCACCTGGTCGACCGGGCCGTCGATCTGGCCGTTGTTGTGGTCGACGATCGCGACGAGGTTGTCGAGCTGGAACTTCGGGGCCGCCATGAAGGCCTCCCAGCACTGGCCTTCCTGCAGCTCGCCGTCGCCCAGGACGACGTAGGTCTTCCACGAAGCCTTGTCCATCTTGGCCGAGATCGCCATCCCCAGGCCGACCGAGAGCCCCTGGCCGAGCGAGCCAGAGGAGAACTCGATGCCCGGCAGGCGCAGGCGGTCGGGGTGGCCCTGCAGGGGGCTGCCGAGCTTGCGCAGGGTCATCAGGAGTTCCTTGGGGAAGTAGCCGCGGTAGGCCATCACCGTGTACAGGGCCGGGCAGGCATGGCCTTTCGACAGGATCAATCGGTCTCGATCCCGCCAATCCGGCTTGTGGGGATCGTGTTTTAAGAACTTCCAATAGAGAACGGTGAGCAGGTCGATGACCGACAGCGACCCGCCGGGATGGCCGTTGCCGGCCGCCGAGATCATGCGGATGATGTCCGCCCGCATGTCGCGGGCGAGGGCCTTCAGGGTCGTCGGGGAAGCGGTCGCGGTGGACATGGGAAGATTCTACGAAAATCCAGGGGCCGCGCGAGGCGATGTGGTAGAATCTCTTTCGCATGAAGATCAAGCTCTACATCAATCAGATTCGCGCCGCGGCAGCCTGCATCAAGAAGAAGACCCCTGGTTTCCGGCCCGACGTCGGTTTCGTCCTGGGCTCGGGATTGGCCAAGGCCGTCCCCCCTCTCGATCAAATCCTCACCGTCCCCTACAACGACATCCCGGGGTTCCCCCGCACGACCGTGCCGGGCCACGAAGGCAAGCTGATCCTCGGGCGCGCCCAAGGGCGCGCGGTGGCCGTGATGCAGGGGCGATTCCACTATTACGAGGGTCACGCGATGGAATCCATCGCTTTGCCCGTGCGCACCCTGGAGTACCTGGGCTTGAAGACCCTCATCGTGACCGCCGCGGTCGGCTCCATGAAGCCGAACATCAAGCCCGGACACCTCGTCGTCCTCAACGACCACGTCAACCTGATGGGCCGCAATCCCCTGAGGGCGTTCCATGAGGAAGAATTCGGGACCATGTTCCCCGACATGTCCGACGCCTACGATCCGGCGCTCGGCAAGATCCTCCTCGCCGTTTGCCGCAGGCGCAAGGTCGTCGCGCATCGGGGCGTCTACGTGGCCGTGGGCGGTCCGTCCTACGAGACCGCGGCCGAGATCCGGGCCTTCCGCATCCTCGGCGGCGACGTCGTGGGCATGTCGGTCGTGCCCGAGGTGATCCCGGCCCGCCAGATGGGCATGAAGGTCGCGGCGCTGACGTGGATCTCCAACATGGCCGCCGGCCTGCCCGGCTCCATCCAGAATCACGGCGACGTGCTGGCCCTGGGCGCCAAGGTCTCCGACGACCTGCGCGGCGTTCTCGCCGATTTCCTCCGGGCGGCCTGAAGGCCGGGATGCTCTTCCTCGACCTCATCGCGAAGAAGCGCGACGGAGGACGCCACACCCCCGAGGAACTGGCTTTCGTCGCGCGCGGCGCGGCGACGGGGCTGGTCCCCGACTACCAGCTGGCCGCCTGGCTGATGGCCGTGGTCTGCCGCGGCATGGACGAGGCCGAGACCGTGGCGCTGACTCGCGCGATGGCCCGCTCGGGGGAGTCGCTGGGGCTTGGCGGCGTCTCGCGGCCCAAGGCGGACAAGCACTCGACCGGCGGCGTGGGCGACGGGGTGTCTCTCGCCCTGGCCCCGCTGGCCGCGGCCTGCGGCCTGGCCGTGCCGATGATGTCGGGGCGAGGGCTCGGCCACACCGGCGGAACGCTCGACAAGCTGGAATCCATCAAGGGCTTCAGGGTCCGTCTGGGACTTCCGGAGATCCGGCGCCTGGTCCGCAAGCTCGGCGTCTGCATGTTCGGCCAGACGGATTCGCTGGCGCCCGCCGATCGCGCGCTCTACGCCCTGCGCGACGCGACCGCGACGGTCCCGGCTCGTCCCCTCATCGTGGGCAGCATCCTTTCAAAGAAAGTCGCCGAGGAGCTCGACGCCCTGGTCCTCGACGTGAAGGTCGGCTCCGGCGCGATCTTCCGCGACGCGGCCAGCGCCCGCAAGCTGGCCCGCGCGCTGGTCAAGGCATCGAGGGGCCTGGGGATGCCGACCGTGGCCGTGCTCACCGAGATGGAGCAGCCGCTGGGGCGCTATGTGGGCAACGCTCTGGAGATCCGGCAGGCCGTCGAGATCCTGCGAGGCGACGAGACCTCCGCCGACTACCTGGAATGCCTGCTCGCGCTGGGCGGCTGGATGCTGAAGCTCTCCGGACTGGCCAAGACGGCGGAGCACGGTTCCGCGCTGATGCGCGAACGGATCAAGGACGGATCCGGCCTGAGGATATTCCGGGAGATGGTGAAGGCTCAAGGCGGCACGACCACCGTCATAGATGATTTATCGCTGCTCCCGAAGGCAAAGCATTCACGAGAAATACACTCGACCCAGAACGGATTCATCACTCGTCTCGACGCGCGGAAGATCGGTCATGCGGCGGTCATGCTCGGTGCCGGACGAGCGTACAAAGAACAGAGGCTGGACTATGGCGCCGGCTTGGAGTTGATCAGGAAGTGTGGGGATAGGGTCAAGAAGGGAGAGACTCTTGCGGTGGTTCATGCCGCCGACGACTCGAAGCTCTCCTTAGGCGAGAAAGAATACCGCTCTGCTCTCGAGATCGGGCCCAAGCCGCCGGCCCGCCGATCCGTCATCCTTCAGGTCTTGAAGTAGGAGGCTTTATGGGAAAACTCCATGTCAGCGATCATCCGCTCGTCGCCGATAAATTGGCCCGGCTGCGCGACCAAGACACGAACCCGCAGGATTTTCGGCGGCTGATGGCCGAGGTCGCCATGCTGGTGGGCTGCGAGGTGCTCAAGGGCGTGCGCACGCGCAAGTCGACCGTCCGGACCCCGCTGAAGACCGCGCCTTCCGTCGTGCTGGACCAGCCCCTGGCTTTCGTGGCCATCCTGCGCGCGGGGCTGGGGATGACCCCGGGTCTTTTGGAACTGGCGCCGAAGGCCAGCATCGGTCACATCGGGCTCTACCGCGACGAGAAGACCCTGAACCCGGTGCGCTACTACGTGCGCCTGCCCAAGCGCCTCAAGGACCATTTCGTCGTGCTCTGCGACCCCATGCTGGCCACGGGAGGCTCGGCCTCGGAGTCCATCCACATCCTGAAGACGGACGGCGCCGAGAACATCGCGCTGCTGACCCTTCTCGCCTGCAAGCAGGGCGTGGCCCGCATCCACCGCGACCACCCGGACGTGACGATCCACACCGCGGCGGTGGACCCCATGCTCGACGACAGGGGCTATATCCTCCCGGGCCTCGGCGACGCCGGGGACCGGCTCTTCAACACCTAGCGCGGTCAGAAGAGGGGATGTTCGAGGGACAGGTACGCGAGGACGCCCCACTCCTTGCGGGAGGGTCCGACGCCGATCGGCAGCGAGACGCCGGGCACGATCTGGAGTCCTGATTTGAAGTTGATCGCGAAGCGCGCCCCGGGGTTCAGGAAAAACGAGTCCTGGCGGATCTTGGAGCCGTCGCTTTGGATCGTCTCGAACGAGTTCCGCGCCGCCTCGAACATCAGGTTGAAGTTCTGCGCCGCGAGCCAGATCAGGCTTGCCCCGTAGTTGCAGCCGAGGGTGTCGGCCTTGGCGCCGCCGGGCTCCTTCGACCCCGGAGTCCAGGTCCCGCCGAGGTTCCAGTGGGTCACCCATTCATCCGAAAGCTCGACGCTCGCGGGCAGATTGACTTGATAGCCCAAGGCCCCCGCGCCGAGGCCCTTCTTGTCGTCTCCCGTCGGAAGGATCAGCGAGGCGCGCGGAGCGAAGGCGGTCCGCCCCTTCGCCCAGGCCTGATAACGATAATTGAGGAGAACGTCGCCCAGCCCGCTCTCCGCGCCGGGAGGCCCGGGGCGAAGGGCCGGGAGCGTGTAGGAGAACTGATGGGTCTGGTCGGGCGCCGGCCACTCCTGGGTGAAGGTGTAGCCCCAAGACCGGCTTCTCTTCAGATATTGGAAAGCCTGGATATGCTGGATGACCCCCCTCTCCTGGTTGTAAGCCTCTTCAATCAGGAAGGAGTTGTCCTGGATCTTCCCCGGCCCGTCGGCGGCCGCTTTCCCGGCCGGCGTCAAGAGAAGCGCGAACATCAGAAATGCGAAGGCCGTCGTCCTCTCGTTCATGGAAACCTCCGAAGCGTGGGGACATGATACTCTTATTGAGACTAAATTTCAATAAGGAGCCGATCCTGTTTTTTTCCGCTTGGCGTTCTCCGAGTCGAGCCAGCTCTTGAGCGGCGCGAAATAGTCCGAGACCGCGCTCGCGTCCATCTTCCGGCTTCCGGTCATGGCCTCGAGCGCGTCCGGCCAGGGGCGGCTGGCGCCCAGGGCCATCATCTTGTTCAAGCGTTCCCCCGCTTTCTTGTCGCTATAGAAGGAACAGCGGTGCAGGGGGCCGGTGTGGCCCGTCTGCTTGCACAAGGCGCGGTAGAACTGGAACTCCAGGACGTGGGCCAGGAAGTAGCGCGTGTAGGGCACGTTGGCCGCGACGTGATATTTGGCGCCCGGGTCGAAGTCCGTCTCGCTGCGCGGCGCCGGCGGCTTGACCCCTTGATACTGGGCGGCCAGGTCCCACCAGGCCTTGTTGTAGCCTTCGGGCTTGACCTCGCCGGAGAAGACCTTCCAGCGCCATCGGTCCACCATCAGTCCGAAGGGCAGGAAGGCCACGCGCTCCAGGGCCATCTTCATCAACAGCCCCAGGTCCCCCTCGGCTCCGGGGACCGCGTCGAGCAGGCCGATCTGCTTGAGATATTCCGGCGTGACGGAGAGCGCGATGGTGTCGCCCAGGGCCTCGTGGAAGCCGTCGTTGGCGCTGCCGCGGAACAGGAAGGGCTGGGCGGCGTAGGCGCGCTGGTAGAAATTGTGGCCCAGCTCGTGGTGGATGGTGATGAAGTCCTCGGCGTTGGGCTTGATGCACATCTTGATGCGGAGGTCCTGGGAGTTCTCCACGTCCCAGGCCGAGGCGTGGCAGACCACCTCGCGGTCGCGGGGCTTGGTGAACAGCGAGCGCTCCCAGAAGGTCTGGGGCAGCGGGTCGAAGCCGAGCGAGGTGAAGAAGCCCTCGCCGATGCGGACCATCTGCCTCTCGTCCGTCTTGCGGCCCTCGAGGATCTTCGTCAGGTCGTAGCCGGGATCGGAAGCGGGCGGAGCCGCGAGCGGCCCGATGTTCTCCCAGCTCTGGGCCCACATGTTCCCCAGCAGGTGCGCGGGGATGAGGCCATCCGCGCCGACGGCTTCGGCGCCATACTTCTCGATGAGGCGGGATCGAACGTAGGCGTGGAGGGAATCGTAGAGGGGTTTGAGCTGTTCCCAGAGACGGTCCAGTTCGGCCGTGAACCCGGAAGGCGGCATGTCGTAGCGGGATCTCCAGAGCGCGCCGGCGTCGGCGAATCCCAGGTCCCGCGCGCCCTTGTTGGAGAGCTCCACGAAACGCTCGTACTTCTTGCGCATCGGCGGCGAGACGGTCCGCCAGCCCTGCCAGACGTCCAGCAGCTCCTTCGGGTCGCGGCTGTCGCGCAGCACGTCTTCCATGTCCGAAAGGGTCAGGCACATCTGCGGCGTGCGGCAGTACTTGCCTTTGCCGTACTCGCCTTGCAGCCAGGCCTGGATGTCGGCGAGCTCCTTCTGGTCCCGGGGGTCCCTGGGCGCGGGAGCCGAGACCGACAGCTTCAGCAGTAGGATCTTGCGGCGCACGTCCGCGGGAAGCTCGAGCTTTTCATACCGCCGGGCCTCCTCCGCCAGCTTCGCCGTTTCGGCGGCGTAGGCGCGGTCGGCGTCGGCGACCAGCTTCTCCGTGTCGTAGATGATGTAGGTCGCGTAGGCCCAGTTGGCGAAGTTGTCCTTCGTGTTGAGGTCTTCCAGCGTGCGCTCGGCGCGGTCGATGAAGGCCCGGGCCTGGAGGACGGTCGGCTCGGGCGCCGCGGCGCGGGCCGGGGCGGCGGCGAGCAGGGTGATGAGGGCGAGGCGGAAGGTCATGGGGTCTCCTAATCGATGCGGGGCTGGATGCATTATGGAAAAAAAGAAGGCCCCGAGGGGTCGGGGCCTTCCCGCGTCGCTGGCGATGGTCCGGCTGGAAAGCTTAGGCCTTCTTGCCGCCGCACTTCTTGGGGTACACGCAGGTCTCGAACTGGGCGACCGGGGCGGTCACGCACTTGTTGGGCCACACGCAGGGCTGGAACTGGGCCGTCTGCGGGGCGGGCTTGGCGCTCATCATCGAGACCGTCAGGATCAGGCTGATCATTCGAGTTCTCCTTTGCGACGACGACAGTGTAGCGTTCGGGGAGGGACCGCCCAATGAGAGCGGTCAAGAGGAGGACTTGATTCGGCTCAATTGATCTAGGTCAAAGGACCTAGAGGGCCTGGGCCCGTCAGGAGGCGGCGCCGGCGAGCGCGCGCAAACGGTCCTCGCCGATGATGACGAGGTCCTTCTCCCTCTTGCGCAGGATCTCGCGCTCCTCGAAGTCCTTGAGGAGGCGCACCGTGGTCTCGATGGTCAGCCCCGCCATCTCGGCGAGGTCTCGGCGCTTGATGCCCGCGACCACGGGATGTGGCTTCTTGGCCAGCATCATGCGCAGCAGGGTGTCGGCCAGACGGCCGCGCGCGGGCTTGAAGGCGATGTCGCGGGCCTTGTTCTCGCCGCGGCGCACGTCCCGGGACAGCTCCCGCATCAGGGCCAGCGACGCCTGCGGGAAGTGGGTGAAGAAATCGCAGAAGGACTTCTTCTCGATCATGGAGATCACGCTGGGATCCAGCGATTCCCCGGTCGAGGTGTACGCCCCGTCTTCGGCCAGCATCGTGACGTGTCCGACCAGGTCTCCGGGGGACTCGACGCGGGTGGTCAGCTGCTGGCCGGTGCGGCTGGACTTGTAGACCTTGACCTTCCCGGTGCAGACGACGTAGATCCCCTGGGGCATCGTCCCTTCGTGGAAGATGACCTCGCCCCGCTTGAAGGGGTGGGCCAGCCGCATCTCCCGCCAGGCCTTCTTGGCGTCCTTGGTGCCCAGAAAGTCGTAGAAGCAGTTTTTCTTATAAGGACACCAATCGCAGTTGGGGGCGTCTCGACGCGAGAATGGCATGCGTCGTCATTATAGCAATTTTGGGTTCAGCGCAAGGCGATGCGGCCGGCGACCTCGGCGACGAGAGGCCGGAAGCCCGGCAGGTCTCGCACGGCCTCGAGTTCCACGTCCGTCTTGGCCAGGAGCACCAGACGGCGCAGCTCCGAGGTGTTCGCGGCCGAGGAGAATGCCTCCTTGACGGCGCGCAGGGCGGAGGCGGTCTTGCCGGAGACCGCGTAGGCCAGGGCGGTCTGGTAGCGGGCGTCGGCGTTCATCGGGTCCTGCTGGAGCGACTTCTGCAGGGCCTGGAGGGCGGATTCGGACTGGCCGACCTTGTTGTAGGCGGCTCCGATCCTCTCATAGACCGCGGCGGTCCGGGCGGCCCCCAGGGTGGCGCGCTCCGAGTCGATGGCGAGGGCCTCGTTGTAGGCGGCCACGGCGGAGAGGTAGCGCCGGAACTTGAACTCGATGTTGCCCGCGGATATCTTCTCGAGGACGGCCGGGTCCTGGGCCGGGGCGGCGCGCTTCGGCGTGTCGCGGACCGCGTCGCGCATCTCCTCTCCGCGGAAGTCCGCGGCGGCGATGCCGAGGGCCTTGCGGGTCTCGTTATTGGCGATCAGCGGGGCGAAAGCGGGGTCGCGGCGGACCTGGTCGCGAAGAGTCTTCTCCTGGCCGTTCTGGATCGCCTTCTTGAGGGCCATCTCGATGTTGGCCATGACTTTCGCCGTGTCCTTCATCTTCATGCGCAGGCGGGCGGCGTGGACTGGGATCAGGGCCTTGCTCGGGGCGGCCGAGAGAGCCATCTTGTAGGCGTTCAGCGCGCGGTCGTAGGACTCGACGGCCTCGTAGCAGAGGGCCATGCTGAAATAGAGTCGGGAGCGGTCCGGCAGCTCCGTCAGCGCGGGGTCCAGGCTCAAGGCCATCGTGTAGGCGTCGATCGCGGACTGGGCGTCGTCGCGGTCGGCGGCTTCGGTCGACCCCAGCTTGAAGCCGCGCTGGTAGTGCGCCCAGCCCAGCAGAAAATAGGAGGAGACCGTGCCCTGGCGCCGGACGGCCTTGTTGAGGGCCGAGATGGCGGCCGAGGTCTCGCCGCGCTCGAGGCTTCCGAGGCCCTCGGACATCAGGCGCGAGGCCTCGGGGTCGGCCTTCCGGGTATTCCTCGTCTTGGCGGCCCTGGCCGAGGGGGCGACGAGCAGGAGAACGGCCAGGACCGTGACGAATAGGCCGCAGACCGTCTGAGACAAGCTGTTTTTCTCCATGCCTCAAGTATAGGCGTATGGGAGGTCTCTCCCAAGGGTCCCGGGGCCTGGCTCCGTCTGGGCCTAAGTGCCTAGATGGAGCGGAGGGTCCGAAGTGCTATAATCGCCGCTTCGGTGGCCGTAGCTCAGCTGGTTAGAGCGCCTGGCTGTGAACCAGGAGGTCGGGGGTTCAAGTCCCCTCGGTCACCCCAGCTTTATCGTTGCGGCCGTGTCAGCGAGTTTTCGCTTTCGCGGCCGCTCTTTTTTCGTTGTTCAGAAAAATGCGAACTGGGTACCCTGACGGTGCATGCGGGTGCAGGATTCGAGGTCAGGGGGCAAGTCCCCGTGGAACAGCCGACCACGCGGTACCAAAGATACCCTGCGATCCCGCCCGCGCCGACTCCGAAAAGAATCTTGGTCATATTTTCTCCTCCTCAGGCTTCATTTATTGAGATGCGCCGGATTTCAAAAGGATTCAACGGACTTCGTACCTCCGTGGAAATTTCATAAAATGAGACGCGATGATAGCGGAGCGCGATCTGATCGAGCGGAGCCGCAGCGGGGATGTCCAGGCGTTCTCGCGTCTGATCGGCCGCTACGAGGATCGCATCTACCGCCTGGCTAAGCATGTCTGCGTGGGTCTGCCGGCGGAGGCCGACGACGTCTACCAAGACACATTCCTGACCGCCTTTAAGAAGCTGAAGTCTTTTCGCGGCGATTCGGAGCTTGGCACCTGGCTTTACCGGATCGCCTCGAACCTGTGCCTGATGCGGCGGCGCAAAAAATCGAGCGAGCCATTCGTGCCGCTGCTCGACAGCCCTCACGACCACGATGACGGCGCGGCGCATCAGTTCCGGGACTGGAGTACCACTCCGGAGGAAGCCGCCAACAAGAAGGAGCTCGTCGAGAAGGTCACCGGCGCGCTCGCCAAGCTCCCCATGGATTATCGCCTCGTGTTGACCTTGCGAGACGTCGAAGGGCTCTCCACGGCGGAGACCGCGAAGATATTGAAGCTGAGCGTGGCCGCTGTCAAATCCCGCCTGCACCGGGGACGCCTGTTCCTGCGCGACGAGTTTGAGCGGGCCTTCGGCGCGAAGGAGTCCAGGCGATGAAGCTCGAGCGCCTGTCCTGCCGCCGCCGCGTGGCGCTTCTGCTTGATTACCTGGATCGCGAGCTGCCCGCATCCGAACGCAAGCTTCTGGCCCGCCATCGCGCCTCCTGCCGCTCTTGCACCGGCCTGCTGGCCAGCCTTGGGCGCACGGTCCGGACTTTGCATGCCCTCAAACGCGTCTCCAAGCCCCCCGTCTCCGCGTGTCGGGCGCTGGCCGCTGAGTTGCGAAGTATTGAGGGGACGCTCCCCTGAATCCTTTTTGGGCGGCCCGCATCCAAAGAGTGATAGGCGTTTCCCCGTGGAGACCAAACATGAAGACAAACATTCACGCTATCGAGCGCGCCGTCCAGATCGTGTGGAGGACGCCATGAGCGCTCCGTTTCCGCATCGCTACGAAGTGACTTTGACCGGCGAAGGCGGTCCGCTCGGGACGCTGAGCGCCGGGCCGCGGCCGTCGCTTGCCGGTGGGCCGCCTCCTGAATTCGGCGGCACGGATCAAGTCTGGAGCCCGGAGCACCTGCTCCTGTCTTCGGCCAGCTTGTGTCTGATGACGACTTTCGCCGCGATCTCGGTGAAATCGAAGCTGGAGTACTCCGGCTACGAGAGTCGCGCGGAGGGAACCCTCGATAAGACGCCGGAGGGCCTTCGTTTTACGCGCATCGCGCTGAAGGTGACCGTACGCTGCGCCGACGCCGAGAAGGCTTCCCGTCTGCTCGACATGGCCAAGAAGCACTGCATCGTGTCGAACAGCCTGCGCCAGCCCGTTGAGGTTGAGGGTTCTGTTGTGGCCATCTAAGTCGGTGGTGAATCCTTTTGGGGCGACCCGCATCCAACAGATGAGGGGTATCGTACCATGAAAATATTTTTGATGTTTCTGCTTCTGGGCACCGCGCCTGCTGCGGCGATGGACCTGACCGCCGCGGTCGAAACGGCGGTTTCCCGTTCTCCGGCCGTGGCCGAGGCCAAGGCGCGCCGCACCCAGGCCCAGGCCGCGGGCCGCGAGGCGTACCGGAGCCGCTGGCCGCGCCTGAGTGCCCGCGCTGCGGTTCTGCGCAGCGATGATCCGCTGTTCGCTTTTGGCGAGCTCATGCAGCAGCGCCGCGTGGCCGCGCCCGATTTCAACCCCGACACGCTCAACCGTCCCGGCTACCGCACGGCCATGCACGGGAGCCTTGAGCTGGGCGTGCCGTTATTTACCGGCTTTGAGCTGACGCGGACGAGCAAACTCGCGGCGCTCTCTGAAGATGAGGCGCAATTGTTGGGCGGCGCCGCGGCCCAGGCCGTGCGCCTGAAGACGACCGACGCCTACCTGCGCGAGTTGAAGACCCGGGCCTTTCTTTCCGAGCTCGACGCCCGCATCGCCACCGCGCGCAGCGCCATCGACAGCGCCGAGCGCCTCAAGAAGCGGGGGCTCGTGCTCGGCTCCGACCACCAGGCCGCGCTTGCCGTTCTGTCTGGACTCAAGGCCTGGCGCGGCCGCGCTGCGTCCGAGCGCGAAGCGACCCTCGCCGAACTCGGCGTTCTACTTGGAGGACTGGCACCCGAGACGACGGGAACTCTCCGCGTCTGGCAGCCACCGCTTGAGGACGACGCGGCCCTCGTCGCCGCGGCCCTGGCCTCGCGCCCCGACCTAAAAGCGGCCGGCCTGCGCACGCGGGCGGCAGGCGTGCGCCGAGACGGCGCGCGAAGCGGTCTTCTTCCCAGCGTGGACGCTTTCGCCGCGGTGAACAACTCCGCCGGCGGGCTGAACTCCGGCGCGGCCAGCCGTCTCGTGGGTGTTCGCGCCGGCATGCTCTTCGGCGACCCCGCCTACTCCTCGCGCCGAGCGCGGGCCGAAGCCGATGAGGCCGCGTCCGTCGCCGCCGGAGCAGTCGTCGAGGATTCGGCTCGCGGCGAGGTACTGGCCCGCGCCGCCGGGCTTCGCGGCCTGGGCTCCGCGCTTCCTGATTTAAGCGAGGCCCTGGCCCGGGCGCGGGATTCGCTTGAGCAGGTGCGTCCCCTATACCGCGAAGGCCGTCAAAGCGTGCTCGATGTCCTGCGCGCCGAGGAAACCGTGGCGCGCCTTGAAGAGGCCCGCCTCGAGACCGTTTACCGTCAGCGCGTAGAGTGGGCGTCTTTGCGCGCGGCGCAAGGACGGTTCGACGCGGACGCCGTGGCCGTACTCAACGGCAGTTTGGAGGAATCGCGATGAACCTCCCTCAAGCCCCGCTTGGGCCCGCCGGGCGCCTGGCCCAGTCCTTCATCCGCTCCAAGCTGACGGCCCTGATCGCGCTCGGCGCCATCGCCCTCGGCGCGCTCGCGACCGCGCGTCTGCCCCGCGAGGAGGAACCGCAGATCAACGTGCCGATGTTCGACATCATGGTGCCCATGCCCGGCTCGAGCGCGCGAGAGGTGGAGGAGCGCGTCGTCGCGGTCGGCGAGCGCCGCCTCATGGAGATCCCGGGCGTCGAATACGTCTACGCGACCGCACAGAACAACGGCGCCTTCTTCATCGTGCGTTTTAAGGTCGGCACCGATCCCGACGACGCGATGACGCGCGTCTACACCAAGACCTTCGCCAACCTCGACATGCTCCCCCCCGGCGCGGGACAGCCCCTCATCAAGCCCCGCTCCATCGACGACGTGCCGGTGCTGGCGTTGACCTTAACCGGCGAGGGCCTGGGCCCCCTTGAACTGCGCCGGGCCGCCGCCGAACTGCGGCGCGTCGTGACCACGGTCGAGAACGTGGCCGACGTCGAGA
>MGUL01000111.1:30410-34368 GCA_001800005.1 Elusimicrobia bacterium RBG_16_66_12 | reverse complement strand
TCGGCGACTGCCGCAAGTGCCACGCCTCCGAGGGCCTTTCCAAGGGCTGCCTATCCTGCCACGAGGAGATCGCCGCGCAGGTCTCGGCCAAGAGAGGCTTCCACGGCAAGACCCTCCAGGCGAAGGTCTCCAACTGCGCGCCCTGCCACTCCGACCACGTGGGCAAGGAGTTCGCGCTCATCAATAAGGTCTCCTGGGGCGGCGCCGAGCCCAAGACCTTCGACCACGCCCAGGCGGATTATAAGCTGAAAGGCAGGCACGCCGCCCTGACCTGCGCGGACTGCCACGCGAAGCGCGCGCCGCCGTTCAGCCTGCCGCGCTTCCCGAAGAATCCGCGCAGGACCACCTTCCTCGGCCTCTCCCAGGAGTGCGCCTCCTGTCACAAGGACCCGCATGCGGGGGGCAAGGCCGACGAGTGCGCGAAGTGCCACTCCCAGGACAAGTGGAAGCCGGCCCCCGGCTTCGACCACGACAAGTTCTATGTCCTGCGCGACGAGCACGCGAAGGTCGGCTGCGCCAAGTGCCACGCCCCCGGCTCGCCCGCTCCCGCGGCGGCGGCCGCCGCCGCCATCTTCGGCAAGACCCTGGGCAAGAAGTGCGCGGACTGCCATAAGACCCCGCACCGCACGCAGTGGCGTCTGGAGTGCGGCGTCTGCCACACCGAAAAGGCCGCGCCGTGGGCGACGGCCGCGGCGCGCATGACCAAGCCCCAGCACGACGCGACGGGCTTCCGCGTGAGCAAGCCTCACGACAAGACGGCCTGCAAGGCCTGCCACGACCCGCGCCAGACTTACGCCCAGCGCTACTCGCAGCCGGGGGCTCCCGGACGCTCGCGGACCGAGAAGGCCTGCGAGGCATGCCATAAGGACGCTCACGCGGGACAGTTCCTGCCGGCGCATCCGCGCTGCCTGGATTGCCACAAGGAAACGACTTTCAAGCCCTCGCGCTTCACGGCCAAGGAGCACGCCGTCTGGCCGCTCAAGGACGGGCATCGGAAGGCCGCCTGCGCGGCCTGCCACGTCAAGGACGCGGCCCTCGGGACCGTCCGCTTCGTCAAGGTCCGAGGCGACTGCGCCTTCTGCCACAAGGACCCGCACGCCGGCCAGTTCCGAGAGGGGGGCAAGACCTCTTGCGAGCGCTGCCACCGCGACGCGGGCTCCTGGAAGAAGCTGGTTTTCGACCACAACTCGATGTCGCGTTTCAAACTGGACCTGGCTCACGCGAAGGTCGCCTGCAAGGAGTGTCACCCGAGCGCTCGGACGCAGGACGGCCGCAGCGTCGTCCTTTACAAGCCCGTCAAATCGACCTGCGGGGACTGCCATGATTTTGCCCATTGACGGCCGATCATTCTCGACCTATCCTGTCGGTCGGAGACCCTCATGACCGCCCGCCGCCGCTCCGCCTTCGCCGCCATCCTCCTCGGCCTGGGATTCGGCCTGACGGCCGTCGCGGCCTCGGCGAAGAAGCCCGCCAAGAAGGACGTTCCTGAACAGCTGCGCTGGAGCCAGGACTGGGGGCCGATGGTCCCGCACAAGAAGTTCCCGCGCGACTGCGGGCTCTGCCATCTGCCCAAGAGCTGGGACGCCCTGCGGCCCGATTTCCGCTACGACCACAAGAGGGAGACGGGCTACGCTCTCACGGGCGCCCACGCCAGAGCCTCCTGCCTGCGCTGCCATAACGACCGCGGCCCCGTCGCGAGCTTCAAGGCGCGCGGGTGCGCCGGCTGTCACGTCGACCCGCACAAGAGCGCGATGGGGATGGATTGCCAGCGCTGCCACGGAGAGGAATCCTGGCAGAGCCGCGGCACCCAGGGCGACCGCATGGCCGACCACGCCCGGACGCGGTTTCCTCTCATCGGGGTGCACTCCGCGCTGCCTTGCGACCAGTGCCACACCCGAACCGCGGCGGGCGATTTCCGCGGGCTTTCCCCCGACTGCTTCCGCTGTCATCTCGATTCTTTTTCGAGGGCGCCGAATCACGTCGCCTCGAACTTCCCTCGCGACTGCCGGCCCTGCCACGGGGCCGTGGCCTGGGCGGGCGCGGTGATGAACCATTCGGCCTTCAGCGCCTCCGTCAACTGCGCGTCCTGCCATCTCGCTCAATTCCAGGCCGCGCCGAATCATGTCGCCAACAACTATCCCCAGACCTGCGCCAACTGCCATCAGACCTCCACCTGGCTCGGGGCGATTTTCGCGCACCCGGCGAGCGCGACGAACTGCGTCTCCTGCCACCTGGCCAAATACCAGAGCGCGCCGAACCATGTCGCCAGCGGCTACCCGCAGACCTGCGGCGCCTGCCACTCGCAGACCTCCTGGCTGGGCGCGAACTTCAATCATTCCTTCCTGGGCGGGAATTTGATCTGCTCGAACTGCCACCATGACGACTTCGTCGCCGCGGCGGCTCCGGTCAACCATACGGCGCAGGGCATCATCGAGAGCGCCTGCAGCCAATGCCACAGCAGCAACGGCGGCGTCTGGCAGCCGGCGTCCTTCACCCACAACCCCGCCAAGTGCTACGACAGCGGGAGCTATCGCTCCCATGAGAACGCGACGTGCGTCCAGTGCCATCCGAGCAGCTACTCGGCGGCGACCTGCACGGCCTGCCATCAGAACAGGAGCGACTGCGATTGACGATTCCCGGCCTGCTGATCCTTCTCTTGCTCCGCTCGCCGGCGGGAGCCGTCGAGAGCGAGCTCCAGGGCTACGTGCTGGGCGTCTCCGGCGGCCGGGTGAGCATCGACCTGGGCGCCGCTCAGGGGCTGAAGGTGGGGGACGTCGGCGTCATCAAGAGGGCGGGACAGCGCCTGGCCTCCCTCGAGGTCGTCGAGGTCGACCGGGGCAACGCGTTCCTGCGCGTCATCGGCGGCGCGCGCGGCCTGGTCCCCATAGAGGGCGACAGCGTCTTCTTCCCGCTCCCCGCCGCGCCGCCCCGGGCGGGCGCGGGGCAAGGCGGAGAGGACGAGTTCGTGCCCCTGCTGGCGCCCGTTGCCGCGGCCAAGAAGAAGGCCGTCTCCCGCGTCTCGACCCAGACGCACGGCCGCGTGAGGGCCTGGCAGTTCTACCAGACCGTGGACCCGGTCGGCGCCCGCTACACCATCTCGCGCCTCGACAGCGACGGGACCGTCGACCGCATCGCGGGGGGGCCCTGGTCGTTCGTCTGGGCGGGCAACGGGAGTTATCGGGACAGCAACCGCTCCTCGGGTTCGGATGACTTCCGCCGGCCGAAACCGCACGCCTCGCGCCTGACGTTCTCCCGCCCGCTCGGCGCGAAGGGCTTCCTCCGCGCGGGGCGCTTCTTCCCCAACGAACTGCCCGGGCTGGGGACGGTGGACGGCGCGGCCCTCCAGAGGCCCCTCGGGTCGGTGAAGATCGGAGTCGTCGCCGGAACCCGGCCGGACCGGCGCTATCACGGTTTTTCCTCCCGAGAGATCGCCGCCTCGCTCTACGCGGCGGCGGAAACAGGCGCGCCCGGCCGAGGCTCCTATGGCGCGACGCTCGGCGTCCTGCATACACGGTGGCTGGGCAAGGCCGACGAGCTGGCGCTGCTCCTCGACCAGCGCTTCGACCTGGGACCGATGCTGGCGGTCTACCAGACCGCCCAGTTCGACTTCAACGTGGGGACGGCGGCCGTCCACAAGGGGACGCGCCTGACGCGCCTGGACCTGTCGGCCAATTCGGCGCCGGCCCCGTGGCTCACGCTGCGCGCGGGCCTCAACCATTTCGAGCCTATCGACGTGGCCGCCGAGCGCTCCCTGGCGGGGGTCGACCCGGCCCTCTATATCGACAACGGCTACTGGCGCTGCTGGACGGGGACCTCCCAGACGCTGCCGTGGGGCCTGGGCTTCGACGAGGAGATTTCCTGGACGAACGCCGCCGCGAAATCCCAGCCGGGGTTGTGGCGCATCACGGCGTCGCGGCAGGGCCTGCCGTGGCTGGCCGCCGGCCGCGTCTACGCGACG
>MGUL01000111.1:30000-30278 GCA_001800005.1 Elusimicrobia bacterium RBG_16_66_12 | reverse complement strand
CGCGGCATCTCGAAGTCAACGAGGTGCACCTGCGCGCGACGTGGCGCCCCAGCAGGACCTGGGACGCCGACTGGGCCTTCTCGCGCATCTGGCACGAGCCGATCCACAGCACGAGCGTCAGCGGCGGGGTCTCCTACCGCTGGTAGCGGGGCGAGGCCCAGCGCGCGTCCACCTCGGCCTGGAGGGCGGCTTCCGCCTCGGGCGTGAGGCCTCGGAAGCGCCCCTGCGGCTTCAGGTATTCGCCGACCGGCTTGCGCTTGGCGACGTTCATGTTCAGC
>MGUL01000111.1:29755-29987 GCA_001800005.1 Elusimicrobia bacterium RBG_16_66_12 | reverse complement strand
CCTCGATCTCGTAGAGGGCGAACATCCCGGTCTGCACCGCCAGGCGCGAGAGCTTGACCGTGTCGTCGGTGTCGTACTTCCAGCCCGGAGGGCAGGGCGAGAGGACGTGGATGAAGCGGAAGCCCTTGATCGTCTTGGCCTTGGCGAACTTGCGGACCATGTCCTCGGGGTAGGCGGGGGTGGCCGTGGCGATGTAAGGGATGCCGTGCGCCTCCATGATGGCGTCGAGGTC
>MGUL01000111.1:29395-29526 GCA_001800005.1 Elusimicrobia bacterium RBG_16_66_12 | reverse complement strand
GCCTTGACGCCCGAGGCGGCGGCGGCGGCCGCGGCGAAGGGGGCGTGGAGCAGCGGCACGCCGATCGAGCAGCGCGGGGCGGCCCCGGCGATGACCGTCCAGCAACAAGCCGGCAGCACGACGACCGTTTC
>MGUL01000111.1:26013-29362 GCA_001800005.1 Elusimicrobia bacterium RBG_16_66_12 | reverse complement strand
CCGCAGCCCTGGCAGGCTTGGTGGCCCGAGGTCATCAGTTCGTCGACGGCGATCGAGGGCTTCATCGGGCTTCCTCCATCCACAGGGGCTCGACTGCGTCGGCCGTGCCTGCCTTCACCTCATGCCACATCTCCTTGAGAAGCTCGACGGTGATGTCTCCGCCGCCCAAGCCCGCCACGAAGCCGTACACTTCGGGAGCGCCTTTCGTCCCATACAACGCCGCTTTGATCTCTTCGCAGAAGATCCCCTGGTGGCCCGGGGAGTAATTCCGATCCACCACCGCGAGCTTCATGTCGGGGCGCACGAGGCGCTTGAGGGCGTTGACCGGGAAGGGGCGGAACAGTCGGAAGCGCAATAGACCGGCGTTATAACCCTCGGCGCGAAGCTCGTCGACGGCCTGCTTGGCGGTCGAACCCACGGCGCCCGAGCAGACCAGGCTGACGTCCGCGTCCTGCCTGCGGTAGCTCTCGATGGCCCCGTAGCCGCGTCCGAAGGATCTCTCGAAGTCCGCGCCGACCTGCTCGACGAGGGCCTCGGCGCGGTTCATGTCGACGGCCATGCGGCGGCGGATGCGGAAGTAGGGCTTCGGGGTCTCCAGCGAGCCGAACGCTCCGGGCTTGTCCACGTTCAGGAAGGTCTCGGGCTTGAAGGGGGGCAGGAAGGCGTCCACGGCCTTCTGGTCCGGGACGTCCACGGGCTCGTAGACGTGGGAGAGTGTGAAGCCGTCGAGCATGACCATCGAGGGCAGCAGCAGATCCTCGGAGACCTTGTAGGCCATGATCACGGTGTCGAGGACTTCCTGGTTGGTCGCACAGTAGAACTGGAGCCAGCCGGTGTCGCGCTGGGACAGCGAGTCGGTCTGGTCGGTCCAGAGATTCCACGGGGCGGCCAGGGCCCGGTTGACGTCCACCATCACGACGGGCAGGCGGGCGCCCGAGACCCAGTGCAGCAACTCGTGCATGTACGCCAGCCCCTGCGAGGAGGTCGCGGTGAAGGTCCGCGCGCCGGCCGTGGAGGCGCCGAGCAGGGCGGCCATCGCCGAATGCTCGGACTCCACGCGCAGGAACTTCCCGGGGAAGGTCCCCTTGGCCGACATCTCCGCGACGAGCTCGATGACCTGGGTCGCCGGCGTGATCGGGTAGGCGGCCACGACCTGCACGCGGGCGAGGACCGCTCCGAGGGTCGCGGCGTGATTGCCCATCAGGACCTTCTTCATGACGCGGCCTCATCGGACATGTGCACGCAGTGCGCCGGGCACTCGGCGGCGCAGACCCCGCAGCCCTTGCAGTAGTGCATGTCGATCCTCGGGACTTTATGGGAGATGTCCACGCAGGCCTCGGGGCAGAACTTCCAGCACAGCAGGCAGCCGGTGCATTTCTCGCCGTCGATATGTGGGGCGAGGCTGCGCCAGTCCCCGGTCAGGTTCTCGGACATCGGGCGCGACGAGGGGGTGACGACCGGCGTCGAAAGGGGTTCGTCCTTAAGCCGCGGCATGGATGGCCTCCTCCTTGGAGCAGAGCTCGAAGGCTTCCTTCGCGGCGGCGGCGTTCTCGTCGTGCTTGACGGGCACGGCCTCGCGGATCGCCGCCTCGAGGGAGGCCTCGTCGGCCAGCTTGAAGATCGCGCAGATCGCGCCGCACATCGCGGTGTTGACGACGGGGCTGGCCGCCGAGCCCAGCTTGTGGGCGAGCGCGATGCGCTTGGCGGGAACGGCCCGCGTCGCGAAGCCGGGGAAGCGCGCGGCGAGCGCCGCGGACTTCTCCTCGGTGTTGAGCACGATGGCGCCGCCCTTCTTGAGCCCGGCCGTCACCGCGGGGCTGTCGGCGAAGGCGGTGTCCAGCACGACGACCGCGTCGGGCTCGTAGATGCGGGTGCGCACGTGGATGGGCCTGTCGGAGACGCGCGCGTAGGCCAGCACGGGCGCTCCGCGGCGCTCGACGCCGAACTCGGGGATGGCCATGCACTCGCCGCGGCCCGCGCGCAGGACCACGTCGGCGATCATCTTGGCCAGCAGGACGGTGCCTTGACCGCCGCGGCCGTGGAATCGGATCTCGAACATCGCGCCTCCCTCCGGGGGGAGTCTCCCGGGAACGATCATATCTTAGCATCGGATCGGCCTGCCGGGAAACAGCCATGAGCGCCTCTGGCGCCTCTGAAATGGTGGACAAATCGGAAGGCCGGGGCTACACTTCCCGAAGATAAGCCATGAAGCTCATACTCGCCTTGGCCCTGCTTCCGTCGTTCGTGTTGCCGACGCGCGCGAACGACGCGGAGGCGTCGCGCCAAGACCAACCAGACCAAGCGCAGGCCGTGAGACCGGACCCGAAGCTCGTGCGATTGGAGCAGGAGTTGCTGCGAAAGCTGGGGGAGCCCGGTCTCGACCGCAAGAGCCCCCAGTACAGGCGATTCGCCGAAGCTTTTCGCGCGAGGCTCGATGTCTCGATGGGGGAAGTCCCGCCGACCTCCATCAATAAGGGCTTTCACGCGCGCATCCTGTCGCGTCTCGACGCGTCAGGGATGCAGCAGGCCGAAGGATCGTTGAACGCTGGTCTTGAGCAAAATCCTAATGATCACGCCTTGCGGCTGTCTCTCGGCTTTGTGCGGGCGCAGAAGGGCGACTATTCGAGCGCGGCGGCCACGGCGCAAGCGGTCCTCAACTCCCAGGAAGTGCCCAAGCCTTCGCCGCAGCAGATCGCTGAGGCGAGGTCGCTCTGGTACTCGACCAAGGACCGCAGTGCGAACGTCGGCGCCGGCGAGACGCGGCCCCGTCCGGGAACTCCCGTCGTGGCCGATCATCGGCCCGCGATCTGAATCCCGCGCCGGAAGTCTCGCCCGCGCAAGCCCGCCGAAACTACGTCAACTCGGCGGTTCTCATTGGAACGCCCATCTTGGTTGCGGGTCTCGTCTTCGGGGGGCCGCTAATTTGGCGCGCGGCTGCACCTGTCGCGGCTGGCCTGTGGAACCGTGTCTCAACGAGTGGGCAACAGCTTGCGGCATCGGAAAGTGGCGCAATCTTCCCCGGCACGTCGCAGGCGCAGCAACTTTCGTGGAGCAGTTGGGGCGGCTATGCTAAAGCCGTCTACAACGGTAGAGAATATGCTCAAATCGGCAACCGTCTCTATACCGAGCACGCAATCACGCGGATGCTGCCGCGAGGCTTCGGCGGACGCGGGATCTCTCCTCAACTAGTGGAGGAAGTCGTTGCTCGTGGGACGTCCAGCACCCAAATGGTTAACGGCGCAACCAGGACCAACTATATCCTGGGAGATATCAAGATCGTAACCGAACAGCAAGGCAGGATCATCATTACGGCGCTCCCCATCGACTGACCATGCAGATGCTCGATTAC
>MGUL01000111.1:12529-26003 GCA_001800005.1 Elusimicrobia bacterium RBG_16_66_12 | reverse complement strand
CATAATCATTCGAGTCATCACCGCGATGAGATTTTACGGAGCGCCGAGTGCGGATGCTTTTCATGTCTGGCGATCTTTAAGCCGCGAGACATTGAGAATTGGACGGACGCGGACGAGGGCGAGGGCCAAACTGCTCTCTGCCCGAAGTGCGAAGTAGACGCAGTAATAGGCACAGAGTCTGGCTTCCCGATTAACGTCGCCTTTCTTGATGCGATGAAGGCGCGCTGGTTCTGAAGCAGGCATTCGCGGGGCTTCCCGACCTGCCGCGCCGTTCCTTGCTGATCGCCATCCGGCCGCGTCCGCGACGGGATTTGGTCGACGCGCGGCCATTGCCCCGAAGGCCGCGCATGGCTTATTTTTTCCGGCGAAGACCGCTAAGCGGCGGTCGAACCGCCGCGGTCCCGGCGCGGACGCGGCCGGATGGCCGCCTGTATGAGCGTCCGCGGTCAAAACTCGCACCGGTGCGAGTTTCGCGGCGGCAGGAAGTGATGTAGACTTTCCGTCACCTATGGCGATCCAAGAACTGACCCACGAGCAGCTTCACACGATGACCCTGGCGGAGAAGGACCGCTGGTGGCTGGCCAACGTCTACAAGGGCGACATGCCCCAGCTGACGCTGCGTTCCACGCTGACCGGGATGCTGCTCGGCGGGGTCCTCAGCCTGACCAACCTCTATGTCGGCATCCGCACGGGCTGGACGCTGGGCGTGGGCATCACCTCGGTCATTCTCTCCTTCGCCATCTTCAAGGTCTTCTCCAGGCTCAAGATCGGCAACGAGATGACGGTCCTCGAGAACAACGCGATGCAGTCCATCGCGACCAGCGCGGGCTACATGACCGCTCCTCTCATCTCCTCCATGCCGGCCTACATGGCGGTCACCGGGCAGGTGATCCCGTGGCAGCACGCGATGGTTTGGATCATCCTGCTGGGCCTGCTGGGCGTGCTCTTCGCCTTCCCGCTCAAGAAGCGCTTCATCAACGACGAACAGCTCCCCTTCCCCGAGGGCTACGCCGCCGGCATCGTCATGGACAACCTCCACGCCGGACGGGGGGAGGAGGGGGTCTTCAAGGCGAAGCTTTTGGGCGCGGGCGCGGCCGTCTCCGCCGCCATCGAGACCATGTGCAACGAGAAGGTCATGGGGGCCCTGCGCCTCTCCCGGCTGACCCTGCCGGCGCAATGGGACGACATCCTTTACAAGTGGTTCACGCCCCGCATACTGGGCACGCCGCTCAAGGACCTCACGATCGCCTTCGACACCTCCATCGTCATGGTCGCGGCCGGCGGCCTGATGGGAACCAAGACCGCGGCCTCCCTGATGATCGGCGCGATCGTCAACTACATGATCCTGGCTCCCATCCTCCTGCAGAAGGGCATCATCGCGGGCCCCGGCTTCAAGAACATCACGATGTGGGCGCTCTGGGGCGGCGTGGCCCTGATGACGACCTCCTCTCTCTACTCCTTCCTGTCCAAGCCCAAGGTCATCCTCGAATCTTTCCGAGGGATGTTCGCCGGGAAGGGCTCCGGCGCCGAGGACGTGCTCAAGGACATCGAGCTTCCGATGTGGCTTTTCGCGGCGGGCATCCCCGTCATGGGCCTGGCCACGGTCTGGGCGGGACATGCCTTCTTCGGCGTGCATTGGTGGCTGGGCGTCATCGCCGTGCCGCTGGTCTTCGTCTTCACCCTCATCGCGGTCAACGCCACGGGCCTGACCTCCATCACGCCGACCGGCGCCTTGGGCAAGCTGACCCAGCTCACCTACAGCGTGCTGGCCCCTGGCAACATCACGACGAATATCATGACCGCGGGCATCACGGGAGAGGTGGCTTCGAGCGCCGCCAACCTCCTTATGGACATCAAGCCCGGCTACATGCTGGGCGGCAAGCCCCGCCACCAGGCCTTGGGACACACCCTCGGAATCTTCGCCGGCGCCTTCGTGGCGGTGCCCGTGTTCTACGCCATCTTCCACGGGGACATCGCCGTGCTGATGTCCGACCGCCTGCCGATGCCGAGCGCGCAGATCTGGAAGGCGGTGGCCATGATCCTCACTAAGGGCTTGAGCTTCCTGCATCCGACGGCGCAGGCCGCCATCGCGGCCGGCGCCGTGATCGGGCTGGTCATCGAGATCGCCAACCAGCGCACGCAGGGCCGCTTCCCGGTCTCGGGCGTGGGGCTGGGCCTGGCGTTCGTGCTGAAGTTCAGCGACTCGCTCTCGATGGCCGTCGGCGCGCTGGTCTTCTGGCTGGCCGGCAAATGCTTCACCGACCGCAAGTCGTTCGGCTGCCGCGCCTTCGTCGACAACCAGGAGACGGTCTGCGCCGGCGCCATCGCGGGCGGGTCCATCATCGGCCTGGTGCTGATCCTGCTCGAGACCGTCGTCTTGAAATAGTGGGCGGGAGGCCCGGCCTTCCGCCGCCCTGCTTCAGGCGAAGATCAGCTTGCAGCCGGCGACGGCGAGGACGACGGCCAGCAGGCGCTTGATCGCCGCCTGCGGCAGGCGCGTGCTCCCCAGGTAGGAGCCCGCGGCCCCGCCGGCCGCGGCGGCGAGGGCCAGGCTCCACGCGAGGCCCGGGAACGTCCGGGTCTTCCCGATATGACCGGCGAGCCCGGACGCGGAATTGACGAGGATGAAGGCGGCCGACACCGCGGAGATCGTCTTCGTGCGCTCCCAGCGCAGGAAGATCGCGATGGGGGGGAGGAATATCCCGCCGCCGGTGCCGGTCAGGCCCGACAGCAGGCCGAGCCCGGCGCCGACGCCGAGCGACACGGGCAGCGCGGGAGGCTCTCCCCGCGTCTCCGCCGGCGGGTCGACGAGGAAGCGCGCGGCGGAACAGAGGAGGACCAGCCCGACGGCGACCTTGAAGGCCCGGGTGGGGATGGAGAGGTATCCGCCGAGGAGCGCGCACGGCACGGAAGCCAGGGCGAGCGGCCAGAACAGGCTCCAGGAGAAGTGCCCCGCGCGCCGGAACTGCCACGACGTGATCGCCGCGACGAGGACGTTGAGCGCCAGCGCGGTCGGCTTGATGACCTCGGGCGCCAGGCCGAACAAGGCCATCGCGGCGATGTAGCCGGACGCGCCCGCGTGGCCGACGGACGAATAAAGGAAGGCGACGGCGAACACCGCCGGGGTCAGCACCGCGCGTCAGTTTTGCCGCGCGAAGACGAAAGTCGTCTTCGCCGGGAAAAAACGGATCTCATCGCTCAGGAAGCGCGGATGGCGGTGGATGTGGGCCAGCAGGTGCGCGAAATAGCGCTCGCGGGAGTAATGGAAGTCGTCGCGGCGGCGGAACGCGTCCTCGTCGTCGAAGACATGGGCGGAGACGTGGAGCTGTCCCTGCCGCTCTCGCAGGAACGCCTCGCCCAGCCTGCGGATCTCCGCCGCCGACGCCCCGGGCCGGACGAGCAGATGCTGGCAGAGCCCCCCGTAGTCGTCCTGGTACGACTGGAGGACCTCGTAGGCCGGGACGGTCCCGGGGCATTCGTCCGGGCGGGCGGCGACTTCGAGCCCCGCGCGCCGGCGGCTCCAGGGGATGCCGTCCTGCAGCGCGTCCGTCTTGCGGCTGAGGGCGAATCCCGCCCCCCAGCGCGGCTCTCCCGGTTCGGCCCGCGGCTCCGCGCTCACGAGCACGGTGCGGAGGGATGGATGCAGCTTGAGCAGGTCGAGGTAATCCCGCATCTTGACGTTCTCGCGGCACAGGGCGTCGTGGGCGGCGATCAATCCGCCGACGCGCAGGGCGGGGAAGAAGGCGTCGAAATAGAGGGTGTTGTCGGTCTTCCTGCCGTCCGAGAAGACCAAGTCGAACTCTCCGAGCGCCGCCGAGGCATGATCCAGATAATCGCCTTCCACCAGTTCCACGGCGCCGCCCAGTCCGGCCCGCGCCAAGGTCTTGCGGCAAAGCGCCGCCTTCGCGGGGTCCGCCTCGTAGGTCAGCAGGCTCCCGCCCGTCCCGGCCAAGCCGCGGGCCAGGTGCAGGGTGGATAAGCCGATGCCGGATCCGATCTCCAGCGCCCGGCGCGCCCCGGAAGCTCCGACCAGCATCTCGAGGAGCTTCCCCTCCTCGGGCCCCACCATGCCGTAGGAATCCTGGAACGCCTGGTCGCCGGCGGAGGCCAAAAGACGCTCGATCTCTCGATCCAGGGACTCGCTCACGCCGTGATTATAGCGGAAAAACGAGGGGCCTCGGCCAGAGGAAGCCGCAGGCTGAAGATCGCTCCTCCTCCGGGGCGGTTGAACGCGGTGAGGTCGCCGCCGTGACGGCGCGCGGTCTCGCGGCAGAGGTACAGGCCCAGCCCCGTGCCGCCGGAGCCGGCTCGCGTGGTGACGAAGGGGGAGAAGAGCTTGGAGAGGACTTCGGGAGGGACCCCGCGCCCCGTGTCCTCGACGCGCGCCTCGACGCACTCGCCCTCGGGGGTGTCCAAGGAGGAGAGGCGCACGGTCAGCGTCCCCCCGTCGGGCATGGCCTTGGCGGCGTTGGCGATCAGGTTCAGGAAGATGCGCTCCAGCTCGCTGCCCTGTCCTTGGACCGGGAACTCCGCGTCGGCGAAGTCGCGCGAGACCTCGATGCGGCGCGACTTCAGGACGTCCTCCGAGAGGGCGAGGGCGTTCTCCGCGGATTGCGCCAAGTTCACACGGGCCCCGGCGCGCTCGCCGCCGCGCGCCGTGGAGAGGGTCGTTGAAGCCAGCTGCTGGCAGAAGGAGGCGGCCCGGTCGATGCGCTCGAGGTCTTTCTTGAGATCCGCGTCCAGGTCGGTCTGCTCCAGGCGGAGCTGGGCGTAGCCGCGGATGACCGTCAGCGGCGTGGCCAGGTCGTGCGCGGTGGCGGCGCTGGCCAGGCCGACCGCGGCCAGCCGCTGGTCGCGAGCCCGGGCGGTCTCGGCTTCCTTCAGGTCGCACTCGAGGCGCCCCAGCGTCTCGCGCTGGGATTCGGAGCGCGCGCGCGCGCGGCGCTCGGACTCGGCCAGGATCCAGGTCGAGCCCGCCGCGGCCCACAGCACGCCGGTCTTGACCGCGAGCTCGAAGCCCACGGCCGGCCCCCAGGCCGAGTCCGGGCCCACGTACATCAAGGCGTCGCAGAGGCTGGCGCCGACGGCGACCCAGGCCAGTTCCCGCCCCCGCAGGAGCAGGGCCGAGGAGAACAGCGGCAGGAAGTAGAGCACCCACAGGTTCGATTCGGGGCCGCCCGAGCGGGCTTGGATGCCGGCGATCACCGCGAAGGAGGCGACGGTGCAGGCGGCGTGGGGCCAGTCCTTGTGCGGCCAGCGGCGCACGGCCCAGGCCGCGCCCAGGCTGACGACCAGCAGCAGGGTGAAGAGCCAGAGGACGTCGGGGTAGACCAGGCGCGTGTTGTCGCGGGCCAGGTAGGCCAAGGCGCCCAGCACGCTCCAGAGAGCGGCCTCGTAGCGGACCAGGATCGAGCCGGCGCGTTCATGGACCATCGCGACCCCCGTGCTTGCTGCGTATAGAGAGTATGCCGCGCGCGGGATATCGGCGGCTTGCGGGGAGCTTAAGTCCCGCCGAAGTCGAAGGCGGGCGATATCGTAGAATCCGCCCATGGCGTTCGACGACGCTTGTCCTCTCTGCGGCGGAGCCTCCGAGGCGTTCTTCCGGGAGGCCGAGCGCGAATACCTCCGCTGCGGGACTTGCACGCTCACCTTCGTCCCCGCCCGAGGCCACTGCGACCCGGCGCGCGAGCGCGAGCGGTACTCAAAGCACCGCAATCTCCCGGAGGACCCGGGCTACCGCGCCTTCCTGGACCGTCTGCTCCTGCCGCTCTGCGCGCGGCTGGCTCCGGGGACCCGCGGCCTCGACTACGGCTGCGGCCCGGGGCCGACGGCCTCGCGGATGCTGGCGGAGCGGGGCTTCCCCGTGCGGGACTACGACCCCTGCTTCGCGCCGGATGACGAGGCCCTTCGGGGGACCTACGGCTTCATCGCGTGCACGGAAGTCCTGGAGCATCTGCGCCGCCCCGCCGAGGACTTCGGGCGTCTCGACGCTCTGCTGGCCCCCGGGGGGTGGCTGGGAGCGATGACGGGGGTGTTGGAGGACGACGCGGCCTTCCCCGGGTGGTGGTACCGCAACGATTTCACCCACATCGCCTTCTATCGCCCCGAGACCCTGGAGTGGATCGCGCGCCGTTTCGGCTGGAGTCTGGAACGGCCTTCGCGCGACGCGGCGCTTTTTGGCAAGCCCCTATCTCGTATAATGCCCTGATGAACGCTCTCTCCTTCGTCTTCCTCGGGCTTATCGTCGGCGCGCTCAGCGGCATGGTCGGCGTGGGGGGCGGGATCATCCTGGTCCCGGCGCTGATCTACTTCTACGGCTTCTCCCAGTTGACGGCCCAGGGCACGAGCACGGCCATGCTCCTGCCGCCCATCGGATTTCTCGCGGCCTACACCTACTACAAGCACGGCTACGTGGACGTGCGCGCCACGGTCCTCATCTGCGCGGGCTTCATCTTCGGCGGCCTCTGCGGCGCCAAGGCCGCCGTCGCCCTCCCCCAAGACGTCCTGCGCCGCGGCTTCGGCGTCATCCTGCTCCTCGTCTCGGCGCGGATGATCCTCGGCAAGTGAGAGACCGTTCCTCATCTCCACGCAATATCAGGGCATGCTGCTCGATGGATGACGGACGGCGCCTGCGCGAGTCGCCATAGCGCCGCGCTCCCGACAGATAACGTTGACGCGTGGGCGGGTCGAACAGGATCGACCCCATGGCTTCGGCCAACGGCCGTGAATCGCCGGGATTCACAAGCAGGACCTCGTCGCCGTCGAACTCGCATGGAATGCCGCCTACGCGCGTGGCGACGACGGGAACGCCGCAAGCCAGGGCCTCTTCGATGACGCGTGGGAGACCCTCCGGATGCGTGGAGGTCGGCACGACCAAAACATCGGCACGGTCAAAAAAAGAGGACAACGCGTCTTCTGACTCCAGCCAGCCGCGGAATACGACATTCCCGCCCAGGCCGATTTCCCGGACTTGTTCCTCCAAAACGGATCGTTGCGGTCCGTCTCCGGCGATATCCAGAATGATGGACGTTCCGGGGTGTTTTTTTAACATATCCCTAAAAGCAACGAGCAGGACATCCAAACCCTTCCCGCGTTCCAGTCTGCCTGCGAATATGATCCGCCGGCTTTCGTCGGCGGCGTCCGCCCGTCGATCCGCGCGAGGCCCCGCGCCGCCCGCGGCCAGAATGCTTACGGGACTGGAAACATGCACGCGCGCGTTCACGCGCTTGGCCAAGCGCGCCAACCGTCGTCCGCGGGCGATGACAACGTCTGCGGACCCTAAAACGCACTGATGCAGCAGGCGCAAAAGCCAAGGACTGTCCCTCAAAATCCTTACCCAGCCGCGCCATCCGTCCCAACCCTGCTCGACGGCCAATTCGTAGTCATAGGCCGCATACACCGCCGTTCGGCGGGACAACAGCTTGATCAGGGGCATGATGGGAGCCAAGACCAGAGCCTCGCGCATTTCCAGCAGCGCATAGGGACGCCGCCGACACAGGATCGCGGCTTTGAGCAAATTGGCGAGGGAGCCGAGCCTCCCCCTTGCGAGGGGGATAACCCTCACGGCGCCCGGGTCGACTCGAACCGACATGGTCGGGTCCCGCTCGGACGGCCATGCCATCCAAACGCACTCGTCGAAATAGGTCGCCAGGCCGTGAATATGCGACGCCAGCACGTTCTTGGCCAGCCAAGCGCCGTCGCCGCCGCGCCCAACCCCGCCCCAAACCACCCACAACGTCCCGCCTGGACGCGCCTGCAGGGCTTTCTGCACCCGCGCCCAGGCCGTCAGAGCGACCCCATAAACCCGCCGGCGAAGCCCGTCGCTGCCGCCCAGGACCGGGTACCCGTAAGCCTTCAGCCGCTCCCACAAAAGCGCCTCGGCCATGCGGTTCTGTGTCTTGGACAGATGCCTCCTCCACGCGTACACCCGGGATTCATCCAGCGGTCGGCCGGACATCCTTTTCCAGGGCTCGTCCATTCTGTTGACGTGGAGACAGGAGCGCGCGGTGTCGCGCATTGAATCCTCGAACCTTTCGCCGATGAACCCGCACAGTTTCCTCAGCTCCGTTTCCGGCGAGCGCAGCAAGTCCTCATAACGCAAGGTATAGGCGCGCCCATCCGAGCCGAAAAAATGAGAACTCCTCGAGTCCCAATCCTTCCACCGGCACAGCGCGCCCATGAATCCGACGCCCCCCCACGGCATCCTGCTCAGGGAGAGCGACGCATCGCGAGGGTCGCGCACGATGCGCACCACCGGGGAATCGGGGAAATGACGTCGGATCTGGCTTAGGCAAAGCAAGTGGTACGGGGTCTTTTCCACCCATCGTGACTTGCCCAGGGAAAGCGCGTATGTCTCGGTCAGCGCGGAAAGAATGGAATCCACGCCGGGCGTCTTCCGGGCAAGACAGGTCTCCAGCGATTGCCTGCAGATTCCGTAATTCTCGGGAACCGGGCGCCCCACGTGTCGTATGGAAAACAGGAAATCCACGGCTCTCCCCGGCCATGAATCCAGCCGGCACAGCCGGTCGACGTCGACCTCCAGCAGGCCGCGAAAAAAATGGGTTTCGGGACCGCAGCCCAGCCGGCTGTGGGCTCCCATCATGGCCGCCAACAGAGTGGTTCCTGAACGAGGAACGCCGACGATGAAGATCGGCTCGTTCACCGAAGCCTGGCTTTAATCCCGAATCCGATCATGACGATCGCCGCCGCCGCCTTTGTCGCCAAGCGCGCCGCCTCCAGATGCAGCCGCGCTTGTCGGCTCAATCCAGACCTGGGCGCAGGGCGAGATGGATAGCGTCGGATGAAATCGAACATGCCGGGATGCTCGTATTCCAGGAGGGCTTCATTCCGGGCATGCCGCAGCTGCTTTATGAAATATTTCGAGAACGAGGAGGCGTAGTCATGATAAACAACCGCTTTGGGGTAATAGACGAACTTGCCCTTGTCGCCATATTTCTTCACTCCCTTAAACGTCAGTTCCAGACCCTCATGGCCGCCGCCGCCCTTCAAATTCGGATTGAACCCGCCCAGCTCCGATAGGACGCGCTTGTTGAAGGAACAATTCGCCTCCAGGTTGATGCAGCAGGCCGCGATATCGTCTCCCAAATCATAGTGGGCGGCCAGGAAATTATAGACGCTGTATCTCTTTGGGATGCTCTTACCCCTGAGTCCATAAATATTGTTGTCCCGGAAAGCGCTGACATGCGCCTCCACCAGATCGGCGGCGGGAATCGCATCGTCGTCAAGGAATACGACGATATCGGCTCGGGCAAGCTCCACGCCTGCGTTCCTGCCCGCGCACAAGCCGCGGTTTTTCCCCAGTTTGACGTGCCTGACGGGATAACGCGCCACCAGCGCCGAAATATCCAGGGTCTCGTTATTGTCCACGACCAAGACCTCGAAATTGTCAACGGTCTGAGCCGCCAACGCCCTTAAATTATCATCCAGAGCCTGCATATGGTCGTAGGTCACAATGACCACGGAGGCGAGCGGTCGGCAGTCGCCGCCGCCGGCACTATCAGCGACCGCGGGAAAATCATGCATATCAGATGTGCCCCTTGTCGGTGATTTTATAACATACACTCGAGTCGTGGGTTTCTGGGGCGGAGGAAAAACACTGAAAATCGCCGACCTGGAGCAGGGGCCGATGGATCTCTGGCGCCGGCTGAGAGACATGTATCGGAACGCGAGAGTTCGAAGAAAGGTGGCGGAACATGTCGAAGGTTCCGACCTTTTTTACAAGCTGGGCATAGAAATCACCTCCGCATGCAATTACCGGTGTCCATTCTGCCCTCAGTCGAAGAGCGCCAGGCCCGAAGCGTATATGAGTTTCAGCTCCGTGAGCCTGATAGTGGAGCAACTGGTCGCTCTGCGGTATGCCGGAGAAATCTCGCTCTCCGTCACGAACGAGCCTTTTTGCCACCCGCGCTGCTTGGAGTTCGCCGGCCTTATTTCCAAAAAACTCCCAAAATGCAATCTCCGTTTCAATTCGAACGGGTCCCTGATAGACAAAATCATTCTGGACGGCCTTCACGGTATTTCCACGCCGTTTATCGCTCAAATCAACGACTATACGGGGGGGCGTGAGCTTTCGCGCCTTGGGGGGCTTCTCTCAGGATATGACGCGGAGTTTCAGTCCAGATTCATATTGAAGAGGCGTTCGTTTGGGGAGCGGCTTTCCACCAGGGGCGGCGCGGCTCAGTCAAGGCGGCGCCGCGACTACTTCGGCGATTTCGATTGCCTGCTCCCGTACTTTCGCATGGATATCGGGACAGACGGCTCCGTGATTCTTTGCTGCGCCGACTACCGCTATCAAATGGCGTTCGGAAATATCCACACGGCCGCGCTGAAGGACATTTGGAATTCGGAAGAATTCCGAGAGTTGCGGAGAACGCTTTTCCGGGGCAAGCGCAGATCCGTCTCCTTATGCAGTCGCTGCGACATGGCCGCGCCGGGACTGCCGCAATGGCTGACGGGTTCGTCGAGCGCATGACGCTGTCCCGGGACAGGCTTGCCGCCGGCCTTCGCTGGAGCGTCGCGTCCAAGATCATCCAGGTCGCGCTCAACTACGGAGGCGGCCTGGCCGTGGGGCGAATGCTCGGCCCCTCGGCCCTTGGAGGCGCGCACGCGTTCTTCACGGTGCTGGGAGTGCTGCGTGCCCTCCATCTGCCGGGCGCGGGTAGGGCCGCGACCTACGTTGCCGCCGGCGGCGGCGACGCCGCGGCGGTCCGGCGCTCCGCCATGCCCCTGCAGGCCGGGCTGGCCCTGGCCAGCGGCGCGACTCTCGCGGTGCTGGCGGCGCCTATGGCCGCCGCCCTGCACGACCCGGACCTGAAGCGATGTCTCTACCTGGCGGTCCCTCTGCCTCTGATCCTGGGTCTGGTTCCCCTCTATCTGCAGCCGCTGGCCGGCTTCCAGCAGTTTAAGGATCACGCCCACGCCGGGCTGGCCGGCGCCGTGGCCGCCTTCGTGGCACTTCTGGCCGCGCTGGCGGCCGGCCTCGGGCTTGCGGCCGTGCCGCTAAGCCTGCTGGCCGGCGCGGCGGCCGGGATTGCGTTGGCCGCGGCGCGCCTGCCCGCGCCGGCGCCCGCGGCGCCCTCTCCCGCCGGCACCGACTTCGCGCGCTTCGCGCTGTGGGCGACGGTCCTCGAACTCGGGCTGGTCGCGCTCAACCGCTCCGGCGTCCTCTGGACGAAGCGCCTGATCGCGGACCCCGCGCACGCCGGCCTCTGGGTCTCCGCTCTAGGAGCCCTGAAGTTGCTCCATCTGCCCTGGCTGGCTCTGACCGTCGCGATGTTTCCCCGCCTGGCCGCGGCCGCCCGGACAAAGGACGTTGCGCTTCTGCGCGAGCTCCTCCACGGGCTGGGGCAAGGCCTCTGCGTCGTCATGGCTCCCGCCGCCCTGCTGACGGCGCTGCTGGCGCCTTCCGTCGTGGGCTTGCTCTGGGGGGGGAGCTTCGCCGCGGCGGCGCCGGCTTTGGCCGTGGCGGCGCCGGGCTTCGTCTTCTCCTGCGCGTTCCAAGTCCTGGCGGCGGCGTGGAACGCCTCGGGGCGCCCCGAGAAGCCGGCCCGATTGGCCGTGCTTTTGGTCCTGGCCAACGCCGTGCTCCACGCATGGGCCGTCCCGCGCTGGGGAGTCATGGCCGCCGCTTGGATCTATACCTGGACCTGGCTTGCCGGCGGCCTCCTGGCCGCCCGCGGCTGCGCGACCGCCTTGGGCTTGGAGCGCCGGACGCTGCTCGGCGAGTTCTGGACGCGGAGGGCCGACCCCAGGCCCCTGCTCGGCCTGTTCGGAGTCAACGGGTGAACAACCCTCGCGCCTCGATCTTGATTCCGACCCGAGACGCGGCGCGGCATCTGCGCGCGTGCTTGGCCGCGGTGACGGCCCTGCGCCCCCCCTATCCGCTCGAGATCATCGTCGTCGACAACGGCTCCTCGGACGGCTCCGACGCCGTCGCCGCGGAGTTCGCCGGCGTGCGTCTCGTCGCCGCCGACAGGAAGAAGGGCAGCTACTACGCCCGCAACGTCGGCATCGCCGCGGCGCGAGGCGAGCATCTCTTCTTCGCCGACGCGGACGTGCTCGCGCCGCCCAGCTGGCTGCCGGAGCGCCTCGAGGCCAAGGTCTACGGCGGGGGCGTGAGGCTCGTCTCCTCCAATGCTTTCCTGGAAGCCTTCTTCCGGGCCGGCGGCCACCGCAGCACCGTGACGGGCGGCCGCCTTTTCGGCTGCAACATGGGTTATCATCGCTCGGTCTTCGACGAGTTTGGTCCGTTCCGGGAGGTCGAGTCCGGGGAGGACCACCGTTTCTCGATGGAGGTCCTCAAGCGGCACGCTCTCAGCCCTCTGCCGGAGGTGAGCCACTGGATCGACGCCCCCCTCGAGTACCTCGGCAAAATGTACAAGTACGGCAAGGGAACGCCCTGCGCCTATCCGGCCGCGCGCGCCCCCCGCAAGCTGGCGGAACTGGCGGCGATGTCATCGTCCTCGGCGGCGCTGCGCGTTCTCGCCGAAGCGGCCTACCTGATCGGCTATGCCGTCGGCCCGGGTGGGAGGTAGCGGCATCGCGCGCCTCAGGCCGCGGGCCTCGTCGAGCCGAGCCATGTACAGGCGCAGACGGGCCGGGTCCGAGCCCAGGGCCGCGGCGCGGTGGAAATGCCGGGCGGCCGCGGCCCAGTCTTTGTCGCCGATGGCGATCAGTCCCAGGTTGTTGAGCGCCGAGGTGTTTTCGGGATCTCGTCTCAACGCCTCCTCGAAGAGCTTGCGGGCCCTCTCGACTTCTCCCTGTCCGAGAAGAATCAGGCCCAGGTTGTTGCGCGGCTCGGAGAGCTGAGGCGCGAGCTCGACGGCTTCCCCGTAGTGCCGCGCGGCCTTGTCGGGGTCGCCGAGATGGAAATGATAGATGAGCCCCAGATTGTAGTGCGCCAAGGCCGAGGAGGGGTCGAGGGCGAGGGCGGCCTCCTGGGCCGAGACGGCTTGGCCGAAGAGTCCCCTCTGGCGCAGCGTCGTGCCGAGGTTGCTCCAGGTGGCGGCCTTGGGGCGCAGGGCCAGGGCGCGGCGGTACTCGTCCTGCGCTCGGCTCAGCAAAGCGGGGTCGCCGTTTTTGAGGGCGGCCCCTTGCAGGGCGCGGCCGAGGTTGTGCCTCGCGCGCGCGCAGCGCGGGGCGGCCGCGACGGTTTTCGACCACAAGGTCACGCCGTCCTTCCAGTCGCCGTTTCTGCGGACGGTTCTCCAGGCATAGAGGCCGCAGGCCAGCAGGACTATCTGCGCGGAGAGCGTCCGGGCCCGGGGCCCCGAGCGCCACAGACGCAGGAGCAGCCACCCGGCCAGCAGGCAGAAGCCCATCGAGGGAACGTAGAGCCAGTGCTCGGCGAAGACTTCCCTGTACGGAACGATCTGTCCCGTCGGCAGGAAGGAGACGGCCGTCCAGAGGCCGAGAAAGACCGGAACGGGTTGGGAGCGAAAGAAGCGCCGCGCGG
>MGUL01000111.1:11668-12492 GCA_001800005.1 Elusimicrobia bacterium RBG_16_66_12 | reverse complement strand
TCCCGCCCCGGCGGGGTCCCACAGGGAGCGCGAGGCGGGGAAGGCGTCATGGCTGTAGTCGGCCAGGAGCGTGCCCGGATAGGCCAGGAGCTTGCCGGCGTGGAGCCAGATCCTGGCGGCGGTGGCCGCGTGGGGCCCGGGTCCGCCGCCCATCCAGTCGGACAGCCCCATGCCCTTGAGGGACTTGAGCAGCTGTTCCGGGCGCACGTTCAGCTTGAGGAGAACGGCGACGGCCAGGAGCAGCACGGCGGCCGCGGCGGCGGCGCGCGGCGCCCAGGGCGAGCGCGGGCGCTGCTGGAGATCGTAAAGAAAACACAGCAGCGGCAGGGTGGCGAGCGTCTCCTTGGCCGACATCCCGACGAGGAAGACCGCGACGGCGGCGGCGAGGTAGGCGCCTCGGTCGCGCCGGCGGTAGAGCCAGAAGAGGTGGAAGCCGGCGGCGTAGAAGATCCCGGCCAGTATGTCGCGCCGCCCCGCGAGATAGGCGACGGACTCGGTCTGGACGGGGTGGAGGGCGAAAAGGGCGGCGGCGGCCAGGCCGGCACCGGGGCTTTCGAGCAGGGCCCGCCCCACGAGAAAGACCAGGAAGGCCGCCAAGGCGTGGTAGACGACGTTGGAGAGGTGGTAGACGAAAGGGTCGTCGCCGGCGAGCCGGTAGTCCAGGGCGTAGGTGAGCAGGCGCAGTCTTCTGGACCGGAAGAGCTTCTTTCGGAGCGTCGGCGCGCCCGTCTTGCCTGGGTCCTTGAAGAAGAGCGCCGCCAGGCCCGATTCCGGCCTCAGGCGGGGGTTGTGCTCGATGAGGTAGGAATCGTCGAAGCCGACGA
>MGUL01000111.1:9220-11580 GCA_001800005.1 Elusimicrobia bacterium RBG_16_66_12 | reverse complement strand
GCGAGCCGCGGCGTTTCGATCCACGGCCTGATTGTACCTAATGGGGCCGTCTTCACGATTCCCTCATGATTCCGCTCGCTCGCGGCCTTATACTGGAGCTCGGATGAGTCAAACTCTCCGCCGTCGCGGTCTGCTCGGCCTGGCGTCGGCGCTGCTCGCCGGCGCGCTGTCCGCCTCCCCCGCCCGGGCCTCCTCCGACACCTGGCGCCAGGACGACTGGTCGTCGACGAGCCTCTCGAGCGCGGCCTTCCCCGGCGACCGGACGGGCTGGACCTTCTACCAGGCCAGGTCCTCCACCCTGACCTTCGTTCCCGGAACCGGCCTGAAGATCGCGGCTTCATCGACGGCCTGGACGAGCACCGACGGCAGCACCAGCACGCGAGGTTTCCTGGCCCCCGGCTACTCCTTCCACGCGGGCGCTTCCTCCTCGACGATGGTCCGCAGCAGCGGCACCGCCGCCTTCGTCTCTCTTTATCCCGGCCAGACTCCGGTCTGGACCGCCAACGGAGTCTGGAATTGGGATTACGTCGGCAGCGGTTGGTCGGTGAGGCCGACCTTGGGGAAGTTCAGCGGGGGGGACGCCAACTTCGACCTGATGGCGACGGAGACCACCAACCCGGCCAATTGGCCGTATAATTCCCCCGTATTTAGCCGGTATCAGGGAAGCGCGGCGGCGTGGAGTTTCAAGACTTCCGGCGAGTTTTCCGCGGGCGAGAAGCTCGCCGCGGGGGACCTCGACGGCGACGGCGACACCGACGTCATCCTTTACAGCGGGGCCGCCTATAAGAACGTAGGCGACGCCACGACGCCCCTCTGGAGCGCGCAAACATCCTGGAACTCGCCCGGGGCGTGGTGGCCGGCTTTGGCCGACCTCGACGGCGACGGCGACCTGGACCTGATGCTCGGCTACACGGCCTACGAGAACACCTGCACCGTCTGCACCGGCGCCTCCGCCGTTCCCATCTGGACGCGCCGCTCCGCCTGGGACCCCCCGACGGCCGGCAGCGTTCCGGCCTTCGCGGACATGGACGGCGACGGGCTCGTCGACCTCATGATGAACCAGTACGCCTACAAGAACGTCGGCAGCGTCAACTGGCCGTCATGGTCCTACATGTCCGGCTGGGACTCCCCTTTCAGCGTTTACAACGCTTTGGGCGACATCGACGCCAACGGGACCCCGGACCTGGTGTCCAGCAACGATGCCTGGGCGCAAGGCTACTCCAACACCCGCGTCGCCGCGGCCTTCCCCACCGGCGCGCCCGCCGGGACCTACACCTCCGGCGTCTTCGACACCGGCGGCCAGTTCGATTACTACAAGGTCTCCTGGTCGAGCTTCGTGCCCGCCGGCGCCGGGATCGCGGTCTACGTCCAGGCGGGACAGACGGCGACCCCGGACTGCCCCGGCGCCTGCGCCGGCTGGACCGCCTGGCAGGCCTTCGCCAACGGCGCCGATCCGCTCGGCGCCATGGACGCCATGCGCTATGTCCGCTGGAAGGCGGAGTTCTCGAACGTGAGCGCGTCGACCAGCCCGATCATCTACGGCCTCGACGTCTTCTACGCGGGCTACGACTCGGCCTACCGGGAGATCGTCTCCAGCGTCTTCGACACGAGCTCCTCCTCCAACGCCCTGCGCGGCGTCTCGTGGACCGAGTCCCTGCCGGGGGCCACCGACGTCCGCTTCCAGCTGCGGACCAGTTCCGGCGGCCCCGGCGCCCCCGTCTGGACCTCCTGGATGGGCCCCGACGGCACGAGTTCAAGCTACTTCACCGACCCTCTCGGGGGGCAGGCGATTCCCGCGAGCCTGAAAAACGGCTACTACGACCGCTACTTCCAGTACCAGGCTTTCCTCAAGGGCGACGGGCCCGACACCCCGACCCTTTCCACCGTGACCGTGAGCTACGGCAGTCTGGCGATTCCGACCTTGGCGAGCGACGGCTTGACGGCGAACACGAGCACCCAGCTCACCGTGAGCTTCACCGACAACTCCGACGACGAGGACGATTTCAAGCTGTCCACCGGCACGGCCTCGGGTCCGGCCAACGTCGCCTTCACGAAAGCCACGACCGACAAGCCCGGGACGGGGACCCTTCAGAACGCCGTCATCTCCGGGTTGATCCCCAACACATCCTATTACATCCGCCTGCGCGCCCACGAAACGGCCTTTGACAGCTACGGCTATTTCTCGACGCAGTACGCCACCTACACCTTGGCCGCGCCGCCCTCCTCGACGCCGGCCTACACGCCCAGCCCCACGAGCCTCAACGTCTACTGGGCGGCCAACAACAACCCGGCCGGCACCCAGTACTACGCCGAGAAGGCCGACGACGCGGACTTCACGACGAACGTCGCCGACTCGGGCT
>MGUL01000111.1:8836-9201 GCA_001800005.1 Elusimicrobia bacterium RBG_16_66_12 | reverse complement strand
GCCTGTCCCTGCAGACGACGTATTACTTCCGCGTCAAGGCGCGAAACCAGTATCTCGTCGAGACCTCGTCGGTCGGCCTGCACGCGGCCCAGCCCGTGGCCACCCCGGCCGCCGCCGGGACGGTCTTCCCCATGGTGGGGAGCAGTTCGGTCACGGTGCAGTGGTCGGCCAACGGCAACGCGGGCTACATCCCCTACAAGGTCCAGACGTCGACCGCCGCCGACTTCACCGGCAGCGGCGACTCGACGACGGGCTGGCTGACGGGCGTCAGCACGACCGTGGCCGGGCGCGCGGTCAACGTGCGCTATTATTTCCGGGTCAAGTCGGCCAACCCCTCCTTGGACGAAGACGTCTCCTGGCTGAGC
>MGUL01000111.1:8222-8774 GCA_001800005.1 Elusimicrobia bacterium RBG_16_66_12 | reverse complement strand
CGGCAACGTGGCCGTCGCCTCCTGGGGCAGCGGCGGCAACCCCGCCGGGACGACCTACAACTTCGAGTTTTCCACGGACTCCGGCTTCCAGTCCGGGGTTTCCCGCTACTCGACCACCGGCCTCGCCAACAACGGCGCCGGGACCGCGCTGGCCGCGCCCGCCTACGCCATCAACCAGGGAGGCGCTTTGGCCTATGCCGACGGGAGCTACATCTACGCTTTCCAGGGCAACAACACGAACGTCTTCCGGCGCTACTCGATCTCCGGCGACAGCTGGGCCACGATGACCGCGCCCGGCTATACCGTTAATTACGGCGGCGCTTTGGCCTATGACGGCGGCGACTACATCTACGCCTTCCCGGGCAACAACACGAACGTTTTCCTGAGATACTCGATTTCCGGCGACAGCTGGACGACGATGACCGCGCCCGGCTACAACGTCTACATAGGAGGCGCTTTGGCCTATGGCGGGGGAAACTTTATCTACGCCTTCCCGGGCAACAGCGCGAACGTCTTCCTGCGCTACTCGATCTCCGGCAACAGCTGGACGGC
>MGUL01000111.1:6291-8167 GCA_001800005.1 Elusimicrobia bacterium RBG_16_66_12 | reverse complement strand
GGCGGCGACTCCATCTACGCCTTCCCGGGCAACAACGCGAACGTCTTCCTGCGCTACTCGATTGCCGGCGGCGGCTGGACCGCGATGACCGCTCCCGGTTACAGCGTCTATTTCGGAGGCGCTTTGGCCGCCGACTCCAACCGGGGAGCCGTCTACGGCTTCCCCGGCAACGCCGACGTTTTCCTTAAATACAAGCTCGGCGACGGCCTGTCGCCGATGGCCGTCAACCATATGCGCGTCGTCGCCGAGAACTTGGCCGGCGTCAGGTCGGACGCGACGAGCCTGGGCTCCCTGGCGGCCAAGCCCTCCGCTCCGCGCCCCGCCCCGACGACGTTCACGAACGTCACGGCCAGCCAGATCCAGGTCAACTGGAGCTCGGGCCCCGCCGCGGCGGGCTTCTACAACCCTCCCGGCGCGCAGTACTACATCGAGGTCGCCACCGACGCCGGCTTCGCCGGGAACCTGCTGACCTCGGCCTGGCTGACGGACACGACCTACTACGCCTTCACGGGCTTGGGCGTCAGCACGCGCTACTACTTCCGCGGCACGGCGCGCGAGGCGGCCGTGACCACGAACGTGTCGCCCGCCAGGACGTTCCACAGCTGGTCGACCTTGCCCAACACCCCCGGCGGCGGGACCCTGACGTCGATCTCCTCGGGCTCCGTCGTCGCGAACTGGACCGCCAACGGCAACCCCGGCGGCACCAACTACTACGCCGAGCGCGCCACGGACGCCGACTTCACCCAGAACGTGACCAACTCGGGCTGGACCACGGCCCTGAGCTTCAATTTCAGCACGACGCCCAACACGCGCTACTGGTTCCGGGTCAAGGCCCGCAACGTCTCCCTCGTCGAGAGCCTCTGGAACACGGCCTTCGGCGACGCGCGCACCCCGGCCGCCCCCCCGACCTTCCCGGCCGTGTCCAACGTGCTGTCGACCTCGATCCAGTTCAACTGGAACGGCAACAACAACCCTTCCGGCACCGAATACTGGGTGGAGGTCGCCACCGGCAACGGCACCGGCGTCATCTTCACCACGGCGGGGTGGATCACCGCCACGGCGAACATCTTCAACGGCCTGACCGCGTACACGACCTACTCCCTGCGCGTCAAGGCGCGCGACGCCGACTTAAACGAGACCGCCTACACCGTCTACGCCACGACGAGGACCACTCAGCCGCCCGCGGCGCCTTCGGCCCTGGTCGTCTCCACTTTCGGGCTGACCAGCCAGACCGACCGCCTCTACGCGGGCTGGAGCGACAACTCGAACAATGAGGAAGGCTTCTCCCTGCAGCACTCCACCGACGTCTCCTTCCCTCCGCTCTACACCACCACCCTCAACACCGCCGCCGACACCACCTACTACGCCCCGGTCACGTCCTTGCTGACCAACACCAGCTACTACTTCCGCGTCCGGGCCGCCCACTCGACCTTGGGCAATTCCGTCTACTCGAGCACCGCCGCCCTTTTCACCCGCGCGGCCGTCCCGGGAAATCCCGCGGTCGTCTCCGTGAGCTCCTCGGCGATCAACGCCTCCTGGACGGCCAACAACCCCGCGGGCACGCTGTTTACGGCCGAGATCTCCACGATGTCGGACTTTGCTCCCCTGCGCGCCTCCTCGGCCACGCTCAACGCCGCGGCGACGTTCACGGGCGCCGTCCTTCTGCCCAATACGACGCACTACATCCGCGTGATGGCCGCCAACGGCAACGGCCTGGCCACGGCCTACACGCCCGTCGCCGCCTCGACGATCAGCTACGCCCTGCCGCCCGCAAGCCCCTTCTTCCAGGGGCTGTGGGTGTCGAGCGCCTCGGCCGCGTGGAACGACGCCGGCAACCCCGGCGACACCCGGTACCGCGCGCAGATCTCCACGACGG
>MGUL01000111.1:3806-6241 GCA_001800005.1 Elusimicrobia bacterium RBG_16_66_12 | reverse complement strand
TCGCCGGCGCCGCGCCCAACTCCTACTACTATCTCCGCGTGCTGGCCCTGAACGGGTCCGGCGTGGCCTCCTCGACGGCCATGGCCGCCGCCCCGGGCCTGACCTACGCCCAGGACCCGGCCGCGACCGCCGCGCCCTACGTCCTCAACGTGACCAGCGCGACCGTGTTCTGGAGCGGCCAGAGCAACCCCGCGCCGACTCAGTACCGCGTCCAGCGCTCGCTGATCGGGGACAACTTCTCGCTCGACAGCTACCAAGACGACTCCTCATGGCAGTCGGACCGCTCGTCCTGGACCTTCTACTCGCCGGCGCTGGTCGCGGGAGGGACCTACTACTTCCGGGTCAAGGCGAAGGACCAGTTGAACCGCGAGACGGGCTGGGTCGCCCTGGCCTCCACGCAGACCATGGTCTACGCGCCCGGACTCTCGGCCCAGGAGGTCTTCACGACCAGCGTCACCATGCGCTGGAACAATTCCAATCCCGCGGGCGTGCAGTTCCAGGCGGAGTTCTCCGGAGTCTCCGACTTCTCCGTCCTGCTGGCCAGTTCCAACTGGACGTACGACATCGTCAGCTGGGACTTCCCGGGCCTGACGCCCAACACCCATTACTACGGCCGCGTTCGGGCCCGCAACTCCTCGGGCGTCGAAACGTCCAACACCAACGTCCTCTCGGCCTTCACCCTCGCGGCCCAGCCCGGGCTCAACCTCAGCGACTACGCTCTCGGCGGGACCGACATACTGATCAACTGGGGCAAGAGCGGCAATCCCCAGCCCGACACCCTCTACCAGGCGGTGCGCGCCTCGACCGCGGATTTCAGCGCGGGCACGGCCACCTCCGCCTGGATCTCGGCCAACAACTACAATTTCTCGGGCCTCGCCCCCGGGGCGACCTATTACTTCCGGGTCAAGGCCCGCAACGGCGACCTCGTCGAGACGCCGTGGACCGCCCTGCCCTCCTCGGTGACCCTGCCCGCCCCCACCCCGCCCACGGGCCTCGTCCTGTCCTATGCCGACGGCGCCTCGACGGACCGACTCCAGCTGGACTGGACGGACAACGCCACCACCGAGATCGGTTATTACATCTACGAAAGCACGGACGGAGTCTCGAACTTCGACACGAACTTCGACAACCGCCCTCCCAACTCCGTCTCTTATCTTCGCACCACCCTGACCCCGGCCACGCGCTACTACTATAAGGTCTCGGCTTACAACGCCAACGGCGGATCCTTCTCGAACATCGTGTCCTCCTACACCCGCGCGGCGCTTCCCATCGCCGCCGACTTCAGCGCGGTGCAGACCAACTCCCTGCGCGCCAACTGGGGGGCCAACGGCAACCCCTCGGCCGCCTCCTACGTCTGCGAGCTCTCCACCCGCGCCGACTTCACCCCTCTGACGGCTTCCTCCCAGACCTATAATAACTTCGCCGACTTCTCGGGCCTTGCCGCCAACGTCGTCTACTACGCCCAGGTCAAGGCGGTCAACGGCGGCGGCGTGGCCACGGCCTACGTCAGCCTCACCTCCACGCGGACCTTGCCGCTTGCGATGTCTTTCGCGGTCGTCGACCAGGCGCCCACGGGGATACTCCAGGGCGACAGCAAGGCCTACGCCCGGCTCAACGTCTCGCCCAGCGGCACGGGCGCCTCCTGGACCGCGCTCACGGTCAAGCGCGACGGCACCGGCCTCGACGCCGACGTGACCAAGCTTTCCCTGCGCCGCGACGGCAACCTCGACGGCGTCTACCAGGCGGGCAACGACCCCGAGGTGGCCTGGGCCGCCTTCGCCTCGTCGCAGGCCGCGCTGAGCTTCGACGAGACCTTGAACGCCGCCGCCACCTACTTCCTGGTCATGCAGGCCGCGGACAATTTCATTTCCTGGCCCGGCAACAGCATCGGCCTGACCGTCGTCTCGACGGCGTCGATCACGAGCTCCAATAGCCAACTCACCCAGTCCCCCGCGCCTTTCACGAGCGCGCTCAGCACGATCACGAAGCTCGCCGACGTGCTGAACGTCTCCGGCCAGGACAAGGCCCCCATGCCCAACGTCTCGCGCGGCGTGGCCAACATCGTCTTCATGAAGCTGTCCGTGGCCGCCGCCCGCGACCGGGCCTTCGTGCGGCAGGTGGCCGTCGACAAGCTCGGCACGCTCGCCGACAACATGGTCGCGGGCGTCAAGCTCTATGCCGACACCAACGGCAACGGGGTCCTGAACACGGGCGACGCCCTGATCACCTCGGGTAACGACCTTTTCGCCGGCGGCTCGGCCGCGCTCTCCCTGGTCAACCCCTCGACGCGGGCCGCGGCCAACGAGACCTGGTTTTTGACCTTGGACCTGGACGCCGCGGCCCCCCTGGGGGCCACCGTCGGCGTGCGCATCGCCAATGCCGCGGCGGTCGGCCTCATGGCGGGCACGCCCGATTCCGCGGCGCTCAACGCGACC
>MGUL01000111.1:0-3752 GCA_001800005.1 Elusimicrobia bacterium RBG_16_66_12 | reverse complement strand
GCCCACGGACCTGGGGGTGACGACCATCCAGCAGGGCGAGTCCCGCGCCATGGCCAAGATCGAGTTCAACACGGACGTGGGCTCGGCCCTGTGGAACTATATCCGCGTCCAGCGTTCGGTGACCAGCGTCGACGCGGACTACGCCGGCGTGGCCCTCTACCGCGACAACAACCCCTTCGGCGCCTACGGCTCCGAGGACGCTCTGATCTCCTCGGGGACCCTGACCTTGGGGTCGGTCGCCTTCAACCTGGCCGAGACCATCCTCAACACCTCGACCAAGACCTACTTCGTGGTGGCCCAGATCGCGGGCGCGGCCACCGTGGGCAACCGGGCCGGCGTCTATATCCAGTCCGGCTACATCACGGCGGCCAGCGCCCAGACCCTGGTCTCCGCGCCCTTCCCCATCGTCTCGAGCACCGCGACGATCACCGCCACCATCGACATCCTGACGGTGACCCCCGACAAGGCGATGGCCCCCAGCTCGGTGTACCAGGGAGACCTGAACGTGCCCCTGCTCGGCCTGTCCATGCAGACGGCCACCAACGCCTCCACCTTCATCAACTGGGCGGTCAACCGCGTGGGCGGCGCCGACGGCGACATCTCGGCGCTGCGCGTCTATAAGGACGACGGCAACGGCGTCTTCTCGGCGGCCAACGACGCCGTGGTCAGCGCCGACGCGCAGTTCAACTCCGGTTCGATGTCCGTTGGATTCACGGGCGTGCAGACCGTGGGGACCTCCCCGTCGTTCTACTTCCTGGTCGCCGACATCGCGGCGGGGGCCACGATCGGGAATTTCGCCATCCGCCTGCCCGACGCCGCCGCCTTCGGACTGACGGCGCCGGACATCGTCTCGAGCACCTTCCCCATCGAGTCGAACACGATCTCGCTTGAAAAATTCCCGGCCACGGTCCTCGTCTCCACCTCGAACCTGGCGCCGTCTTCGGCCGACGCGGGGGCCCTGGATATAAGCATGGTCAAGGCGGTCCTGCGCACCAACGCCTCCACGGCCCAGCTCAACACCCTCTCGGTGGTGCGCGCGGGCGGCGCCGACGCCGACATCTCCGGGGTCGGCCTGTACTGGGACGCCGACTCCAACGGGGCGCTTTCGGCCGGCGAGCTGATCAGCTCGGGGACCTTCTCCGGCGGCAATCTGACCTTGCCCTTCAACGGCACGGCGCGCAACCTCGGCACGACGGCCAAGGACTTCTACGTGACGATGGGCATCTCGCCCTCGGCCGCCATCGGCACCCAGCTCGGCGTGGGCTTCACCGCCCTGGGCCTGCAGGGCACCGACACGGTCGAGGCCGGCAAGTTCCCCTTCACCTCGGGCGTCGTGACCGTGGCCGAGCCGGCCAGCGCGATGCTGGCGGCTTTCCAGACCAAGATCCCGACCTCCGTTTCTCAGGGAGCCTCCGGCGTGCTCGTGGCCAGCGCGGCCCTGTTCACCTCCGCCTACAGCGCGTCCTGGGACGCCCTGAGCCTCTCGCGCCTGGGCACGGCGCTGGACGGCGACGTGACCGCCGTGCGCCTGTACCGCGACGACGGCAACGGCCTCTGGGGCGGCCCGGCCGAGGACTCGTTCATCGCGAGCGCCACCTTCACGGGCGGCGCCTTGAGCATGAGCTTCCCCTCCGAGGTGCAGACGACCGCGCCCAAGATCTACTACCTGACCGCGGACTTCTCCTACAACGCGACTCCCAACGCGACCTTCGGCGTGAGCCTGCCCGCGGCCAGCTACCTCTCCGTGGCTCAGCCCGACATCGTGGACCCGAGCGTTGCCTTCACGGGCGACCTGACCGTCATCAACGCGACGGTGGACACCCTGCTCGTCACCTATCTGAACCTCGCCCCCGCCGTCAAGCAGGCGGACGTGCTCAAGCCCCTGGGGCGGCTGACGGTGCGCGCCAACCAGAACTGGGTGCGCTGGAACTCCGTCAAGCTCGACAAGGGCGGCAGCACTCCCGACGCGGACGTGACAAGGGTGAGGATCTACAAGGACGAGGGCGGCGGGACCTTCGGGGCCGGCGACGTGCTGGTCGGCCACGGCGGCGTCTCCAACGGGGCCGCGACGATCACCTTCTATTCCCCTCAGGACCTCGATACCACCTCCAAGAACTACTTCGTGACGGCCGACTTCTCCACGAACGCGGTCATCGGCTCGAGCGTGAGCTTCACCGCCGCGGACGCGAACTTCGGCCTCGACGCGCCGGACATCGTTTCGGTCACGGCGGGGCCGGCCTATTTCAACATGGCGGGCACGATCACGGACGCGGCCGACGCAGTCTACCTCTCCGCGACGAGCCTGGCGCCGGCCAACGTCTACCAGGGCGCGGCCGGGACGGCGCTGGCGCGCTTGAACCTCTGGAGCGCCAACGACGGGGCGACTTGGACCGCGATCAAAGTCGCGCTGGCGGGCAGCGGCTCGCCCTCGGACTTCGCCGCGATCAAGATCTACGCCGACGCCAACGCCAACGGCGTCTTCGACGCGGCGGACCTCCTGCTGTCCGGCGGCCCCATGTCGTCCTCGCCGCAGACCTTGACTTTGGGCGTGTCCCAGACCATCACCGCCTCGACCAAGACCTATTTCGTGACGGCCGACATCGCGGCCGCGGCCGGGCTGGGCGGCACGCTCGGCGTCTCCTTCCAGGACGCGAGCTACTTCAGCGTGGGGACGGACGTGATGGACGCTTCGGTCCTGCCGTTCTCGAGCGGGGTCAGCGTCGTGCTCGATCCCCAGACCCCCATGCAGCCCACGGTGAGCCTGCCCGACGGGGCCTACTCGAAGACCTTCGATTCGATCCGCTTCGTGTGGACCTCCACCGTGCCCACCGGGAGCATCTCCGCCGCCTATTACGCCGTGGGCACCACGGCGGGGGGCAATCAGGTCGTCGATTGGACGGGGATATCGGGCGCGCCCGCCGAGGTGCGCGTGACGGGCGTGACCCTCGTCAACGGCGCCACCTACTACGTCTCGGTCAAGGCCATCTCCAGCTGGGGCAAGACCAGCGCCGTGGGCCTGTCCGGCGGCCAGATGATCGATTACACGGAACTCGTCAAGCCCGCGCCCCCGACGGCCACGGTGGGCGCGGCCGCGGTGCTCGTGTCCTGGGCGCCGGCGGCCGTCGGCCCCTCGGGAGTCAAAGGCTATCTCATCGAGTACCGCCGGGGCGACTCGCCGCTCTGGTACAACGCCAAGACCAAACTGCCCTCGACGGTGACCGTCGGGCTCGCCGCCGCCGGGGGGGCCTCGGCCGCCGCCGTCACGGACGCGGACCTCGTCACGGCGCCCCCCTACTCGGCCTCGGGCCTGCCCAGCGGCACCCTCTACTTTAGGACCCTCACGGTCAACAACGCGGGCGCGGTGAGCCCGGCCTCGGACCCGGTCCGGGTCCAGAACGGCCCGGCCGCGGCCGCGGGCGTCTCGGGCGTCTCCTCCTATCCCAACCCCTTCGATTCGCGGCTGCGGTCGGCCACGATCAATTTCACCCTCGACGCGGCCCAATCGGTGAGCATCGACATCTACAGCATCTTCGGCGGGAAGGTCCGCTCGATTTCCGTCGCGGGCGTCGCCGGCTCCAACGACGTGGCCTGGGACGGCGGCGACGACTCCGGGCATAAGGTCTCGAAGGGGCTGTACCTGGCCGTCTTCAACGCGGGCGGCAGCAAGGCCACCTTCAAGATCGGGGTGATCCGATGAGCTCCCGGATCCTCCTGACGGCGCTGATCGGGCTGCTTCCGGCGGCGGCTTCCGC
>MGUL01000110.1:4343-7240 GCA_001800005.1 Elusimicrobia bacterium RBG_16_66_12 | reverse complement strand
CCGAGAACCGCATCCATTCCGGGACCATCCTGGTGGTGAGATAGGGGCGTGGGAGGGCCTGGAATTCGCATGAAACTCGCAACAAAAACGGGCGCTTCTTTACCTTATAGAGCATACTTGACCAGGACGCCATGAGGACTCGAGAACGACTCATCGCCGTCGCCGCGGCTCTGGCCGCCCTCCTCGCTCCGCCCCCCTCTTCGCGCGCGGCTTACGACGACGTGGGCGTGGGCGCTCGCGTCACGGGTCTCGGGCGGGCCTACACCGCGGTGGCCGATGACGTCTACTCGATCTACTACAACCCCGCGGGCCTGGCCACCTTGGACCGCAAGGAGTTCGGCTCCACCTATTCCCGCCTGCTGACCGGCCTCTCCGACGGCTCCAACCTGCAGAACTCCTTCCTCGGCTACGCCCACCCGCTGGACGACGGGCGCAAGGGAACGCTCGGCGCGGCCTGGAACTATTTCACTCTGGACAGCCTGTACCGCGAGTCGAGCTTCTTCACCTCCTACGGCCGCCGCGTGACTCGCGAGGACCGCCCGGATCCCATCTTCTTCGGCGCCAGCTTCAAGCTGCTCAACCGTTCCGTGGGCGGGACCGCGGCGGCGGCCAACTCGATCGACCAGACGGGCCAGGCGACCGGGAGGCCCGACCCCGTCCTCCAGAAGAGTTCCAAGATGAACTACGACGCGGACCTGGGCGTGCTGTGGCGGCCGCGCCCGCGCTGGACCTTGGGCATCTCCGTCCAGCACGCGCTCGAGCCCAACATCGCGTTCGCCGGCGGCGACTCAGACAAGCTCGGACGCAACATGAAGTTCGGCGGCGCCTACAAGACCCCGTTCTCGACTTTGACCGGAGACCTCGATATGATCTCGGCCGCGGACCGCTCCCTGGACAAGGTCCTCGCGGTCGGCGTCGAGAAGTGGCTGCCGACCCTCCTGCACGGCTCCTTCGGCGTGCGCGGGGCGCTGTCTATGGGCACGCGCGACCACCGCGAGATCTCGACGGGCCTGTCCTACAAGATCCACCGCATGCAGGTCGACTACGGCTTCGCGCTGCCGGTGGGCGGCCTGAGCTCGACCAACGGCTCCCATCGCGTCGGGCTGACCTGGCGCTTCGGCGCGCCCCGCCAGGCGGACGTGCTGCTGGGCGAGATGCTGCTGGAGAACCTCTCTTCCCCCGCCCAAGTGGGCAGTCCCGAGTTCGACAAGATGGCGGGCGAACTGGTCGCCTACAAGCGCAAGGCCGTTGAGGCGCTGATGCGCGACGCCGACGCGGAGGCCCAGCTCGGCCGCTTCATGAACGCCCACGAACGCTCCCGCCAGGCCGCCTCGCTCGCCCCGCGCGACGCGGTCCTCGTCGAGGTCGACGAGCGCTACCGCACCTCCGCCGCCTACTTCCCCGACCTCTCCGGCGAGCTCCACAGGCCGTCCGGCGCGGCCACCCACGACGGCGTGATGAAGTTCATCGCCGGCAAGGAGCGCGACGCCCTGGTCGCCCTGGCCAACGGCCGCGCGCTCGCGCCGCCCCCCACTGCGGCCCATGACGGCTTCATCCGCATCCTGGAGGCCAAGGTCGGCGCCCCGGCGCCCGCGGTCTCCACCGAGGCCGCGGCCGCCGTGCAGGTCGCGACGGCGGCCCCCGCCGCGGCGGCGGAGCCTCCGAGCGAAGCCGAGGCGCTCAAGCGCGTTCTCGATTCGACGACCGCGCTGCTCGAGGTCTCCTTCTTCCAGCAGGAGTGGGACAAGGTCGTCAAGCTGGCCGAGCAGATACTGGCCCTCGACGCCGTCAACGTGACGGCCTACCGCCGCCTTGCGGGAGCCTACCACGCGATGAAGAAGCCCGCCGAGGCCCTGAAGGCCCTGAAGGCGGCCTACGCGCTGGAGTCGGACTCGGAGGAGCGCAGCAAGCTGCGCTCCTATATCACGACGATGCAGGCCCTCGTGGAGCGCCAGTCGCGGCCCGCCGCTCCCGCCAAGCCGGCCGTCCGCCAGGGCTCCGCCTCGCCCGAGGATATCGAGCGCCTCTACGAGGCCGGCGTCGAGCTTTACGCCCAAGGCCGTCTTTCCGAGGCCTTGGAGGCCTTCCGCCGGGTGCTGGCGCTCGACGCCAGCTACAGCCCCGCCCAGCGCGCCCACCAGCGCGTGCAGGCGGAGATGAACTCACGCGGCCGGTAAGCCGCTCCCGGTCAGGCGGGGGTCCAGGCCAGGCGGCGCAAGGACAGGCGCTTCAGGACCGAGGCGCCCTGGCCGTCGGCCGGGGAGACGAGGAGCCAGATGCGGCCGCCCTTGACGGAGATGCCTTTCACGCGTCCCGCGCCGCCGATGACGGGCGCCAAGGGCGCTGATTTCACGGGCTTGTACACGGAGCCGTCCGCTTTCATGAAGTAGAGGCGGCGGCTGGGAGCGTCCACGATCCAGAGCGTTCCTTCCGGGTCCATGTCGAAGCACTCGACGGTGAAATCAGGCAGATCGTAGAGGTCCAGAGGCTGAAGGAAGATCCCGAGCATGGACCGGGTGATCAGGAACTGGCGGACCTGTTTGCCCTTCGCGTCGGTGCTCCAGAGATATTTCTCGTGAGCGTCGAGGGCCGCGGGCACGTGATTGAGCGCGAAGGATGCGGTCCCGCCGTCCTCGCGGTGCTCGACGAGAGCCGCAGTCCGCCCGTTCGCGGTCCACAGCGAACTCTCGCGCCAGGAGAACGCCGATACGGGCTCGGTGAGCGGCCGGGTCTCGATCTGATTGCCGCCGTCGTCGAGGAACGTCACGGCATAGCCCGCGGCGATCGCCACCCCGTCTCCCGGGATGCTGCTCAGCGCGTCGGCGTGCTCGAGGGTCAGGCTGAGATCCTCCTCGCCGCATCGGCTCAGCCAGAAGCCCGCGCAAGCGAGGGCCGCC
>MGUL01000110.1:0-4327 GCA_001800005.1 Elusimicrobia bacterium RBG_16_66_12 | reverse complement strand
GGCGAGGACCGCCCGGCGCGGAGGACTCAGCCGGAGCGCCGCGGGCACGGAGATCGGCGCGCGCGGGCTCGGCGCGGGCGTCGGCGGAGGTCGAAGCGGTTCCGGGGTACGCGGAGCGACCGGCCTGGGCGTCTCGGCGACGGGCATGGGAACGGGCACGGGCTCCGGGGCCGGCTCGGGAGGCGGCTGAGGCTCTATCAGCGTGAGGCGCGCGGCAGGGGGAGCGGGGTCGATCTCAGGCAGATCGAGCGAGATCCCCGTGAGCCCGCCGCGACACCGTTCGAGGATCTTCTCGAACTCGTCGTCCGGGACGCGTGAGGGCATTCGTCAATGGGCCGAAGCGTCCCCCTTCAGCCGGGTCTGGTACTGGCGCACCAGGTCGGAGATGCTCTTCTGCAGGCTCGCCTTGAGGTCTTCGATCTCCTGCTGCTTTTTCCGGTATTCCTGGACCAGATGCTGCGAGCGGATCTCGAGGTCGGTCTGCCTCTTGAGCAGGGACTCCTCCTCGTTCTGGCGGCGGATGCTCCAGGCATCGAGCTCCGCCTGTTTGGAGGCGAGGACCTCCTGGGTCTGGTGGTGGTCGTTCTCCAGGGCCTTGTGGCGCTGCTGCCAGGACGCGTCCATCGAGGCTTCTTTCTTCAGCAGCTCCTGGTAGAACTCGTCCATCTTCTTCGCCTTGACCTCGTCGCCCGCCGCGGACATCCTCAGGACCTGGGAGTGGAACTCGAGGTTCTCATCCTCCTTGCGCGAGAGAGCCTTCAGGAGATCCTCGACGCGAAGATCCTTCTCGTGCAGGGTTTTTTCCATCAGCTCCACGCGCTTTTTGGCGCCCGCCAGTTCCATCTCGTACTGCCGCCGCAGGAGGGCCATGGCCTCTTCGTGCTCCGTCGCCTCATGGCGGCGATGCTCGTCGGCCAGCGAGAACTGGGCGTCGATGCGGGAGACCTCGCCCTTGAACTCCTCGACGATGGCCTGCGTCTCGACGGCGACCGGGGAGTTCTCCTCCCAGAGCCGGCGGCAGACCTCCTCGAGGCGCGTCCAGGCGTCGGCCAGCACCGTCATGGGCTTGTGGGTCACGTTCATCATGAGTTGGTCTCCAGTTTAGCGCGGTATGAGGCGACGGTCTTCTTCAGCTCGTCTTTTAATAGCATAATCTCGGCGCGCAGCGCTTCCGTGGATTCGCGCCGGGCTTCGGCGTCCCGGCGCCAGTCCTGGTCGCGGTGGCGCAGTTCCTCCTCGCGGGCGACCCAGGAGTCGTACTGCCGGAACAGGTTCCGCTCGGCGTCCCGCAGCTTGGCCGCGATGATCCCCTCCAGCTTCGAGAGATCGTCCTGGCGCTTCTCGGCGACCAAGTCTCCAGACATGGCTTCGGCCAGGGAGACCTCCGCCAGGCGCCGGGCGGAGGCCAGCTCCGTCTCGAGGAGCTCGGCGCGCTCCTCGGCCTGCTCGGCGCGCCGGACGGCGGCCAGGAGGGAGGGCAGATTGTCCTGCGCCTGCCGGCGCCAGCGGGACAGCTCCGAATCGAGGAGCTCCTTGTCCTTGCGCAAAAGCGCGTTCTCCTCCTTGAGCCGGGGCATCGCGTCTTCGGCCGCCTGCGCCTTGCGCTGGGCGTCGAGCAGCTCCGGCAGGTGTTCGCGGGCCTTGGCGCGCCACTCGGCCAGCTCGCCGAGGAGCAGCTGCTTCTCGGTCTGCGCCGCGCTCTCCAAGGCCTTGGTCTTGGCGGCCAGGGCCAGTTCGATGCGCCGTTCGAGAAAGCCGGCCTGGTCCTGGGAGGCCTGGTTGATCGAGGCGGATTCCCGCTCCAGGGCGGCGCGCTGGGCGGCGTGGAACTCCTCGAAGCGCTTGCGGCGCTCCTCGAGGCCGCGCTCCAGGGCCGACAGCTGAGCCTCCTTCTCATGCAGGGAGATCTGGCGTTCGCTCAGGGTCCGCTCGAGGGCCGCGACGCGCTTGTCGTAGTCGCCGCGCGCCTCCAAGAGCCGGGTTTCCGACGCGGCCGAGAGCTCGGCCAGAGCGGTCCGCAGCTCGTCGTCGCGGCGGAGCTGGGCGGCCTTCAGCGCGCGCTCGGAGTCGATCTCGCGGCGCTGGACCGCGGCCTCGCGCTCCTCGAGCCGCGCCTCGCGCTTGGCCAGCGCGGCCGGGTCGATGCCCCCTTCCAGCCGGAGGTTGAGGTACTCCTCGATCTTGGAGTAGTAGCGCTCGCGCTCCAGCGCCTCGTTGAGGCGGCGGCTCAGCAGTTCCTGCGCGGCCTCCAGCTCGGCGGAGGTCTTCGCGCGGGCGGCCTCGGCGGTCTTGGCGTCCGAGGCCAGCTCCTCGGCGCGCTTCTCCAGGGCCCGCATCCTTTCCAGTGCCCAGCGCAGCGCGAGGCGCGCGGTGTCGAGGCTTTGGATGGATTCGATGTCCCTCAGGGCGGGTTCGAGGGCCGCGTCCTTGTCTTGAGGCATGCGTTCGTAAGGATAGACCGCCGATGTTAATAAATCAAGACGAAAATTCACCCGGCCGAAATATGATATTTTCACCCCGATGTCGATTCGAGCCCGACTGATCGTCCAGACGGTCCTTCTCCAGGTCGCCTCGCTCATTCTGATGAGTTTCGGCGTGGTCGCGGTCCAGCGCGTGCTGGGCGAGCGGGAGGTCGCGCGCGAGGAGACGCTGATGAAGCACGCGGTGGCGCGGACGGCCACCGACGCCCTCATCCAGAAGGACGAGGTCCAGCTCCTCAGCTACCTCAACTTCCTGAAGGTCCAGTACCCGGCCCTCGCCTACGCGCGCGTGGTGTGGCACAAGGGCGCGAAGACCTCCACGCAGAACCTGGGAAGCGCCGAAGCCGGCGGGCGCGTGTCGGAGCGCCGCGTCAGGGTCTCCGACCCCGCCGCGGCCGACCGCTCCGTGGAGATCTCGTTCGGAGTGGACGATGACGTCCTGCGCCAGCCGGGGCGCGAGCGCCGGCGCGCGATGCTGAGGATGCTCCTCGTCGCGGGCGCCGTCACGGCCCTGTTGGGGCTGTTCCTGGCGGTCCTCCTGGCGCGTTCCCTGACCAAGCGTCTCAGGGCCCTCGGCCGGATGGCCGAGCAGATCAGCGCGGGGCGTCTCGGCGTGAGCCTGGAGTGGGAGTCCGAGGACGAAATCGGCGCCCTGGTCCGCGTCTTCAACAGCATGTCCTCGCGCCTGGCCGACCTGGACCTGGCCAAGAAGAACTTCGTCTCCTCGGTGACCCATGAACTGCGCTCGCCGCTGGGCGCGATCGAGAGCTTCCTGCCGCTGATCCGCGAGAAGGTCGCGGCGGGCGACCGCCAGGGCCTGTCCGTCTCCTTGGAGTACATGGAGCGCATCTCGGCCAACGTCCAGCGCCTCAATCGCTTCATCACCGACCTGCTCGACGTCGCCAAGATCGAGCAGGGCAAGATGGAGTGCGTGCTGCGCCCTCTCGATTTCGGGCCCGTCGCGGCCGAGGTCGCGAAGTTCTTCGAGGCCAAGGCCCAGGCCCAGGGCGTGGTCGTGGAGAACCAGGTGGCCGCGGCGCCCGCGGTGCTGGGCGACGCGGACCGCGTGCGGCAGGTGCTGGTCAACCTGCTGGCCAACGCGCTCAAGTTCACCCCCTCCGGCGGCAAGGTCTGGATCGCCTCCGAGCTGGTCCGCGACGACGCCGGCCGCTGGCTGGAGGTCACCGTGGGCGACACCGGGCGGGGCATGGACGACGCCGACCGCCGGCGGCTCTTCACGCCGTTCACCCAGGGCGAAAACGTCAAGGAGGGCGTGGTCGGGCACAAGGGGACGGGCCTGGGCCTCTACATCGTGAAGTCCATCATCGGTCAGCACGGCGGGCGCGTCGAGGTGAAGTCCGAGCCCGGGCAGGGCACGAGGTTCATATTCTCTCTGAAGGTCGCGGGTTGACCGCGGGAGGCGGCATGGCGACGAAGGCTCTGGTCATCGACGACGAAGAGGACTACCGGATCATCATCCAGGAGGTCCTGCGCGGCGCCGGCTACGAGGTCCGTTTGGCCAAGGACGGCGAGGAAGGCCTGGCCCTGCTCAAGCAGGCCCCGGCGGACGTGGTGCTGGTGGACTGGATGATGCCGAAGATGGACGGCGAGCGCTTCTGCCGCGAGATGCGCGCCGTGCCCGCCCTCAAGGACACGCCCGTGGTCATGCTGACGGTCAAGCAGACGGCCGACGAGGAGCTGGAAGCCCTGCACTTCGGCGTGGACGACTTCGTCGTGAAGCCCTTCCAGGCTCCCGAGCTGCTGGCCCGGGTGCGCGCCGTGCTGCGCCGCGCCGAGAACCGCCGCGCGTGAGCCGCCGCGCCCTCGCCGTCCTGGGCGGGGCGTCC
>MGUL01000109.1:6567-7336 GCA_001800005.1 Elusimicrobia bacterium RBG_16_66_12 | reverse complement strand
CTCCGGAACCTGGCCGAGCCCATCGCCGACATGGTTCGGCCGATGAAGTATCCGGAGATCTATCCGCCGGACGATCCCTCCTATCACCCCAAGGCGATCTCGCGAACGCTGTTCGTCGACGAAGTCGACCGTGGGTTCGCGGAGGCGATCGTCGGGCACCTGCAGGCTTCCGATGCCCCTGTCAGGGTGGCGCAGCTGCGGGTGCTGGGCGGGGCGGTGGCCCGGGTGCCAGCGGAGGCGACGGCCTACACCCATCGCAACCGTCGGATCATGGCCAACGTCGCCGCTTTCTACGACGGGCCGGACGATCGGCCGTTGCGGGAGGCTTGGGTCACGGAATTCGCTAAGGTGCTGAGTCACGGAGACGATGGGGCCTACGTCAACTTCCTGGGCGATGAGGGCGAAGCACGCATCCGCCGGGCTTACCCCGGTTCGACCTGGGACCGGCTTGTGGAGATCAAGGCCCGCTACGATCCGAAGAACCTATTCCGGCTGAACCAGAACATCCCGCCGTCCTCCAAAGGAACATCGACGTCGACCCGGTAGGCGACGGCCCGCCTGAGGCTCCGGCGCGAGGGCTGGGCTGGTGCGTACCTGACGCGCAGAGTGTCGAGGGTCAACCGCTTGTCGCTACCGTTTCCATGATGTACACTCGGTCCTCGTCCTGGGCGTTGTGAGGAGGTTCTCGATGGGCTTGTCGCGTGCTTCCAAGGGTCCACACATGGCCGCCCGTCCTTGGTTGTGGCCGCCTGCTTTCTTCTCTTGCTCG
>MGUL01000109.1:4371-6478 GCA_001800005.1 Elusimicrobia bacterium RBG_16_66_12 | reverse complement strand
GTGGCCGCGGCCCTGGCGGCGACCCAGGCGGCGGCACCTCCAGCCACGGCCCAGGCGGGAAGTGCTTGGTTTAGCGACAACTTCGAGCAGCCCAACCTGGTCGGAGAGTGGTCCTGGATTCGTGAAGACCCAGCCGCCTGGAGCTTGAGCGAACGTCCGGGATGGCTGAGGTTTATCACGACGAGTGCAGATCTGCTTGGGCCCGGCGGCAGCGCTCCGCTCCTGGTCCATTCGGCCCCGGAGGGGGACTTCGAACTCCGCACGCGCCTGGATTTCTCGGCAACCTCGGATTTCCATCTTGCCGGTTTGCTGGCTTATCTGGATGATGACCATTTTGTGGCCCTCGGCCGTGCCTTCTGCGGTCGGGTGCCGGCCTGCCTCGGCGAAGGCGTCTACATGGACAACGATGAAACGTTCCTCGCAGGCGCGTCGGCCGCGATCGCCGTGGGGGGCCTCCCCGCAGGGCCCATCTGGTTGCGCCTCGTCCGCGAGGGATCAACCTACACAGGTTTTTGGAGTCCGGATGGCGAAGTGTGGTCGTCGGTTGGAACGACGACTGCCAGCCTCTCCCCTCGCTCAGTCGGTCTGATGGCGACCACGGGCGAGAGTGGAGCGGGGCCAGCCTCCGCCTTCTTCGATCTGTTTCAGGTCCTCCCGCTCTCGCCTGTCAGTGTGGGACCCGCCGGGGTATGCACGAAGTCGATGGCGACTCTGCAGTTCGTCAGCGACGGTTATCTCGCCAGCGGCTGGTTCCTAGTGACACTCGGAAAGGCGGGCGGCTTCGAGGCCCAGGAGTACACCTTGCTTGTGAACGGGGAGGCGTCGGCCTGTTCGACTCTCTCGGGGAGGACGGACCGGATCTACTGTACCGGTCCATATGTCCCACCGATCGGACTCATCCCGATCCAACTGCTTTCCGCCGATTCGTCGTGCGGTTACGACATACCGTTTGGCTCGATCTCGGTCATTCCGAAACCGCAGCCCACCTCGGCGGGTCCGTACTACTAGACCGAAGACGGTCCCTGGATCGACGCGGTGCGTTCTTCCATCGTTCCGGCGTCATGGGCCGACCAGGAGGTTGCCGATGGATGGTAGAGGACGTCTCCTTGACCTCTGTCGAACGGTGGCGATCGCGGCCGCACTCGTCCTCGGGCTGAATGGATGCGCGCCGAACCAGGCGGCCATCGATCAGGCCGTGGCCGCGACGCGCACGGCCGACAGTCTGGCCCAAGGCCCACAGAGCCCATCCAGCCCAGCGGTCCCGACTGGCAGCGCCGCCGACCAACAAGCGCTCAATGCGATCGAGACGGCGGTCGCGGCGACCGTGGCGGCGTCGCAGCCGAGCAAGACCGGCCCCCAGGTCGTGGTGCGCCCACCCTCGGGCATCCTCGTGGCCTATGTGGGGCCCCAGACGGGCGGGCCCAGCGCCCTGTTTTCTCCCCTGCAGCAGGCTGCGCGCATGGCCATCCAGGATCATGGGCCTGTCCGAGGCTTCGAGGTCGTTCTCGTCTCCTTCGATGATGCCTGCTCCGAAGCGGGCGGGGAAGCGGCGGCGCAGAAGATCGTCGCAGACGAACGGATCGTGGCCGTGGTCGGCCCGGTCTGCTCCAGGAGCGCGTCGAGTGCGCTGCCCATCCTGGACAGCAAGACAGTGGTCATGATCAGCGGGAGCGCCACCTTGCCCGGCCTCTCGGCCCGCGGCCCACGCGTATTCCATCGGACGGTGCTCGACGACGACCAGGTCCAGGCGCTGGGCTACCCTTCCCAGATCTACATCGAGGATCTGCCGGCGGTGCAAGGTTGGTTCGATGACTTCGTGGACTGGGGCGGCGAGCTTCCAGGGGACGACCTCAAGCATCTGGTCCCCTATCAATACGATGCGATGCGCGTCCTCCTGAGCGCGCTCGACCTTTCTGCACAGGCGAACGACGACGGTTCGCTGGTGGTCAATCGCCAAGCGCTGCGCGCCGCCGTGGACGCCACCTCTCGTTTCCCGGGTGTGACCGGCTTGATCACCTTTGAGCGCGACGGGGACCGCGACCCCTTATCCGCGGCGGACAAGAACCCGCGGGCCGGCGTATGCCGGGAGTCGATGGCGACCCTACAG
>MGUL01000109.1:0-4343 GCA_001800005.1 Elusimicrobia bacterium RBG_16_66_12 | reverse complement strand
GGCTGGTTCCTTGTTACCCTGGCGAAGCCCGGTGGGTTTGAGGCACCGGCGTACACCTTGCTCGTGAACGGACAGGCGTCCGGGTGCTCGATGCTCTCGGGAAGGACGGATCGGATCTACTGTACGGGTCCATATGTCCCGCCGACGGGGCTGATCCCCATTCAGCTGCTGTCAGCCGACTCATCGTGCAGCTTCGAGACGCCGTTTGAGGCGATGTCCGTCATACCCAAGCCGACGCCCATATCGGCCGGTACGTACTACTAGACCGTAGATTTGGCACCTGGCCCAACGCGGCGCGTTCTTCCTTTTTTGGCTGCGCTGGGTGTCTCAGGCATTCTGCTGGCTCTGCCCGTCTCCTGGCCGGGCTTCTCCGCGTGGCAATACCAGACTCAGACGCTGACTCCGGGCGATGCGGCCGGGCAAGATTTCGTTCTTGAGCTGGACCAACCCTGGCTGCTGGAGTTCCCCGCGGCCGGCGTTCTTGCTCCGGAAGACGGGGCTCCCCCAACGACGGCCGAAGTCAGCGTTCTCTCCTCACCTGGCTTGCCCCCCTTGGGATTGCCCGTGCGCTTCGATGCGAAACGATCCCGCCTTCAGGTGCCGCTGCAGGGGATTTCAGCCAAGGCCGGGAGCCTCGTGCGGGTCGTGCTTCGAGACCCTGGTCGGTCGACGTGGATTTGGGCAACGGAGCACGACAGTTACTTGCCTGGCCAACGCTCCATCGGAGGCAACCTCGTAGGAGGGGACTTGGCCTTCCGCATCATCTATCGACGCCGGCTGGTCGACCTTTGCCTCGAGGGGCTGGGAGTCGGGATTCGATCCGGAGGTCTCCTTCTCGCCTCGGCGGCGATGATCGGAGCCTCCGGCTTGCTCCTCTCGGGCCTTCTTCGCCGGTACACGGAGCTCGATCTCGCCGCCCTCGTGTCTTCGATGATCGGCGGGGGCCTCCTGACGACCGCCATGCTCGGGCTGAACGCCGCCGTCCTGCGACTCCATCTGTCCGCCGGGGTCGTGGCGGCGGCCACCATCGGGCTGGCCATCGCCGGCGTGGGGTTGTGGCTTAAGCCGCGGCCGAGCCTCCCGCCTCTTGATGTTCGTGCGGTCGGGTTCTTGTTCGGTCTGGTACTCCTTGGCCTGCTCAATCTGAGCTTCGCTTCGGAAACAGCGCTGCCTCCCCATTTCGATTCCATGCTGCATTTCTCGCTCGTCACCGATCTGCTCGCGCCGGAACGGGTCCCGATCGCGGCCAACACGGTCGCCGATCTGTTCGCGGGATACTATCACCTTGGTTTCCACGGCATGGCCGCATGGATCCTCAGCCTGTCCGGTGGCTTCACTCCGATTTCCCTTGCCGTTCTCGGCCAGCTCCTGCAGACAGCCCTTCTCGCGTGTGTCTACCTTCTCGTTTATCTGGCCGTCCGCGACGCCAGGGCGGCTCTCGGCGCTTTCGTATTGGCCGCCATCGGGTGGTCGATGCCGGCCTATGCGAGCAACTGGGCGAAGTACCCGGCCCTTCTTGGCTTGGCCGTGTTTGCCACGGGGGCCGGCGTGGCTATCGTGGCGCTGAACGCCAGGGGAGCAAGGCGATATGGCCTCTCGGTCGTAGTCGGCCTTATGGCGATCGGAGCCGGTCTTGTCCATACCCGGACTCTGTTCCTCTTCGCCGCATTCGCCTTCTCGGTTTGGCTGGCGCACTGCCTCTACACACTCCTCGACTCCCCGACGGTCTTTGTCCGTCGGATTCTCCCCATTGGGGTGATCCTAGGGACACTGCTTGCGGCACTTCTGATCCCGTATCCGGGTTACTTGGATCCCGTCCAGCGGTCCCTGGCGACACTGGTGGAAGGACAGGGACTCGTTTCGACTCTTCTCGTCCTCGGCCTTGCGCCCTTTGCCTATCGGGCCCATCGGCGGGCGGCCGTGACCGCGATGCTATTTGCGATCACGATCATGGTATTGCAGCTTCTTCCCCCTGACGGATCCTATCCTTTCCCGCTCGTCGATGAGCCTATGGCGAAAATGGTCCTGTTCGTTCCGATGAGTTGCTTGGGCGGCCTGGGACTGGCGGGCCTCGCATCCTCGATTCGCTCCGCCACGTACCCCTCCACCGTTCGCTCGATCTTTGCCGGAATCATCGTCTGCCTAGGTGTGGCGTACCTGGCAAGATCCCTTGCGGTCCGGGACTACGCGCCCGGCGAGTGCTGCTTGATGGCCCACGAAGATGACCTGACCATCGCTCTGGCCGCTTCCAGCCGGTTGTCGCCCGAGTCTCTCACGCTGGTCCCCGGAGTGGCCGGAGAGGATGCAGGTCCCAGACCGATCGATGGAGGGGCCTGGCTCTTCCCCCTGGCTCGTCGGCGAACCATGGTCGGTCGTGCCGACGCCGACTTGCGTTCAAGCGCCGAGCATGCAAGGCTGTGCGCGGAGGGGGTCACCCACCTGTACGTTGGAGGATCGCCTCTCAGCTACTCCCGCACGCTGCTGGACCTCGCGCCTGACGAGTACGCGCCGGTCGAGGTTCTCCCAGGTGCGGCGGTCTACGCGATCATCGGTTGTGGCCCGCCCGGTTGAGGTCGTCGGATCAGGGTCTACCATGATTCGGGCTCCGAACAGGCCCGGATGCCAGTCGGCCGTAGACATGGACCGTCCGCATCCAGTCCAGAGAACTGAGGCGAGTCCCCTTCGGGGCCGGAAGCCGTGGATCTCTCGATCTGCATAGCCAGTTTCAATACGCGCGAAGCCCTGGAGCGGACCCTGCGAGCCGCCATCTCCGATTGTTCGGGCATGAGGGCCGAATGGATCGTGGTCGACAACGCAAGCGGCGATGGGAGCGTTGAAATGGTGCGCCGAGAGTTTCCGCGGGTGACGCTCATCGAGAATGCGGCCAATCGCTTCTTCGCTGTCGCCGCCAATCAGGCAATCGCCCGGAGTATGGGCCGGTACGTGTTGACGCTCAATTCCGACGCCGAGGTCTTCCCGGGGACTCTGCCCGCCCTGGTTGAATACCTGGACCGACATTCGGATGTGGGCGCGGTGACGACTCAGATGGTCCGTCCGGATGGACGCCTGCAGCGAACCTGCGCCCGCTTCCCCAGCTACCCTCTTCTTCTTCTCGACTACACCTTTCTGGGGCTGCTCCTTTCGGGGAGACGCCGTCGCCTGCGTCGTTGGGCCTGGTATGCCGACTGGGACCGCAAGACGGAGCGGGAGGTTGAGGTTGCGCCGGGGTCCTTCATCCTTGCTCGCCAAGCGGTTCTGCGATCTGTCGGAGCTTACGACGAGCGCCTCCGGCTATACTTCACCGATGACGACTGGTGTCAGCGCCTTCAGCGCGCGGGCTTCGAGTTGATGTATTCACCCTTGGGCCGGGTCATCCATGCGGAAGGCTCCAGCAGCCGCCAGATCCGTCCGTTGGCGCGGCGGATCTACTTCGAGGACCTGCGGTCCTACACGGCCAAGTACTTTGGCGATCGGCGTGCGGGCTGGCTGGGGTTCCTCTCGGCTCCCACTCGTTGGGGGATGGATGTGACCGCCGCGCTGAGGGGCCATTGAAGCGGTCCGCGGCCATCCGCAGCGTATTCTTCAATTCATACACGGGTCTCGGAGGCGGTGAGACCAGCCTGCTGGCCTTGTTGGGTGCGTTGGATCCACGGGCCCACCGACCGGCCCTGGTCACTCCCCGGGATGGTCCCTTCCCTGCCTCCGTACGCGCTCTTGGATTCGATACTCGGATTGTTCCCTACAGGGGAGCCTCGCTGTGGTTCGTCCCGGCCCTTTGGGCGCGACTCCCGGCGGTGGGCAGGATGGTGACTGCCTTGCGCGAACTTGGGCCGCGCATTGTCTTCAGCGACTTCCACAGCTTGGCGTTCGCCCTCCCGGCCTGCCGCGCGTTGGGCCTGCCGCTCGTCTTCCTGTGCTGGGGGTGGTGGTTTCGACCTCGGCCCTGGCAACGCGCGTTCTTTCGGAAGGGCCCCACGACCATTCTGGCCCTATCCGAGGCCATCAAGAGCGGTTTCCTGGGCACGCCGCCCTTCATGCCGCCCGATCGAATTCGCGTCTTGCACCCCGGGGTGGATATCTCCCGCTTCCGTCCCCGCCCACGCGCGCGAATCGAGGTCCGCCGCGAGCTGGGATTGGTAGCGGACGTGCGTTTGGTCACCCTCCTTGCGCGTTTCCAGACGGTGAAGGGCCACGAGGTCTTCCTCGCGGCCGCCCGCCGGATGGCGGGTCGGTCCCCCGGTGTCCGATTCGTGATCGCCGGAGAGAGTATCTTCGGCCATGCGGCCGATGAAGCCTTGAAGCGTAGGGTCATCTCCCGGGTTCAGAAGGATCCGCTGCTGCGG
>MGUL01000108.1:7211-7572 GCA_001800005.1 Elusimicrobia bacterium RBG_16_66_12 | reverse complement strand
GTGGGCGTGGGCGTGGGCGTGGGTGTGGGCGTGGGCGTGGGTGTAGGTGTAGGTGTGGGGGTAGCTGCGAGGTTAGTGAAGGTGCAGGTGATGTCCTCGCCGGGGTCCAGATCGATTGTGACGGTGGGGGGGCTGATGACGCTGCCGTTGTCCGTGTCGCCGGTGCAGCCGATAGAAAGGCTCCAGCCGGAGGGCACCGTCTCGGTGACGTCGTAGGAGTTCGGGGTCAGGCTGGTGAATGTTTGACTGTTGGGCAGCGCGGGGTCGGTGTCATCGTCAAGGGTGAAGCTGCCGAGCTCGCCGGAGTAGTCGAAGTCCTGGGGGCCGTCGGGGACGGCGTCCTTGACGATGGTGATCGTGC
>MGUL01000108.1:6860-7187 GCA_001800005.1 Elusimicrobia bacterium RBG_16_66_12 | reverse complement strand
GGATCTGGTTGTCGCGGGTTCCTACGGACTCGCAGCTAGTGTCGCCGGGCTGTTTAAGGCAGATGTACTTCAGGTGGAAAGGCGCGCCGGAGATGCTGCTCGCGCCGCAGTCGCTGCTGTTGCAGCCGGTGCCCCAGCCGATGGCCGACCCGGGCGGGTCGGCGGCCTCGGCTGTATGGCTGCCGAACCAGATACCCACCCTGGTGTTCGCGTCCGAGGATGTGACGGTTACGGCTATCTTTACTTTGCTGCTGCCGCAGTCTTTGAAGCAGTCCGGGTCAGAGTCCGGATCGTGCGCCTCGCCCCCTGGGTTGTCTTCGCCGTCCG
>MGUL01000108.1:4368-6849 GCA_001800005.1 Elusimicrobia bacterium RBG_16_66_12 | reverse complement strand
TGGGTGGGTCCGGGAACTGTAGGCTGACTCCCACGGCGCAGGCCGGGCTGCAGCCCACCTTGAGCTTGCGGGCGCCGGCCCCGGGCGGGTTCTCCCTCGACGAGACGGCATCGAACGGGTCTGACGGGATATCGCCGAGCTGAGCGTTCGTGCCGAACATGGTGGTGCACTGGCCGGAGCTGATGAAGGACGGCCGGTTGCCGCACTCGTTCAGCAGGGCGCCGGACTGGGTGTCATCGACGTTGGTGAGCAAGTCGTACGCGTACACGTCGCTCTGGCTAAACTCATAGTCGAAGACAAACGTGTGCGTGCCGACCTCAGGCAGGCGGTGGAAGAGACGCTGGGGCACCGCATCACCCTCGGTGTAGAAGCCGTTGCTCTGGTTGATGGCGCCCGTGCTCCACTCGCAGTCGTCGGCCACGTTGTCGTTGTTCGAGTCGTTTCGGCACTGGGTGAAGTCGATGTCAGCGTCTGTGAAGGTTGTCGTGGCCAGAGGTGTCTCGCCGGAGCCCGGGCCACCCCAGGGCGAGGGGTAGACCCCCACAGTGTAGATCCCCTGGATGCCGTCGAGCTTATAGAGGTAGACGAAGCCGCCAGACCCGTCGGCCTGGACGGTATCCCAGCCAGGCGTGAACTTGCCGTCGCCTTTGACGATGCTGCTGTCGGGCCTGATGACTGGCACGTCGTAGTAGGCGCCTGGTGCGAAGGCGGAGCCGGTGATGGTGACGGTCTCGTTGGAGAAGTAATCGTCCTTGTCGGTGGTGACAGTCGGTGCTGCGGAGGCGCCGGAGACAAGCAGCAGCGCAAGGAGAATGAGCAGGGCAGCGACGGCAGGTACTGCCCCCAGGCGCCCTATCGGCAGCCCCACGCTCGAGGTCGGCCGCATCCTAGAGGCCCTCCGTGGCCAGGGGGAGACGGCCGTAGGCGTCGGCTTCGGGGCAACTAGGCACTATCGGCGGCAGTGCCGCGGGCGGCACTACCACCAGCCTCCCCCGGCCTGCCCTATGCTGCCGCGAAGATGCCAAAAGATCCCCTCCCCTATGGGCAAGCGACTTTCGCTATTCTAGATCCCCTCGCAGGGGAGTGTGCCCGTCGCCAGGGTCCACCCACCGGCGAAAGAAGCAGAGGGAGACGCGGAATGGCGGAAAACCCCCGCCGCACCCCCTGTGCTGGGGCGATTATTGCCCGTAATGCGGAATTTGTCAACTATAGTGCCCCATTCGAGCGTCAACCCCATGACTGCAGATATCTTGCACTGATGGGTCGGCCATGTGTGGCCGTATCAGCGGACCGTCATCGGGACGCGTACGTCTGTTACCGAACTTCCACCCGTTTGTAACCATGGGTTTACCCTTATCCGCCATACCACGCTAGTCTAGGATTGAGCAGTGGAGCGGATACCCCCTCCCGCCCCGCTCGAAATGACAGGAGCCGGCTGAGTACTCAGTCGGCTCTCTGCTTTGCCCCTGGCGTGTCAGTCATTACCCACCCTTTACCATGACATAACCGTCCTTAAACCCGGAGCCGCCAGCCCAGTGCTAGTCTGAACTTCGCTGGAGGCACGGTTGCATCCCCTCCCACCGTGCGAAGGACCCGGGCCGGTGGCCGCTGAGGCCGCCGGCTCCGTCGTCTCTCCCTGCGTGACGGCCTCCTTCTCTGGCGCACCGACTGGACCCGTCTGGGCCACATCAGAAATCGGCGGGAAAGTTGACGTAATACGTCTTCCCTTTTGGGCCGAAAGCGCATTATGATGCCGCCAGCCGCCAGGGGAGGCTCGTGTGTCTTGGGGGGTGGACGGTCGCCGAGCAGCAGCACGTGACTAGTCCGCAGGAGGGTCGGTGATCAAGATCAGGCTAGCCGTGGCTTCGACAGTTGCCATCGCGTTGGCGCTGGCGGCGATCTTCTCCGTGGAGGGCGCGCGGGCGGACATTCAGATCGTGCACCTGGGGTGCACCGGCGACCCCGAGCTGGTGATCATCGAGAACCGAGGGGACGCTGTCCAGGAGTTGGCGGGCTGGGAGCTCCAGAGCGATCCTCCGGATAGCCAAGTGTTCGACCTTACCGTGCTGGGTGCCTTGCAGCCGGAGGCATCGGTTTCCATCCAGAGCGGGCCCTCCGCCAGCGGGGTGTTCAACTGGGGACCGGAGTTCGTCTTCCGCGACGATGACCCGACGGATTACGTCCGCATCGTCGATGATACGGGGGGCTGTCGTCGATCAGGTCAACTGCGTCCCAGACACTGATGGCGATGGCCTCAGCGACGAACAGGAGCAACAGCAAGGCACGGACCCCAACAATCCCGACACAGACGGCGACGGCGTGAACGACGGCGACGAGGTAAACGTCCATGGCTCCAACCCCTTGGATCCTCGCAGCCCTGGCAGCGCGCCGGAGCCGTCGCCAACCCCCAGCCCACAGCCGTCGCCGACCGGCAGCCCGGAGCTTCCGCCGCCTGCCGATGTGCCCAACGGCGGCGGCCCG
>MGUL01000108.1:0-4360 GCA_001800005.1 Elusimicrobia bacterium RBG_16_66_12 | reverse complement strand
TTCGGGCGACGCGCTGCCAGCCGCGATGATGATCCTTGTTGGGGGGTGCTTGGCTGCGGCGGGCGTGGCGACCGGCGCTCTCTCGTGGCTGCGTTTCCGCTCCTGGCCGGTGGCGGGCATCACGGTTGCCTTTTCACCCCGCCCAGCGCCGCCTCATCCACACGCTCAGCCCAGGGGACTGGACAGCTGCCACCGGCAGCCTATTTCGGGGGCTCTTCGCCTGACGCTCGTAGGCCTGGTCGCCGCCGTGCTGACCTTCGGTCTCTTGGGGCGCCGCCGGCAGTGAGGGACGCGCCGCACTGAGACTCAGGACTCGGGTCGCAGCTGACTGCCCTGCAGCCAGAACACCCGGTCGGCGGCCTCTTCGATTCGGTGGTCGTGGGAGACGATCACGATCGCCGCGTCCATCTGTAGTGTAGTGTCTCAAGAACGGCTTTACCACGGCGCACCTTCTTGAGGATGGCGGCAACAGGCGCGGTCCACACGAACGGCGTTGGTCGTGGGTGCCGTCTGCCACATGAAAAGAGCATACGGCACCACGGGGGTTGGTCACGCTATTTTAGAGACACTACACTAGCACCTTTTGACGCAGCAACTGCGCCACCTCCTGACCGCGTTTGGTGTCCAGGTTGGCGGTGAGCTCGTCGGCCAGCATCAGGACGGGCTCCTTGGCGAGGGCGCGGACTTAGGGCGCGCTTGTGGGAGCAGCGGAACCGCTGCTCTCCTCCAGAGGCAGATGGACCGTGAACACGCTGCCGCGGCCTACCTTGCTCTTGACCTCTATCGTCCCGCCGTGGCAGTCGGCGATCCAGCGGGCGATGGCCAGGCCCAGCCCCGTGCCGCTCTTGTCTTGGTTCCCGGCCCGGTAGAAGCGGTCGAATATGTGCGGCAGGTGCTCGGCGGGGATGCCCGGCCCGGTATCCTCAACGACGATGGCCGCTTGGCCGTCGCGCTTGAACAGCGAGAGCGTAACCCGGCCGCCGGAGCGGGTGTATTTGACGCCGTTCTCCACCAGGTTTAGGATCATCTGCTTGAGCAGGTCCCGGTCCCCCATGACGGTGACCTGATCCTCGTTTCCTAGCCGCATCTTCACGTCGGGCCGCAGGTCGCGGGCCTGGCGGTAGACCTCTAGGCAGACGATGTCCAGTTCCACCGGCCTCCTTTCCGCCTCCCGGCCGACGTCCGCGGAGGCCATGTAGAGGAGGTTGTTCGTCAAGCGGATTAGGCGGCCGGTCTCGGCGGACATCTGCTGCAGCTGCCTGCGGATACCCTCGTCCAGCTTGTCGTCCATGAGGAGCACGTCGATGTTGCCGCGGAGAGCGGTCAGGGGGGTGCGCAGATCGTGGGAGACATCGTACAGGAAGTTCCGCTGCTCTCGGAAGGCTCTGTCCAGCCGCTCCAGCATGGCGTCGAAGGTGTCGGCCAGCTTCTGGACTTCGGCCGGCTTGCGGCGGGCGCCGATGCGGCGGTGAAGGTCCGAGGCCTCGATCTCAGCGGCCACAGCGATGACTTGCTGGAGGGGGTGCAGGGCGCCGCGGGAGAGCCAGTAGCCTATGCCTAGGGCCAGGATGACGCCCGCGGCCGCCTCCACTGCCAGGATGACCTGGAGCCGGTCCAGGGGACGCGTGGCAGCCTTGGTGCTCTCACCCACCTGAACCACCCCCACCACTTGATCGCCAACGGTGAGGGGTGAGGACCTCACCCTGAACTCCTCGTTCCCCAAGGTCACGTCATGGCTGACGCTGTCACCCGCCAGGACACGCTGCATCTCCTCTGGGGTCAGGGCCAGTTGCTCGGTGTTGAGTTCGAAGGTCCTCCCAAGGATGTTGTCTTGGGGGTCGCGGACCACGGCGATCGCCAGGAGTTCGCCTCCGGGGTTGAGGGAGTTGCTGTCAACGATGCGCTGGAGGTCTTCCAGCTTCTTCACGGACCCGAGCAGGGTTATCTGCGCCCTGATCCGGTCCACGTCCCGCGAAAGCCCCTGGTCTAGATCAGAGGTGAGGGCCCGTTCCAGGGAGAAGTGGAGGGTGACGAAGATGATGACCAGGGTGGCGGCGAAGGCCAGAACGATGCCCGCGGCCAGACGCCAGCGAATGCCGAGCGACATCTCAGGCTTTTAGGACGTAGCCCACACCGCGTACGGAGTGGATGAGGTCCTCCTCCCCGCCCGCGTTCAGCTTCTTCCGTAGGTAGCTCACGTAGACCTTGACAGCGTCCGACTCCATCTCGAAGTCGTAGCCCCAGACCTTCTCGAAGATATCCTGTTTGGTCACCACCTGTCCGGCGCGGCGGGCCAGGAACTCCAAAAGGTCAAACTCCCGCGCGGTGAGCTCGATGGCCCGCTCGCCTCGGCGCACCTCTCGGCTGGCCGGCCGTATGACCAGGTTGCCCACGCGGAGCATCTCTCGGCGATCCGGCCTGCTGCGGCGGAGGGCGGCGCGCACCCTTGCCAGGAGCTCTTCGAAGGCGAAGGGCTTGGTGATGTAGTCATCGGCGCCAGCCTCCAGCCCCTCGACCTTGTCCGCCACGGCGTCCCGGGCGGTCAGCATGATGATCGGGACGTCGTCAGCGGCGCGGAGCCTACGGCACACTTCCAGGCCGTCCATACCGGGGAGCATCAAGTCCAGGACTACCAGGGCGGGGGGCTTCTCCCGGGCGCGCTCCAGCGCCTCCTCGCCGCTGCCGGCCACATCCACGCTGTACCCCTTATAGATGAGCCCCCGCCGGATGAAGTCTGCTATGTTGGGCTCGTCCTCTACCACCAGCACATGCATCATGGCCGTTTCCGCACTCCTAAGTATAGAATGCATACACGATTCTATCACGCGCCAAGAAAGGGGTCTAACTGCCTCGATCCGGGCCCGTCCGGCTGACCTCCCGAGGTCTAGCCGCCCTGCAACCCTGCTCTGACGTCGCTCTAACCCTATGTCAAATGGAGGCGATTACAATTATCAGTCTGGAGACCACCCTCCCAAGGCCTCTCGTACGGAGCTAGACGCCTGAGCGCACGCTCAGGCGCTCCTGTCAGCGGGCTCATCGCGACGGTGCTGTCAGCACCTGGGCACGTATGAGGCGTTGTCCAGGGAAACTATGGCCCTTCCGCCGCAAAGTTCCACGACGAAGGCGAGGCGCAGGTCCTGCCACTGCCCGCTCTGCGGATCATTGAACTGGAGGTCGGCGAGGACATGGCACACCGCCGTGACGCCGTTGGCCAGTTGCTCCGCCGATAGCTCCTCACAGCCCTTCTCTCCGGGCGAGATGATGAGGTCCCGGATCTCCTGCGACCTCCCGGCAAAGCTGACGGCGATGGTGCGCGCGGCCTCATCCTCGCTGGTGTCCATTATCTGCGCTACTTTCACAGTGTCCCTGGCCGCGAGACTCTCGACAAGCTCCTTGGCCGCCCCCTCCACGCTGGCCTTGTCGTCGGAGCAGGCAGCCAGCGCTACCAGCCCCAAGGTCACGGCGAGGACCATGGCGAGCGGTCTCATCTCCCATCTCTTGTCAGGACAGCGTCCCTCACGACCCAACCGCTCGCATAGCGGCAGACACCTGGGCCAGGGTTTCGTCGTCAAGATCACCGGTGATGAAGTACCTCACAGTGATGGAGACACTGCGGGCCAAAACGGCCCCAGAGATCTTCGCCCCTTCGGAGCCGAAGCTGGGGTAGAAGGTGGCGTTGATGTCACCGTACGGAACAGTCCGGCTCTCCTGGTCCTTGTGGAGCTGGCTGATGGTGCCCTCAAACTGGACGCCGAGGACGCCCTCAAGGAGGGTCACCTCCCTTCCGTCTGCATCGGCAAAGACCGCGGACACGAACACATCGCTGGGATTGGGCACAGAACCCGGTCGGGTTGGAGCGGCCTTCTTCTCGATGGAGCTCAAGATGAACCCGTCGGGCAAGAATGTCGGACAGTATAGGGTGAAGGTCACCTTGGTGGCCATCTCTTCGAAGCGCTCCGTGGAATGGTCGGCGCAGGTGAGCGGTCCCGTAGTCGGCGTCGTGGCAGCGGTGGGCTGGGGCTCCACAGTGGGGGACGCGTCAGGGGTATCGGAGGGTTGGCCTCCGCCGCCTCCGCAGGCGACGAAGAGCAGAACCAGCGCTACCAGCGCCGCTGCAGTCAAACGGCCTAGAATCGCCGGCGCGATGGATCGGAAGGAACGCGAAACGTCAGTCGGCACGTAACGATAGTAGTCAAGGGCGCGCGAGAGGTCAAGCCGTGTGATGTTCCAGGACATGTGAGACAAGAGAGGGGGTGAAAAGGAGCCGGGCCTGGCTGTAGGGTAGGCAAAACAAGGAAGTCTACCAGCTACAGGAGGCCCGACATGCACAAGGTTCGCACAGCGTGGCCTGTGGCCACAA
>MGUL01000107.1:16986-17235 GCA_001800005.1 Elusimicrobia bacterium RBG_16_66_12 | reverse complement strand
GGCGATGCTCTCCTCGGAGACGCGGGGTATTCTATTTCTTGGGTGGCGGGTCTGTCAGTCTTGTCCGAGGATCAGGGGCCGCCACACCCCTTGACAGAATCCGGTCGAGGGGTTAGAATACTAGTGTACTAGTTCGCTAGTACACATATGATCCGAATCGAACCCTCCTCCCCGGTCCCGATCAACGAGCAGATCAAGGCGGGCCTGCGCGGCCTCATCGCGCGCCGCGCGCTGCGCCCCGGCGACCCC
>MGUL01000107.1:16019-16961 GCA_001800005.1 Elusimicrobia bacterium RBG_16_66_12 | reverse complement strand
AGACGCTGAAGGTCAACCCCAACACGGTCGCGCGCGCCATCCGTGAGCTGGTGCTGGAGGGCGTTCTCACGGCCAGGCGCGGCGAGGGGACAATCGTCGCCGACGCGGCTCCCCGCAAGGCCCAGGACGGCCTCGGCGGCGTCCTCGGCCGTCTGCGCGAGGCCCTGCTCCAGGCCCGGCGCGGGGGCGTTTCCTGGAGCGAGATCGAATCCGTGGTCCGTGAGACCCGCAGGGAGGAGCCGTGAACCCCATCATCCTGGAGAACGTGAGCCGGTCCTTCGGCGGCCGACGCGTACTGGACGGGCTGTCCGCGCGCGCCGAGGAGGGGAAGGTCATCGGCCTGCTCGGGCGCAACGGAGAGGGCAAGACCACCCTGTTCCAGATACTGCTCGACATGCTTGCGCCGGATTCGGGGAGCGTGTCGGTCCTGGGGCGGCGCGTCGACGGTTCCGGCGACGTCCGCCGGCATGTCGGCTATGTCCCGGAACGCCCTGTGTTCCACGATTTCCAGACCGTCGGCGAGGCCCTCGCCCTGCGCGGGAAGCTCTATCCGGGCTGGGATGCCGCTCGCGCCGCGGCCCTGTGCCGCCGCCTTTCCCTCGACCCCGCGACCCCGATCGCCGGTGCCAGCAAGGGGACGCTCGGCAAGCTCGCCTGGGTCAGTGCTGCGGCCTTCGACCCTTTCCTCTATCTGCTGGATGAGCCGACCTCGGGCCTCGACGCCCTCGTGCGCGAGGAGGTCCTCGCGGGCCTTGTCGCCGAGCTCGGCGGCGCCGGGCGCACGGTCCTCGTGGCCAGCCACCGCCTGGACGAGCTGGCGGGCCTCCTCGACGAGGTCTGGGTCCTGGCCGGCGGCAGGATCGCGGGGGTCTACGACGCCGAGAAACTGCGCTGCGAGGCGCGCCGCGTGAGCGGCCGCCCCGCGCCCGGTTTCGCGATCCC
>MGUL01000107.1:14883-16001 GCA_001800005.1 Elusimicrobia bacterium RBG_16_66_12 | reverse complement strand
GAGCCTCGGGCAGGAAGGTCCCGTTGGGTCCTGGGCCGTCTTCGACGGCGCGGCGCGCGGGCGACTGCTCGCCGCGGGCCTGGAAGGCGCGGAAGACGAGAGCCTGCCGATGGCTCAGACGCTGAAGGCTTTGTTGGCCATGCACGGAGGTGTCCGATGAACATCACGCTGATCGCGCTCGAGCTGCGCAAGAACCGCCTCACCTTGATCGGGCTCGCCGTCATCTTCTCGCTCGTGCCGCCGCTGTCCGTGCTCGTGGCGCCGAAGGCGGGCCTGGGGCTGATGGCCGCCGTTGAGGCCGGCCTCGTCCTCTGGACCCTCGCGGGTCTGCCTCTGGCCGCGGTCTTCCTGGGTGCCACCGCCGGCGCGGGCTTGCGCACGGCCGCGGCGCGCGAGGCCGAGGCGCATCTCCCCGATTCCGCGGCGTCGCGCGTCGCGCGCGGCCTGGCGGGGGCCCTGCTGCAGTTCCTGCTCCTGACGTTCGGCACGGCCGCGCTCTGCGCCGCCGTCAGCCCGACCTGGCGCGGCGGGGTGCTGGGCATCGGCGAGTCGCCGCAGGTCTGGGCGAACATCGCGCCCATGCGCGGACTGCTCGTGTTCCTCTCCCTCGACCTGCTCGCGGGTTCCTTCCTCGCCGCCTACGTCCTCGGTCACGCTCTGGCCGGCGGACTGCTCGGGACCGTGATGTCCGCCGCTCAGGGGCTGGCTTTGGGGCTGGGGATCGAATACAGCGTCATCTTCGGCGACCGCGTCGAATCCTTCGCGCCTCTGGCGCTGTTCGTCGCTCTCATCGCCCTCGCGGCCAAGGCCGTCGCGATCCGTCCGCTGTCCAGCCGCTTCGAGCGCGACAAGCCGCTCGGGACCGTCGCCGCGGGCGGCGTGACGCTCCTGGTGTGCGCCGGTCTGCTCTCCTCGTGGGCGGCTGAGGAAGGCGCCTACGCGCGACTGCGCTCCTCGCTGCGGCTGCTCGAGCCCGGCATCCGCCCGATGTTCCTTTCCATCGGACGGTCGCCGGAAGAAGCCGTCGCGGCGATGGCGCCCGCCGTCCGCCGGGCCGGCGGGCTGGCGACGACCGTCGCCGGAGGCCTCTTCTGGATCGCGCCCGACGGAAGGACGGC
>MGUL01000107.1:14656-14870 GCA_001800005.1 Elusimicrobia bacterium RBG_16_66_12 | reverse complement strand
GACGCTCCGGTGGGGCGTCTGACCATCTTCACGGCCTACGAGACGCGCGTCGAGTCGGCGGTCTGGGACTCCGAAGGGCGGCTGTTCGTCCTCCGTCGCGTTCGCGAACCCAGCGGAGACAAGACGCAGGGTTGGAGCGGCGTGCCGCCCCAGGGGATGATCCCGACCGACCCGACCATGGGTGAAGTCAGGGAGATCGTCCGCGAGAACGGCG
>MGUL01000107.1:13784-14536 GCA_001800005.1 Elusimicrobia bacterium RBG_16_66_12 | reverse complement strand
GGCGCGACCGCGGCGGACGCATCCGGACCTGGCGCCTGCCCGGACGCTACCCCAAGTCAGGCATGACGGACAAGGACATCACGCCCTATCTGCTGGCCGGCAAGCCCGCGTACTTCGTGCCGGTTCAGCGCGACGACGACCAGGGCGTGGCCGTTTGCCGCGACGACGGCCGCGTCGACTTCGTCTGGAAGTCGAGCCTGGGGATGATGTGGCCCATCGGTGGGCTCAAGCTGGACGTCCTGCCCGACGGCACGCTCGTCCACCAGTCGGGCTACGACTGGTCCGTCGTGGACCCTGCCGGCAACTTCCTGGCGCCCATCAAGTCGAAGAAGCTCTTCGCGCGCTGGCCGCGTCCGGCGGGAGCGCCGCTGTACACGCCGCGTCTCGTGCGTCGCGCGGACGGCCACGCGTGGGTGCTCTTCGAGGGGCGCAGCCTCGTCGAGATGGAGGAGAGCTCCGGGACGCCTCTGAAGTCCTGGCCGCTGCCGACCGGGACCCGCCTGAAAGTGCGCGTGATGGAAGGCGGCGTGCTGATGCAGGAGACGAAGGCGCCGTTCTTCATCCGGTGGGACGGGACCGTGCTCTCGCCGCGCGCTACTTGACGCCGGACCAGTGAGGCGTGGAGCTCGCCCCGGGGATATCGGCGGCGCGCCGCGGCGCGCTGCCGTCGGCGTCCATCACGTAGATCTTGGAGCGGCCCTCGCGGGTCGTCGAGAAGGCGAGCAGGCGCCCGTCCGGCGACCAGGTCGGGT
>MGUL01000107.1:0-13689 GCA_001800005.1 Elusimicrobia bacterium RBG_16_66_12 | reverse complement strand
GCCGGCGAAGGCGATCCACTCGCCGGTCGGCGACCAGGCGGGGGCGTCGCACCAGTTCATGTTCGAGAGGCGCCGCGTCTGCTTGGTCGCCAGGTCCAGCACGTAGATCTGGGGGTTGCCCGAGCGGTCGGAGACGAAGGCGGCCTGCCGCGCGTCGGGCGAGAAGGTCGGCGTGCTGTCCGCGCCGAAATGCGCGGTCAGACGCTCCAGCGTGCCCGTCGCGAGGTCCTTTATGTAGAGGTTGGGGCTTTTCCCGCGCGAGAGGGTCATCAACAGCTTGGACCCGTCATGGGAGAATCCCCCGGCGATGTTGAGCCCTTGTTCGTCCGAGAGCGCCGACGCCCGCCCGGTCTCCAGGTCCAGCAGGAATAGGTCGGGGTTGCCGTCCTTGTAGCTGGTGTAGGCGACGCGGCGCCCGTCGGAGGAGAAGCGGGGCAGCAGGTTGATGGAGCGGTCGTCGGTGAGGCGCTTGACGCCTTCTCCGTCGTAGTCCATCAGGTAGACTTCCTTGCGGCCCGTCGCGTTGTTGACGAAGGCCAGGCGCGTGCGCGCGATGCCGTCCCGGCCCGTGGCGGCCTTGACCACGTCATCGGCGATCCGGTGCGCGAGCGCGCGCAGCCACGCGGCCTCTTGACGGTAGAAGCGCTCGAAAACGACATCGCGACCGCCCTCGGCGTTCGCGAGCTTGACCTGCGCCGAGATCTTGTCGCCCGCCTGGCCCGCCTGCGCCGTCAGGCGCCAGGTCGCGCCCGCGGCGGCGCCGCCCGGAAGCTCGTCCTTGACCTCGAAGCGCCGCGACAGCATCAGGTCGGAGCGGACGATCTCGCGCAGGCTCCTGGCCAGCAGGGCGTCGGGGCCGCGGCGGGGGTCCGCCGCCTCGAAGGCGGGAAGCGCCAGCGCCGGCGGGGCCGCGGCGGCGCCTCCGCCCACGTCCAGACGCACTTCCGTCTGCGCGGCGGCGGGCAGCGCCAGGAACACGGCCAGGAAGGCGGCGGCCGCCATCAGCGAGCGGGCTTGACCGCGAGGCCCTTGAGAGCGACCTTGGCTTCCTTGGCTTCCGGGCTCTTCGGGAAATCGGCCTCGACCGACTCGAGATAGGCGCGGGCTTCCGCGAGGTTCTTCTTGAGATTGACAAGGCACAAAGCGTAGCGCAGCCGCGCGCCCGGCGTCTGGCCGCTCTTCGGGTACTTGTCGAGCACCGTCGCGAACTGCCGCCCGGCCTTCTCCCAGCGCTTGAGGCCGAAGTGAGCCAGGCCCAGGTCGTAGGTCGCGACGTCGATGAGCTCTCCATTGGGCCAGCGCTTGAGATAGTCCTCGAAGCCGGCGGCCGCCTGCGCGAAATCCTTGGACTGGAGGCGCTTCTCGGAGGTGACGAAGATCTCGGTGGCGGAGGTCTGAAGCTTCGAGGCTTCCAGCGCGGCTTTCTGGTCCTCGAGGCCCTTCTGCTGGGCCGCGGCCAGGGTCGTGCCGAGCTGGGTCACCTTGCCGGAGATCTGCGCGCCCAGCTCGTCGAGCTTCGAGGAGAGCTTGCCCATGTCGCCCATCTGCGCCTTCACGGTCTCGGTGTAGGCGGTCAGGTCCTCGCGCAGCTGCTTGATCTGGACGGAGAGGTCGGCCTGGTTGGCCTGCATGGAGCCGACCGTATTCTTGAGGTCCGACACCTGGGTCTTAAGGTCCTCGGACTGCTGGGAGAGGTCCAACACGTCCTTCTGCGTCGCCACGCAGGCGCAAAGCCCGAGCGCGAGGACGGCGGGCAGGACGCGGTTCACTTCTTCTTCTTGGCTCGGGAGAGCGTCTCGGCGCGTCGGTTGCGCGACCAGCACTCCTCGGTGCTCTCGGAGCAGACCTGCTGTTCCTTGCCGAACGAGATGGTGGCCATTCGCGCGCCGTCGACGCCCATGCGGATGTAGTAGTCGCGGACCTCCTTGGCCCGCTTCTGGCCGAGGGCCAGGTTGTAGGCGACGGTCCCGCGCTCGTCGCAGTGCCCCGTGACCATCACGTCGAAGGCCGCGTCGGCCTTGAGGGCCTCGGCGTTCGCCTTGAGCACGGCGAGGGCCTCGTCGGAGAGCTTGGCGCTGTCGTAATCGAACGGCACGAGCTTGAGGTCCGCGCGCGCCGAGAAGCCGCCGGCGCGCAGGGATGCCTCGGTGACATCGGTCGGGGGCGCGGCGGGCGCGGCTTCGGAGGCGCCCGCCGCGCCGCTCTTGCCGCCTTTTTTGAGGCCGCTCTTTTTAGAGGCGTTGGGGGTCGCGCAGGCGGCGACCATCGCCGCGACGACCAGCATGCAGAGGGATGACGGTTGGCGGTTCATAGCGGCCATTGTACAAAAATCGCGGCTGCGCATCACTGCAGCTTGATCAGGGGAGGGAGCTTCCTCAGCGCCTCTCGGCTGTCGGCGCGCGAGGGCTGGAGATGGAGGGCGTTGCCAAGCGCGAAGCGGGCTTTTTCGAGTCGTCCCGAGGCCGCCAGTGTGATGCCCAAGTTATGCCAGGCGTCGGCATTGAGAGGATCCTGCCTGGCGGCCTCGGCAAAGGCGAGCTCGGCCTCTTCCCGGCGCCCCAAACGGTAAAGCGCCAGCCCCATATTCACCCGAACCGTGGGAAGATGCAGCCTGCCCTCCAGCGCGCGGGCATAGAAAGCGACGGCCTGCGCATAATCTTGGCTCGCGTAGCGGGCGTCTCCGGTCAGCGCCAAGACCACCGGCGAGGCGGGATCGGCCGTCATCAAACGTTCATAGACCGCGGAGGCTTCAGCCTCTCTTTGCGCCTCGCGCAAGGCTCCCGCCAAATTCTGAAGGACGAGAGGGTTCGGCGCCGGACCCTGCGCGGCGCGCTCCCACAAGGTTATGGAGTCCCGCCAAATCAAGCATTGCCCCCGTGAGATCCCGATGAAGACGACGGCCGTCAAAGCGGCGGCGACGATCATCGTCGAGCGCAGCCTCCGAGGGATTCGGCAGAGAGCCCAGGCCAGAAGCCCCGCCGCCGCGGTCGAGGGCATATGGACGAAGCGATCGGCGGCCGTTTGCGGTCCGGACTTGAAAAAACCAAGAGAGGCGATCAAAGTCGCCGCTAAAATAACACCCAGCGCGCGGGCCCCGGGGCGTGCGCGCGCGATCCGCGCCCCGCCCGCCCCAAGAAGGACGCTCAGCGCCGCTATGGGCCAATAACGCGAAACCTCCGCGCGCCAATCGACGTAAACAAACGGGGAAAGATTCGCCGGCCAGAAGGTTTTGAGCCCATAATAGCCGGGGCCGTACAGGGCTTGAGCCAATCGGTCCAGCGGGCCGAAAATCGCGAAGGGGACGCTTGTTCCGGAAAGGGTTTGCGCGTGCACCCCCAGAACGAGGACCACGGCGGAGACGGCCCAAAACCAGCGTTTCTCCCGGATTTTCCAGCCCCGGCCGAGAATCCAGAGGTCCAGAGCCGTCAAGCAAAATGGGAGCATCGCGGCGGTGATCTTGGAGAGGCAGGCGGCGATGAAATACGCCAGCGCCCCGCCCATCGAGGGGCGGGTTCGATTTTCCCGGACGCATCGGAAATAGGAGTGTACGGACAGCAGGGAGAAGAGAGTGGCCAGCAGTTCTCGCCTTTCCGTGGCCCAAGCCACGACTTCAACCCGTAAAGGATGCACGCTCCAAAGAAGGGCCGAGAAAGCCGCCGAAGCCGCCGCGCCGAAATCATCGTCTTTGCCGCTGAACCCAGGAACCTGTAAAAATTCCCTCAGTAAAAAGAACAGAACGACGGAGCTTCCCGCATGGATCGCCAAGGCCGTCAAATGCCAGCCCCCCGGCTCCAACCCCCAAAAAACACGATCAAGAGACAGGCTCAACCACGCCAACGGCTGGAAATGACCGTAATGGGTCGTCGTCCACATCCAGCGCCAAGCGGGAAGATCGAATCGTCCCAGCCAAGGATTGCGAACGATGTTTCCAAAATCGTCCCAATTGACGAACCCGTTTCCGAGAATGGGGGAAAACGCCAGGGCAACCCCGGCGGGCGCGAGCATCCACCAGAAAAACCCCGCGGCGCCGACGGCGAACGGCGGCCTGCCGCGGAGCATCGTCAGCCGTGATCGACGGCGGAGACGGTCTTCTTGAGGACTTCGCCGCCGGGGCCGATCTCGTAGTACATCGGGCGGCAGGTGTCGATGTTGACCTTCATGATCTGCTCGGCAGTGAGCTTCTCGAGCTCCATCACGATGGCGCGCAGCGAGTTGCCGTGGGCCGCGACGAGGACGTTCTTGCCTGCGGTCGCGGCCGGCAGGATGTTCGACTTGAAATAGGGCAGCGTGCGCGCGGCCGTGTCCTTGAGGCTCTCGCCGTTGGGGGGCTTGACGTCGAAGGACCTGCGCCAGATGTGGACCTGCGCGTCGCCGTATTTCCTCGCGGTCTCCGCCTTGTCGAGGCCCTGCAGGTCCCCGTAGTGGCGCTCATTGAGAGCCTTGTCTTTGGCCACAGGAATACCGGCCTGGCCGGTCTCCCGGAGCAGGATGTCCAGGGTCTCCTGCGCGCGCTTGAGCGCGGAGGTGAAGGCCAGGTCGAACGTCATGCCCTTGAGCTCGCGTCCTGCGCGGCGCGCCTCCTCGGCGCCCTTCTCGGTGATGGAGACATCCACCCAGCCGGTGAAGCGGTTCTCCAGGTTCCACTGCGATTGCCCGTGACGGACGAGGACGATGGTTCCCATCTCAGTTCTCCTTCCTGCCGGCGAGCAGTTCAGCGATCGTCTTGCGGAACTCGACGAGGTGGATGGGCTTGGGCAGGAAGCGCGAGCCCTCCGTGTCCGAGATCTCGGCCAGGATCTGCTCCGGGTCGGCCTCCCCGCTCACGAAAAGGATCGGCGTGGCCTTCGTCGCGTTGTTGCGGCGCAGGGATTCGTAGAGATGCGCGCCGGTGTTGCCGGGCATGTGGTAGTCGAGGATGATGAGTTCGGGCTTGACGGCGCGCGCCATCTTCATGCCCTCGACGGGGTCGGGGGCGGACGACACCTCGTGGCCGTCGTGCTTGAGGACCTCGGTGACGATCTCGACGATCTCGAAATCATCGTCGATGATCAGGATGCGCGCCATGGGGGGATGATAGCGTTTAGGGGGCCGGCGAGGAAAGCTATAATGGACGCGTGATCGAGCCCCTCGGACGCCTGCTGACGGACCTGGGCGAGCGCACCGTCTACGACGCGGCGGCGCAGTGCTCGCGCTGCGGCTACTGCGAACAGGCCTGCCCGACCTACGTCGCCGCCGGGCGCGAGGCCTACTCGCCGCGCGGGCGCGTCCAGATCCTGCGCCTGATGATCGAGGGCAAGCTCGACGACCCTCGGGCCGCCGCGGACGCTCTCTCGACTTGCCTGCTCTGCGGAGCCTGCCAGACCGCCTGCTACGCCAAGGTCGCGGTGCCGGACCTGGTGCTGGAAGGTCGGCGCGCCCTGCGCCGAGAGACCCATTGGCTCGTCCGGCGCGTTACCAGGATGCTGATCGAGGAACCCGCGGCGCTGGAGCGCCTGCTGAAGATCGGCTACTTCCTTAAGAGGCTGGGGATCTCGCGCCTGGCGCGGCCGTTGCTGAGAGCGGCCGGATTCTCCGTGCTGGCCGCGATGGACGAGGACGTTGCGGAGGCCCCGGCGAGGCTCCTCGATGAGGAGCTCGCGGGGCTCCGCGCTCGGGGCGAGGGGAAGAACTGGAGCTATTTCGCGGCCTGCGGGCCGCGCTACCTCTTCCCGCGCGTCGGGGTGGCCACCTGGAAGGCCCTGACCGCGCTGAAGGGCCCCGGCCGCCATTCGGAGAACTCCTGCTGCGGCCTGCTGGCGTACAACTACGGAGACCTGGAGCAGGCGCGGCAGTCCTCCCGGCGCAACATCGAGCGGGCCGAGGCCGCCGGAGACGAGCCCATCATCGGCGACTGTTCCTCCTGCGTCGCTTTCCTCAAATCCTACCCGCAGCTCTTCCTGATGCCCATGGACGCCGAGTGGCGCGCGCGCGCCGAACGATTCTCCGCCCGCGTGAAGGACGTCGTGGAGGTCTACGGCGAGTCGGCCAAGGCCCTCCCGCGCTGCGCGGCGGACGGGACGGTGGCCTACCACGATTCCTGCCGGGCCCTCAACGGCCAGGGTCTTCAGGAACAACCGCGTCAGGCGGCCAAGGCCGTGGCGGGAGAGTCGTTCCGCGAGATGGACGGCGCCGATGCCTGCTGCGGCGGCGCGGGCGCCTTCGCTTTCGTCCATGGGGATCTTTCGGACGAGGTCCTGCGCCGCAAGATCGGCGGCGCGGCCGCCGTCCACGCCGGCACGCTCCTGACCAGCTCGACGTCCTGCCTCATCCAGCTTGCCCGCGGATTGAGGAAATACTATCCTGACGCGAAAGTGCTCCACCTCTCCGAGTTCGTCGCGAAGGCCCTCGAGGAACGCCATGGGGCGTAGGCAGGAGCTTGAGAAGCGCCAGTCGCTCCTCGCCCGGTTCGGACGGATGATCGCGGCCGAGACGCACCTCGACAGCCTGCTCACCATCATCGCCGAGGAGGTCCGCAACATCCTGATCGCGGACCGCTGTTCCGTCTTCGTCGTGGACCCCTACAAGGGCGAGCTCTGGACGAAGATCGCGCTCGGCATGGAAGAGAAGATCCTGCGCATCCCGCTCGGCCAGGGCATCGCGGGGTTCGTGGCGAAGACGGGATCGGCGGTCAATATCCGGGACGCGTATAAGGATACGCGCTTCGCCCAGGACCTGGACCGCATCACCGGCTACCAGACCCGCAGCGTGCTCGCCGTGCCCCTGCGCGGACGCGACGGCAAGGCCCTCGGCGTCTTCGAGGTGCTCAATAAGAGCAAGGGCGCCTTCACCGAGGAAGACGAGGGCCTGCTGCGCATCCTCGCCACCATGGCCGCGTCCTTCATCGAGAACGCGACGCTCTATGAGGACCTGCGCCGGTCGCACCTCGAGACCATCTACCGCATGGCGCTCGTCGCCGAGTTCCGCGACCAGGAGGACACCGGACGTCACCTGCGCCGCATGAGCCGCTTCTCAGGGATCCTCGCCATCGGCATGGGCGTGCCCGCCCCCGAGGCCGAGGACATCCGCTACGCCGCCCCTCTGCACGACGTCGGGAAGGTCGCCATCCCGGACTCGATCCTGCGCAAGCCGGCCAAGCTCACGCCGGAAGAGTACGAGGAGATGAAGAAGCACACGGTCTACGGGGCGAAGATGCTGGCCAACGCCGAGAGCCGCCTGCTGCGCCTGGCCTCGAAGATCGCCGTCGCCCATCATGAGTGCTGGGACGGCTCGGGCTATCCATACGGCCTGAAGGGCGAGCAGATTTCCCTCGAGGCGCGCATCGTGACCGTCGCCGACGTCTTCGACGCGCTGTCCTCCAAGCGCGTCTACAAGGGAGAGTGGACCGTCGAGGACGCGCTGCATCACATCGAGGACAACGCGGGAACCCTCTTCGATCCCAGGGTGGTCGCCGTCCTGCGCGAGCGTTTCGGCGAGATACTGCTCGCGCGCGACGAAGAGAACAGGCGGATGATCGAAGACGAGGTCGCCGCCCTCCGGCCGCAGCAGCTTCCAAAGCCCGCCTGATTCTGCTAGAATCGATGGGAACCGCGGGCGTGGTTCAATGGTAGAACGGGTCCTTGCCAAGGATCAGACGAGGGTTCGATTCCCTTCGCCCGCTCCAAATTTCAAGGCGTAAAAACAAGACGTTCCTCATCGGAGAACCAGCGGAATCAGCCCCCGCTGGTTTTTTATTGCCCGGATACGACCAAGGAATCGGCCGGCAAGAATTCGTTGAGCAGACCGGAATACGATCGATTTGCTGCCGGCATTGGGCACCTTTTGGAGCAGGCTCGCGGACAGGCCGCGAGGACGGTCAATGCGGTCTTAACCACCACTTACTGGGAAGTCGGCCGACGGATTGTCGAGTTCGAACAGAAAGGAAGCAAGCGTGCGGGTTATGGCGCGGAGCTCCTGCGGCGGTTGTCGGCTGACTTGACGAAACGAGTCGGCCGAGGCTTCGGCTTGGCGCAAGTCAACATGATGCGTCAGTTCTATCTTGCCTACCCTAAACCGAAACTCCAATCGACGATTGGAGAATCCTTGCCCGCAATGATAGCGCCCGCGCAGCCTGTTGCTGCGGCGAGATCGTTTCCTCTTTCATGGACGCACTACACGATGCTCCTCAGGGTGTCCAATCCCAATGCTCGCGAGTTCTATGAGGCAGAGGCGCTCCGTGGCGGATGGTCGGTCAGGCAGCTTGACCGGCAGATCGAGTCGCAGTTCTATGAGCGGACGGCGCTTTCCCGCAACAAGGTCGCGATGCTTGAGAAGGGCTCCCGGTCCAAGCCCGAAGATCGCGTCACTCCCGAAGAAGAGATTAAGAACCCCTACGTCTTGGAATTCCTGGGCCTCAAGGATGAATACTCGGAGAGCGAGCTCGAAGAGTCGCTGATCCAGCACCTGGAGTCATTTTTGCTTGAGTTGGGCGGCGATTTCACGTTCGTGGCCCGCCAGAAGCGGCTGAGAGTCGGGAGCGTCTGGTATCGCGTCGATCTCGTTTTCTACCACCGCCGACTGCGCTGCCTGGTCCTTGTCGATCTCAAGCTCGGAAGCTTCACTCATGCCGACGCCGGCCAGATGCACCTTTACCTCAACTACGCGCGTGAACATTGGACCTACAAGGATGAAAATCCGCCTGCCGGGCTCATCCTTTGCTCCAAACGGGAAGCCGACGTGGCGCACTATGCTCTCGAAGGTCTGCCGAACAAGGTCCTCGCGTCGGAATATATGACGGCGCTGCCCAAGACGCGCGCCTTGACCGATGAGATCAAGCGGACGCGCCTTGAATTGGAACTGCGCGCGAAGCCGAAGGCCGAATAACGGAGACATAGCCTATGTCTCGCATTTACTCCGTGCCGGGCAAGAAAGGGGACTGTTGGTACCTGGACTACGCCGTGGACGGCCGCCGTGTGCGCAAGCGGGTGGGCAGCTCGAAGAAGCTGGCCGAGCTGGCGCTGGCCGACGTCCAGGTCAAGCTGGATCGCCGCGATGTGGGCTTGGCGGCTCCGGCGGACAAGAAACTCGACGAATTGATCGCCGAGTACATGCGCCATAGCCGGGCCAGCGCCACCCCGTATTCCCTGCGCATCGCCGACCGAGTGCTCAAGCAATTCAAGGGGTTCGTCGCGACGGACCGCCTGATCCACATCACCCATCTGCACATCGAGAAATACAAGAACTGGCGCCGCGAGTCCGGCGTCATGGCCTCCTCCGTCAACCGGGAAATGGCCGTGGTCAAGGCCATGTTCAACCGCGGGGCGGAGTGGGGATTTATCAGCCGCAGCCCGGCCGCGGCCGTGAAGAAATTCAAGGAGCCCAAGCGCCAGGCGAAATTCTTCACGAAGGCCGAGGCGGTCAGGATCGCGGGAGCGGCCGACGAGATCATGCGGCCCATCGTGATTTTCCTGCTGCACACGGGGCTCCGGCGCGAGGAGTTGCTGCATCTGGCCTGGAGGGACATCGACCTGGAGCGCAAGGTCTTGACCATCCAGGCCAAGGACGGCTGGAGGCCGAAGGATTACGAGGTCCGGCATATTCCCTTGGCGGCACCGGCCCTCAAGGTTCTCCAGGAGTCGCCGGGACGCCATGAGCCTCAGGGGCTCGTCTTCCCGGACCAGGCGGGGGGAATGTTCAACGCGGACTCGTTGACCCATCGTTTCGCCACCCTTCTGCGCGGAATCAAGCTGGACGGCAGCCTTCACTCCCTGCGCCACTCCTTCGCGAGCCACTTGGTGATGAGCGGGACGGACCTTTACACCGTGTCCAAGCTCTTGGGGCATTCCAGCATCAAGACCACGGAGATCTACGCCCATTTGTCCCCTGATTTCCTGAAGGCGGCCGTCGAGCGGCTCAAATTCTTTTAGCGGAGATGTTTGATTGACAAATCTACACGACTCGTGTATGATTTACACATGATTCATAGGGCCATGGAAGACCGCCTGGCGCGGCTTCTCGAGCGGTTTCCCTGCCTTCTTCTTTTCGGCGCGCGGCAGACGGGGAAATCCACCCTCGTCTCGAAGGGCAAGATCGCCGCAGGACGAAAATACGTCACCTTCGACGATCCCGAAGTCATCGCCGCGGCGCGCAGCGACGCCGAAGCCTTCCTGGGTCAGGCGCCGCGCTTGACCGTCGATGAGGTCCAGCGTTATTCGGACCTATTCCTGCGCGTCAAAAGGTCCATCGACCGGGAACGGGAATTGGGGCGGTTTCTCCTCACGGGCTCGTCGGCGGCGGAGATCGTCGCGGCCGGCAAGGCGTCGGCATTGGCGGGGAGGAGCGCCATTCTTGAGCTGGGACCGCTCACTCTTGGGGAAATCGAGGGCCGCGAATCGATCGACTGGCTGGGTCTCTTGCGCGCGCCGGACGCGACGACGGCGCTGCGCGCGCTTCCGGCGCCTAAGACGAGCCGCGCGAACCTTAAGAGACGGATCATGCGGGGCGGACTTCCTCCCGCTTGGGAAGCCCAAGATGACGAGGCCTGGCGGGAGTGGATGAAGGCTTATCGCGCTCTCTACCTTGAAAAAGACGTTCTGCCTGTCCGCCGTCTCGGCGCGCCCGATGATTTTTTGCGCTTCATGACGCAGCTGGCCTATCGAAGCAGCGGGCTTCTGTCTCTCTCAGACTCGGCTCGCGACGCCGGAGTGCCCCTTTCCTCATCGCAGAACTACCTCCGTTTGCTTGAGGGCTCCTGCCAATGGTTCCGGGTCGCGCCCTACCACCGCAATCTCGGCAAGCGGCTCGTCAAGTCGCCGAAGGGCTACTGGTTCGATTCCGGGGTACTCGCTTTCCTGATGGGGGTCTCGGACTGGGAACAGGCTCAAAGCGCCGACCGCCTGGGCGCGCTCTTTGAAACCTGGGTCGCGAACGAAATCCGAGCGGCGATCTGGCAGAGTTCCGAAGCGTTGGAACTCCATCATTGGCGGACTCAATCGGGCGTCGAAGTCGATTTTGTCCTTTCCATGGGCGAGAGACTGCTGCCCATTGAGGCGAAGTCTTCCTCCAGCATCACGCCTAAAATGCTGCGCGGCCTTGAGACGTTCCTGGCCGAGCATGCGAAGGCCGCTCCTTTTGGAGTGATGATCTACTCGGACTCCGAGCACCGCCTGCTGGGTCCCAAGATCATCGCCATTTCCGCGACGGCGCTTTAAGCCGCGCTTCGCCGAAGGCTGTCGCTCGGATAGGCGATGGTCAGATTCACGCCGTGAGCGTTCGCATCCCCTTCGGTGGAATACAGATTCTGGCCCTGCTGCTGCGCGGACAAGCAGGGGGCAAGGGTAAGTCCCAACAGCAATACCGCCATCTTCATCTGGCGCCGTAGAGCCTGTTGCACAAACCGCCGTCAGCCGCTGCGGCGTGGCGTAACATCGCGGCAGTGTAGCCCCAAAGATCGCAGGAGGTCAAGAGAAAAACCGGCAAAAATCCGCAACGAGTCCGCCACTCATCCCCTCGTAATTTGAGAGAATCCTCGGTGCGCGCGCGCAGACCGCCATCGCCTCGGCCGCCGATTTGATCGTCACCGAGAACGAGCTGCACGTGGTCTTGGCGCCATTGAGCTCCGCGCACAGGACCAAGGCGGTCGCCGCCCTTTGTCAGGAGATCAACACCGAAGCTTCTGTGTTTCCCAGATCAAAGCTCCGGTTGCACTTCAGCGCGTGGCAGACACCGTTGAGCCAAAAAGCGGACAAATCTGGCGGAGGCTATGTCAGGAGGTCTGAAGTTGGAGCTAGTCCGTCAGGCGGAACTGGATCGGCTGGGGCAGGCGCACCGGCGCCGGCTTGCCGTTGAGGCCCACGGCGGGAGAGAAGCGCATCAGCCGGCCCACCTTCTGGGCGGCCTCATCGAAAGACTTGCCCCCCGAGTTTCTCCCTACCTTGTCGCTCGGGCGCGGTTGCGGCGGATTGGCCGGGACTGACGACTTGAATTTGATACAATGCCTTCGTCTTGGACATGCCAAGGATCAGACGGGGGTTCGATTCCCTTCGCCCGCTCCAATTTCTCCCGAAAAAACACGATGCTCACCGTCTCCCGACGCATCCTCGTCAGCGCGCCGCAGGGCTCCGTCCAGCGGTACCTGAGCGACCTGCAGGAAATCGCCAAGTACGAGCCCAAGGTGGACGCCATCGACGTCGCGTCCACCGACGCGGGCCAGCAGGCCTCGGTCTCCGGCCGCTTCCTGGGCCTTGCGTGGAGCGGGACCTTCCGCTTCGAGATGACTCGCGACGGCGGCTACCGCGGCGTGATGGTGGACGGTCCTCTTCGCCGGATGGAGTCCCGACTGCTCCTCCGCCCCGTGATCGGCGGCACGCTGGTCGAACACCAGCAGGCCTATGAGATCCCGCTGCTCCTGCGTCCCCTCAAGCCCTTCGTGAGCCGCTGGCTCGACTCGACGCTGGAGAACGGGCTGGGCTTCATCAAGGAAGGCGCGGAAGCCCTCAACCGCCGCCTCCAGCTCCAGGGCCTCGAAGCCTAAAAAAACGGCCTTACCGGCCGTGGCACTTCTTGAACTTCTTGCCGGAGCCGCAGTGGCAGGGGTCGTTGCGCCCGATCTCGGGGCCGGTCTTGACGAAGGTCTCTCCGGGCTTTGACGCGACCTCCTCGAAGTCCCCCTTCTCGACGCGCTCCTTGTTCTTCTCGAGCCAGGCTTTGACGGCGTTCATATCCTTCACGTCCACGCCGTCCTTCTGCATGTGGGACGCCAGCACGCGCAGCTGCTTGACGAAGGCGGGATCCTTCCACTTGCGCAGGAAAGCTCCCATCATCCCTGCGGGCATGCCGGGGATGATGCCCGCCGCCGGGGCGGCGTCCCCCGGGGGGGCCTCTTCTTTCTTGAAGGGGTTGAGCTTCTTGATCCAGGACATGGGCGAGCACCTCGGAGAAAATGGCGGAAGGGGAGGGATTCGAACCCTCGAAGGGCTTGCACCCTTGGCAGTTTTCGAGACTGCTACCTTCAACCGCTCGGTCACCCTTCCTAAAAACGAAATCTGTTAGCGGTTGATTGGAGATTTTAGCATACACGCGGACGGCAGGGCGCCGATTACCGGATAATTCGTCGGATTTAGTGTCCACGTTTTAGTCCTGGTTCGACGGAAAACCTTAGTGCAGGATTTCGTGGGCCGGTTCATTTTTCGACCTAAACGTATCGGGAGGAGGCGTGTCCTGTACCGTTGAGGGCGACGGTTCTGGGGCCGCCTGAGGGGAGATGGTGAGGACGAAGAAGACAGAGTCCTCGGGCTCGAACTCCTCGGCACGATCCAGGTACGACTGAATCGAAGCCAGATTTAAACTTCAATTTGACAAATGTCTATTTATCCGCTTCGGGCAGATGCCCGGCGAGGCGCGGGTCCTTGAGCAGCTCGGCGATGCGCGGGTCGTTTTTCAGCGCGGACCAGTCGCCGCTGCGCAGGGCCTGCTCGAGGTCCTTGTCTTTCAGCGCGAGATTCAAGGACGGGTCCTCGAGCAGTTTGAGCAGTTCGGGGTCGCGGAGCAGCTCCGCGGCCTGCTGAGGGTCGCGCGCGGCCGCCATCAGCTTCTCGATCTTGGCCAGGGCGGGCAGGGGCGCGGCCTCCAGCGGGTTGTGCGCGCGCACGAAGCCGACCGCGACGGACTTCGCGATGGGCTCGGGCAGCCCGCCGAAGGCCTCCGTCAGGGGCT
>MGUL01000106.1:6217-7547 GCA_001800005.1 Elusimicrobia bacterium RBG_16_66_12 | reverse complement strand
ATTCATCGCGTNGATCAGGTCCGACAGGGGGTGCCCCGCGAGGGGGCCGACGAGGCCCGCCGCGGTGAGGTCGCCCTCCGCGATCGGTCCGCTCACCCGGCCGCCGCCCGGCGCCACGGGGCCGTACAGGAAGATTACGACCGGGCCGTTCACGCCCGCCGGGGCGATGTGGATGTGGGACGCGACGACGTTCCGGATGTTCGCCACAATCAGCTTGTAGTGGATCGACAGGCCGTCCTCGCTCAGGTGGAAGATCGCGACCCCGTGCGCCTGCGTGTCCCGGGCCGGGACCTCGTTGTCCCCCGCCAGGACGGCGACCCAGCTCGTCGTCCCCTCGTCCGCACGCGCCGCGGCGATCGCGAACGCCGCGCCGACGAGGGCGGCGGCCACGAATCCGACCAGTAGTCCTCGAAGTGTGTTCAACGGGCTCTCCCCCGGGGGGCGGCAACACTTAGGTGCGCCTTAATGGTTTCCCCAAATCCGACGAGGGCGTGCCCGGCAAGCGGTCTGACGACCCGCCGCGTCGGCTTCGGATCGGTCACCGCCCGGACCCGAGGGATGCAGGTCCCGAATCCCGCCGCGAACGGGGGTGGGCGTGCGAAGTGAGTGCGCAGGAAACCTGAAGGTGAAGGGAAAGAATCGAAAAGGGGAAAAAGACCTCACGGTCCGACGGGACAGCGTCTAGCTGTTCGTCGCGAGGCCCCAGACCGCCCCGGCAAGCAGGAGCAGGCCCGTGAACAGCCCAGTCGTGCCGCCGACCAGCGTCGCCAGCGCGATACCCGCGATGGCGGCCACGGTCGACCCGTTCTGGGCGTTCCGCTTCGACACCGAGTAGCCGATCAGGCCCATCGCGCCGAAGATGATCAGATAGATCACCCCGGCCGACGCGACGACGACCTGGCTGGCGTTCGCGATGTCGAGGGCGTAGGTGACGATGCCCGCGAGCGCTGCGATGAACCCGCCAAGTACCACAGGCACTTGGTAGGTCGGCGCACGCCCAAGGTCGCGCCACGGGGACGCGAACCTCTCGGACATCGACCTCGTCTCGGTCGCTGCCATGGTGGCTTTCACCTCCGGCCCCCCGTTCCGACTCCTGCGCATAAGGCGTTGATGGAACGGTTTTCGAAGGACCTAAAAAGGCGACGTCGGCCCGCCCGCGACGGAAGAGTTAAGTGCGGTTCACCGGGCGTCGATAGTATATGAACGCCTTAGGAAGGGGGGGTCGTTCCCTCCATGGCGGGAGGCCCTCGGACGTGCGCGCGGGGGCCGCGGAAAGGGTAATGCGGGCCGCGGCGATGGGGCGGCCCCCATGGCCCCGCGCGCGTGCCGG
>MGUL01000106.1:5866-6157 GCA_001800005.1 Elusimicrobia bacterium RBG_16_66_12 | reverse complement strand
GCTCGGCTCGACGCACCCGCGGTGCGACCTCCACTGGCGGTTCGTGTGCGCGGTGTGTGGGGACGCCCGTCACTTCAACGCGATCGGGTTCTGCCCCCGGGAGGAGGCGTTCTTCTGCCTGGGCTGCGCGCCGGAGCATCGCGCGGACGCACGGAGGTTCTGGGCCTGGCCCTACGCATACCGGCTGCGGTGCCCGTGGCGGGAAGAGTGGCACCCCGCCCTCGACCTCCTGGAGTACGAGGGCCGCCACCCGTGGCAGCGGACACCCGCATGGCGACGGGCGCGGCGGGG
>MGUL01000106.1:0-5836 GCA_001800005.1 Elusimicrobia bacterium RBG_16_66_12 | reverse complement strand
CTGGTCGTTCCGCGTCGCGCCGATGAAAGGAGTCACGGAGGTGGACGTCCGGCGGGGCTGGGACGACATCGCATCGTGGTGGATGAGCCGGTACAACGCGAAAGGGGACGTCAACCGGGAGTGGGTGATCGACCCCGCCCTGCTCCGCATCCTCGGGGACGTGCGAGGCAAGCGGGTCCTGGACGCGGGGTGCGGGACGGGATACCTCGCGCGGATCCTCGCGAGGGCGGGGGCGCGCGTCGACGGGGTCGACGTTTCGGAGAAGCAGCTCGAGACCGCCCGCGCGGGGGAGGCGAAGGAGCGGCTCGGCATCCGGTACCATCGGGGCGACCTCGCGCGCCTGTCCCGCTTCCGGGGCGGGAGCTTCGACGCGGCGGTCTCGAACGTCGTCCTCCAGGATGTGCTGCGCTTGCGCGAAGCGGTGCGGGAGGTCCATCGCGTCCTCAGCCCCGGCGGGCGGTTCGTGTTCAGCATCACCCACCCCGCCTTCGAGGCCCCCGTGCCCGGCCGGTGGGTGATCGAACCCGAGGACTCCGAGCGGATCGAGGACCGCCGGGGGATGCTCGTGGACCGGTACTTCGACCGCGTGGCGGTGTACTGGGGCCCGCCCGGGAAGCCCCTCGCGGTCGGGTTCCACCGGCCCCTACGGGACTATTTCGAGGCCCTGCACGACGCGGGGTTCGTGGTGTCCCGCCTCGAGGAGCCGCTCCCGCTCCCGGAGGCGCTCGAACGGTTCCCCAGGAACTTCCGGGACATGCTCCGCCTCCCGAACTTCCTGATCGCGGAGGCCGTGAAGCCGGGCCGCAGGACCCGCCTCGGAAAGAGGAGGGTCGGGGGCGGACGGGGCGTCTTGGGTTCAGTTCCCCGTCCCCGACCGCTGCGGGATGGACCTGCGGCATCCGCCCCATAACCTTCATGCACCCACTGGGGCATCCTACTGTCCTTGGGGCAGGTTGAGGGGCTACCGCCGATCGTGGACCGCCTCCCGGAGCTGGAACGGATCGACGGCGTGCTTCGCGGGGCGTCGCGAAGCGAGGGTCGGTTCCTGTGCCTGCGGGGGGAGGCCGGAATCGGCAAGACCCGCCTCCTGCAGGAAGCGATGGACCGGGCGGAGCGGCTTGGGTTCTCCGTGGGCCACGCGGCGGCGCTGTCCGAGTCCGTGACGACGTACCGTCCGTGGACGGAGGCGCTGCGCGAGGTGGGCCTGGAGGGGCTGCTCGAGGACGCCCCGCCGCCGAAGCTGCTCGCCGTGGTGGCGTTCGGGAAGCAGGGCAAGGTCGTGGCGACGGCCGAGCGGGAGGGTGTGAACCCGACGGTTTTCGGTCCCCTTCACCCGCGCCTCGCGCAGCTGGCGGGGGACGCGCATCGTAAGCGAGGGGATCGCGGCGGCGAAGGCGTCGTGGTTGAGGCGGCGGGACCGCACCGACTCGTCCTCGCGCCGGGGCCCCGCCCCCTGGGCGCAATCCTGGAGGGCCGGGAGAGCGAGCTGTTCGTCGAGGACCTGCGGCAGCTCGCGGCATCCGTGGGCGGGCTTTCCCGGCAAACGACTGGGGACGAGGTGGAGCCCTCCCTCCGCGCGTTCCTCGACAGCGGGAAGTACGAGGGGATCGACTACGCGCGGGACGACGCCAAGCTGCGCCAGATGCGCCGCTTCGAGAACGTGGCCCTCGGCGTGGCCCGGAAGGCCTCCGAGTCTCCCCTCCTCCTCGTCCTCGACGACCTCCAGTGGGCCGACCCCTCCAGTCTGGCCCTGCTCCGCTACGTGGCGCGGAACACCCGCCGCTCGCCCGTCCTCCTGCTCGGCGCGTACCGGATGGAGGAGGGCGGCGTCCGGCCCCACCTCCAGGAGGCGCTGCAGGGAATCGCCTCGGAGGACCTGCTGGGTGAAGTGGATCTCGCCGGCCTGACGCGCGACCACCTGCGGGACCTGGCGGACGTCTTCCTGGGCGCTCACGCCTTGGGCGACGCCTTCCTCGACGCCCTGTGGCGGGAGACGCAGGGCAACCCGTTGTTCGTTCGCGAGGTGCTGCGCGGGCTCGAGGAGGACGGGGCCATCGCCTTGAGAGCGGGTTCGAAGCGTCTGCTGCGCCCGCCGGAATCCCTCTCGCTGCCCCAGCGGGTCCGGGACGTGATCCAAGCGCGCATCGAGCGGCTGTCGAAGGAGGACCGGGAGCTGCTGGAGGCCGCGGCGGCGTGCGGCACGCGGTTCACGGCCGCCCTGCTGTCTCGGGTGGCGGAGCGGGACGAGGCGAAGGTGCTCCGCGGGCTGAACACGATCGCGAGGGTCCACGGGCTCGTCCGCGGTGCGGCGGGGGAATACGTCTTCGACCATCCGGCGGTCCACGAGGCCGCCGCAGAGGCGACGCCCGCCGGGCCGAAGAAGGAATACCACCTCCGGGCCGCGGCATGGCTGGAGATCGCCGGGGGACGTGTGGACGAGATCGGGGAGCACTACTACCTCGCCGGCGACCCGAAGGCCGTTCCGAAGCTGCGGGAGGCCGCCGAGGCGGCCCGCGCGCGCTACGCGAACGCGGAGGCGATCCGATTCTACACCGAGGCCCTGTCACTGCAGGAGATTCCGGAAAGGAGGATAGAAATCCTCGAGGCGTTGGGCTCCGTTTGCGGACTGGTCGGCGACTACGCGGCGGGCCTTGCTTCCTACACGCGAGCACAGGATCTAGCCAAGTCCGGACGAGACCGAGCAAGGATGGCTTGGCGCGTGGCGGACATACAGTTCCGGATGGGGGAGTACGATGCTGCCCTAGAAAGCTGTATCGAGGCCCTGCCAATCGTTGAAGGACAGGGAGTTGTCGAGGAGGGAAGGTTACTAGGCACGATTGGGAACGTGCAATATGAGCGGGGGGACTACGACCGGGCCCTCGAATACTACGGTAGGAGCCTCGACGTCTGTGAAAATATCGGCTTCCAGCGCGGCATCGGAGCGTTGCTAGGAAGCATCGGCAACGTATACAAAGATCGTGGGGACTACGACCGGGCCCTCGAATACTACCTCAGGACCCTCGAGATGTTTGAAAAGGCTGAGGATTTGGACAACCTAGCCATTACGCTGAACAACATCGGCCTCGTGCACCGCCACAAAGGAGACTTCGAGCAAGCTCTCAAGTACCACGGCAGAAGCCTTGATATCGTGGAGAAGATCGGCGACCAGGATGGCATCGGAAGGTCGCTGGACAACATCGGAAACGTGCACGGGGACCGGGGGGACTACGACAAGGCTCTCGAGTGCTACGGGAGGGCCCTCGCGATCTCGGAGAAGACCGGGAACTCGGGGGGCATCGCAGAGGCGTCGACTCGCCTTGCGGAAACAAGCATCCGGAAGGGGGATCTCTCGAATGCCGAGCGCCACTGCGAGCGTGCCCTCTCCATGACGACGCAAGTGGGGGGCAAGGGAAACCTTGGGGCGGCGAAGAGGATTCGCGCCATGCTCCTCCGCCGGCGGGGGCGATGGGATGAGTCGGCCGCCGACTTCGACGAGAGCCTCCTAATCTGCACGCAAGTCGGGGACCCGCTCGACGAGGGCCGGACCCACCACGAGTTCGGCCTGATGTGGAAGGACAAGGGAGACCGCGAGAGGGCGAGGGAGCACCTGTCCAAGGCCGTGCGCCTCTTCGAACGGATCGGGGCCAAGAAGGAGCTGGAAAGGGCGAGACAGGCGCTGCGAGACCTTCCGTGAACGCCCGCGTTGGTTCGCCCGTGACGGGGGCGTCGCATGTTGACGGGCCAAGATCGAGCCGGTTGCGCTCACCCCTTGCGAATCACGATGCTCCCGCCGACGATCACCGTGACGGCGTCGCCGCAGGGCCGGGAGCCGCCCACGGTCTCCGTCCGGGACACGGAGGACAAGGATGCCCTGCCCGACCCCCAGTGCGGCAAGCTGGACTCGCGGCTGTTCGACTCGGAGACGCTAGCGTGGGCGTTCCGGGGGCGACCGATGCGTAGAGATCCTCAGGGAAGACGAGGCCCGCTAGGGAGGGAGTCGCGCCCCTTAGCGTCGATCCAGGGCCTTGAGCATGTCTTCTCGGCGGATGAGCAGGGCGTTCGGCGACCCTCGGCGGAAAGAGCCGGCCACGACGGCGTAGTGTGTCCGACTTCCCGTGGGGCGGTCAACGACTTCCGCCTTGCGCTGCAGTCCCCGCACGATTGCGTCCGCATCGACGCGATTGCCCCACTTGCACTCTCCAAGCAGGACATCTCGCGTCTTGGCGTTCCACGCGACGAAATCGATCTCCTCCCCGGCGTGCCACCAGGGTCCGACGACCTCGAACTCCGGGAGGACGGCGCGGAGCCCTTCCGTCCGGACGAACCACTCGAATCGTTTGCCGAGGAGGCGGTCGACCGCCTGGACGTCCACCGGGGAGTCGCCAGCCTCGATGCGCTCTCGCCTGGGATAGACCAGGTTGAACCAGGAGTCGAAGACGGCGTCGCGCAGGAGGTAGGTTCCCCGCTTTCGACTGCCCCAGGCGGGAGTCTCCCGCGCTACGATCTCCAACCGGATCAGGTTCTCCAGGTAGGGGTAAATCTCCCGACCTTGGATCCCGACGGCATTCGCGATCTCCGCGGGGTGCGTCGCCCCGGTCGCGATGGCCTGGACGATGGCGAAGTACGTCCGCACGTCGCGGAACTCTTGGGACAAGACGAAGTGGGGCTCCCGCAGGAAGTAACCGTGCCGTCCGAAGAATTCGGCTCGAAGGAACGCGCCGGCGGTTCGATACCCGGACGCCTTGAGGAGATACTCGGGCACCCCGCCGACGGTGAGATACACCTTCAGGCGATCGGCCCGAGGCATGCGTAGGAACGCCCCCGCGTCCGCAAAGCGCAGAGGCCGGAGCAGGATGTCCCGGGTTCGCCGGCCGTACAGGGGCGAGGAGGACGCGAGCACCTCGTCCGTCATGAGCCCCAGGAGCGAACCCGAGAGGACGAGCAGCACGCGCGTCCTCGAGAGGAACGAGTCCCAGAAGTGCTGGAGCGCGGGGACGAGCGTCCGGTCGTTCTTCACCGCGTAGGAGAACTCGTCCAGGGCGATGCAGAGCCTCCTCCGCCGCGGGAGCGTCTTCGCGAGATAGGCGAAGAGGTCCCTCCATTCCCCCAAGGGGGTGCGACGGAGGAAGTCATCCTCGAGGTGGTCCGCGAGGCGCGCCCGGAGGTCGTCCAGCTGCAGGCGCTGGCTCGTGTCCTCGAAGAGGACATGGAAACCGTCCTTGCCGCGCAGGAACTCCTGGAGGAGCCTCGACTTGCCGACGCGGCGACGGCCGTAGAGCACGACGAGTCCCGCGGAAGGGCGATGCCACGCGGCCTCGAGGAGGGCGAGTTCCTCCTCGCGGTCGACGAACCTACTCACGGTTAGTCCTAATCTGGATTAGTACTTAGACCTTCCCCTCCGACGGTGGAGGAGGTGCCGTCCGCCCGCAGGGGAAGCGCCCCCGTCGACAACGACCGGCACTTCGACCGAGATCCGGGACATACGAGGTCTGGGGCATTGCGAAGGCTATTCAGTCCCTGTAGCTCGGGGCGGGACAGCGACGATTGGCCTCCCCACCAACCTTGGGGCCGTCGACCACACCGCGGTGCGCACGGAGCCTTGGAGAGGGGGGAGAATGCTACCCCTTGTGTATCACGATGCTCCCGCCGCCGATCACGGTCGTGGGGTCGGCGGAGTCGTCCGCGCCCATCCCGTTGTCGTACAGGACCTCGCCCGTGTCCTTGTCCCAGATCTTGATCCGGAGCTTGTCCTGGCCCCCGCCGCCCGGCAGCTCCCCGTCGATCGCGCTCAGCAGGAACCCATAGTTCCCGCCCCCGTTGATCGTCCCCGAGCCCT
>MGUL01000105.1:34889-37334 GCA_001800005.1 Elusimicrobia bacterium RBG_16_66_12 | reverse complement strand
ACTCTTCTTCATCGGAACCTCCGCGCGATCAGTTTCACGGCCACGCCCCGGCGCGTATGCTAGACAATGAAGGGGAGCGTGTCAAGACAAAATAAGTTAAAAGACAAGACTGACAAAAACTAGGCCCAAATCGGAGATCGCGTCACTCGGCGATGCGCAACTCCCGGACGCCCTTCTCGCTGCCCGTAAACTCCTTGCGCCACAGATAGCCCACGGCCCCCTTAGTGTCGGCCACGATCTTGACGACGCCCTCCGTGCTTTCGGCGTTGGCGGGGCCGCTGCCGCCCTGCGACATGAGCTTCTTGACCCAGGCGCTCACGTAGGTGCCGATGCTGCCGCCCACGAACTGCTTCAAGAAGAGCCCCATGATCTCGGGATCCCTCTGGTTGACGGGAAGAAGCTTGACCTTATTTTCGAACACGGCGGTCCCGACGAACACGTCCTTGAGTTTCTTGGCCGGGCACGGATTGGGAAGGGGAGAGCCCTCATTGACGATGATGACGAGCTTCTCGGACGCTTTCGCCTCGTCCGCGGCGGACAAGCGAGCGCACGGAAGCAGGCAGAGCAGCCCTCCCAACACCACGCCGACCGTCCTTTTCATGATTTTCATATTCACCCTCCTTCCGTTCAACGCGCCCGGAGCTTAAAACTTCTCGCCTTTTTTGTCAAGGCGCCCGTCCGCGCGTGTCCGTCCGCGCACCGTCCGCGCTGTCCGCGCCGGTCAGCGGTTGAGGATGACCGCCTCGACGCGCTGGTCGGAGAACGGCGCGCGCGCGGCGTCGGCCGTGATGTGGCGCGAGGCCGTCATCAGCTCGCGCAGCAGGAATTCCTGCACGGCCTTGGCCTGCTGGTCGCCGAGCTCCTTGGTGTTGGCGAAGACGCGCACCGAGATCGGGATGCCGCCGAACTTGCGCTTGACCAGGTCCGCGGCGGAGCGCAGCACCTCGACGCCCGCCGGGGCCTGAAGGTCGGCGCCGTTCTTGCTCGCGCCGAAGAGCGCGGCGGAGTCCATGCTGACGTGCAGGCCCGTGTCCTCCTGGTGGACGATGCCCTTGAACAAAAGGGGCTTGCCCACCGTGGTGCGCGGGGAGCCGTCGGGGCTGGTGAAGGCGTAGACGGCCGAGTACGAGCGGCCGGCGCGGACCCACTCGCCCTGGTCGTTCTGACCGCTCCAGATCAGCTCCTCGGGCGGGTCGCCGGCGCCCTCGTAATGGTGGAAGACGCGCCCTTCCTCGTCGGCGATGGTCAGCTGCCAGCCCCACTTCTTGGCCTCTTTGGGCTCCGGTTTGCCGCCGAGCAGGGTCTCCAGCTGGTCGCGGACCTTGAAGGAGATGCCCGGCCGCTGGCTGAAGGTGGTCCGCCAGGGCTGGATCACGCGCTCGTTCATCAGGAACTCGGGGTGGGTGCGCCGCCACGAGACCGTCAAGGGAGAGACCGCCAGCAGCAGGCTCTCGTCGGGCTTGAGGCCCGGGCGGATGGTCTCGAAAGGGTCCACCTCGATCTTGAGATGAGGCTTGGTGTCGGTGAGCTTCCCGGTCCCCGCCTCGGCCTTGATCAGGACCTCCTGGGGCATCCCGCCCGAGACGGGCTCGCTCGAGGCCCTCTGGGACCAGGCGGGCACGGACAGAAGCAGCACGGCGATGGCATTCATCATGTTCACTCCAGAACGAACCGAAAGGTGATCACGCCCCACTGCACGCCCGGGCCCGCGAGGGGCTCGAAGCGCCAGTTCCGCAAGGACTCCATGGCGAGCTTGTCGAGACGGCCGTAGCCGGAGGTGCGCTCGACGCGCATGCCCGGCATCACAGCCCCCTCGGCATTGACGGTGAAACGGATCGAGACCGCGGCCTCCAATATCCCCTGGCTGTGCGCCCAGGACGGGAAGGGCGGGATGTCGGAGGCCGCCACTTTTCGGTCGGCCAGAGGGCCCTCGATCTCGACGCCCTTCTTCGTCTCCGAGATGGAGGCCTCCTGACGGCGCGCCAGCCTGGGTGGCGCGTCGATCTTGGCAAGCTGGGACGCGGCGGCGGGAGCGGCCTGCGGCTTGATCTCCAGGCGCTCCTCGGGCAGGAAGGAAGCCAACCCCTTGCGGGCGGGACGCCCCTCGGAGGCGGGTTCGGCTTCCTGCAGCGCGGCCAGGGCCGCCGTCGCCTGACGGCGCGTGACGGCCTTCGGGGCCAGGTCGGCCAAGCCGGCGGCCGAGACCTCGCGGCGGCGCTCTTCGAGCTCCAGGGCCTGCGGGAGGTTCTTGACCTTCCGGCGCCCCACGTCCTCCAGGCGCGGCAGGGCGGCCAGGGTGGCCGCGGCCTGGCGGCGGTTCTCGAGCTTGGCATCCACCTTCGCGGCGTCCACGCGCTGGCGCTCCAGGTCCACCGCGGCCAGCTTCGGGGCCAGGTCGCGCTTGGCCTTCTCCTCCAGCTTGGGCGCTTCGGCCAGGGTAATCTT
>MGUL01000105.1:20994-34733 GCA_001800005.1 Elusimicrobia bacterium RBG_16_66_12 | reverse complement strand
TGTTTCGGCCCTTCCTTGGACAAGCCCAGGAAAACGACGAGCGCCGCCCCGTGCAGGCCGAGGGAGAGCGTCATCGACGCGGGCAGGCGGCCGGTCATTTCTTCTGTTCCGTGGCGATGGTCAAAGACAGGGCCCCGGCGTCCTTGGCCCGGGCCATCAGGTCCGTCAGCTTGCCGTGCAGCGCGTTCTCGTCGGCGCGAAGGATGACCAGCTTGGAATAGCTCTCCAGAAGCTTCTCCATGAGCCGCTCCTGCATCGCCTTCGCGTCGGTGAACTTCTCGTAGTCGACCGCATATTCGCCCTCCTTGGAGAGCGTGAGCAGGATCTTGTCCTTTTCCTCCCCCTCGCGGGTGTGCGCGGCGGGCAGTTGGACCTTGATGGGCGGCTCGGACATCATCGGAGCGGTGACCATGAAGATGATGACCAGCACCAGGCACACGTCCACCAGCGGCGTGATGTTGATGTCGGTGATCGGCTCGTCGTCGAGGCTGCCGGCCGCCATCAGAGGACCCCGTCCGCCTTCATGACAGCAAGCTTCACGGCCCCCGCCTGCTTCGACTCGTCGAGGACCCGGACCACCAGGCCCACGTGGTTGCCCGCGTCCGCGCTCACCACCACCATCTTGTCCTTGCTGCGCGCCAGAGCCTCGAAGAGCTGGCGGCGGAAGGTCAGCGGGTCGGTCTTGACCCCGTTGATCGTGATGGTCTCGTCGAGCGCGATCTTGATCGTCACGTTCTCGTCGACCGACGCCTTGCCCTCGGCGGTGGAGGGCCGCGTCTCCAGGACCTTGATGCCGAGGGTCACGGCCATCGGGGCCACGGCCATGAAGATGATGACCAGCACCAAGCACACGTCCACCAGCGGGGTGACGTTGATCGCGGTGATCGGTTCTTCGTTCTTCGAGGCCGCGCCGGCCATTCGTTCCTCTTATTTCGCGCCGAGCATCACGATCAGGCGCGCGCTGGCCACTTCCATCTCGACGGTGACCTTCTTGAGGCGCCCCATGAAGTAATTATAGAGGATGGCCGCGGGGATGGCGACGAGCAGTCCCGCCGCGGTGGCCACCAGGGCCTCGGCGATGCCGCGAGCGACGACCGAGGGGCCGCCGGTGCCGGAAGCCGCCAGGTCGCGGAACGCCCGGATGATGCCGATGACCGTGCCGAAAAGACCGATGAAGGGAGAGATGTTGCCCAGCGTGCCGAGCACGGGAAGGAACTTCTCGAGCTTGAGCCTTTCCTCCTTGAGCTTGGAGATCATCAGCTCCTCGAGGTCCTTGCGCGAGCGGCCCGCGTGCGTCAGGCCGTAGCCCACGACCTGTGCCACCGAGGACGGGTGCTTGTGGCACCAGGCCGCGGCCGCGTCGGGCTTGCCGCCCTCGAGCTGCTTGCGCACCGAGCCCAGGATCTCGTCGGACTTGGCCCCCGCCCCGCGGAAGTACCACCAGCGCTCCAGCGCGACCGTGATCGAGAGCACGGACAGAAACAGCATGATGACCAGCGTGAAGCTCTCGCGCAGCAGTGAAAGGATGTGGATCTCGCCCATATTCGTCTCTCCTTAATCGGACATGCCGGGCAGCGCCGGCTCGGCGTCGGCGGGCTTGTCGCTCGAAGCGCCCCGCCGTCCCTTGGCCGAGGACTTGGCCGGGGCCTTCTTGACCGCCTGAGGCTTCTCTTCATCATCGGACGGCATGACCTGGGTGCTCCCCCCCTCGGGCGGGACCTGGCCGTCCACGTCGGGAGTCTCCTGGGCCTTGGACTTCTTCGCGGCGGGCTTAGCGCTTCCGGCGGACTTGCGCAGGACGGCGGCGCGAGCGGCCGCGGCCTTGGCCGTGTCCTTCGGACCGGCCTTCGCCAGGTCGTCGTAGACGTCGGCGGCCGAGGAGTTGTCGCCGGCCTTCTCGTAGGCCTCGCCCAGCTTGATGAGGGCCTGCAGCCGATACTGGGAGCCCGCGGGCTTCATGCCGCGCATCCTCTCCCAGACCGTCAGGGCCTCGTCGGGACGTCCGGTCGAGAGGCGCACCTCGCTCTCCCGGTACCAGCTCTCCATGACCAGTTCGGCGTCCGCCTTGGGCGCCGAGCGGAGCTGCGCAAGGGTGTTCAGCGCGCCTTCGAAATCCTTGCGGTCCTTCTGGATCTGGTAGGTCTCCCAGAGCGCGCTCTGCGCCTGGGGGTCATCGGGCTTGGCCGAGGCCACGAACTTCTGGTAGGCGTACTGGGCCATGTCCAGCTTGCCGAGCTTCTTATAGGCCAGCGCCAGGTTGAACTGAGTCGGCCCCGCGTACTCGGAGCCGGGGTACTCCTCGAGCAGGCGCGAGTAGAAGCGCGTCGCGTCCTCGAACTTCTCGAGCGCGTAGTACGCGCTGGCCAGGTGGAAGATCGTCAGCGGCGTGTCGTCGGACTTGTCGAAGTTGTCGAGGAGGCGCTCGTAAGCCGGGATGGCTTCCTGATGCTTGGCCAGGTTGAAGAAGCTCTCGCCCAGATAGAACTGGGCTTTCGGGACCGAGGAGTGGTTGGTGAAATCCACGGAGAACTTCTGGAACTCCGCCGCGGCGGAAGCGAAGTCCTTGCTCTCGAAGGCGCGGCGCGCCAGGCGGAACTGGGCCTCTCCTCCGATGGGCGTGGAGGGCTGCGAGTTCACGATGGCGCGCAGGCTGGCCTTGTAGTCGTCGCCCTTGGTCCGGTCGAAGACCGCCTCGAGGATGTCGAGGCCGTCGTTGGCCTCGGGTGCCCCCGGGAAGGCCGCCACCAGCGCCTGGACCTGCTTGACCGCGCCGGCGTCGTCCTTGGCGTTGAAGGACGCCTGCGCGATGCGCAGATGCGCGAGGGGCGCCGCCGCGCCCTTGGGCTCGGCCTCCAGGATGTCGCGGTAGGCCGCGATGCATTCGGCGTACTTCTGGGCGCGGTACAGCGTGTCGGCGACCTGCGCGCGCGCCTGGCCGGCGTCCTTGGAGTTCGGATACTCGGAGATCAGCTTCTTCCAGAAGTCGATGGCCTGGGTGTAGTAGCGCTGGTGGTAGGAGCTCATCGCCGCCCGGTAGAGCGCGGCCGGGGCCTCGGGCGACTTCGGATTCTCGGCCGCGAACTTGGCGTAAAGCTGATAGGAGTCCTCGTACTGCTTCTGGTTGAACATCGAGTCGGCGATGCCGAGTTCGTTCAGGCCCGCGAAGGTGAACGAGGAGTTGGCCACGGCGAGCATGTCCTTGAGCTTCTGGCGCGCCTCGAGGGCGTCGGCATCCTCGCCCTTGTAGGAGAAGCACCAGGCCAGGCCGTCCTGCGCGTAGAAGGCCGCCGGGTCGTCGGGGTAGACCTTCAGGATCATCTCATAAATGACCTTCGCCTCGTCGACCTGGTTCAACGCGAGGTAGGCCTCGGCCGCGTACAGGTAGCTCATGCTGCGCCACTTCGACTTCGAGGGCGGCAGATGGCGGAAGATGAACTGGTAGGAGGTCAGGATCGAATTGAAGGCCTTCTGGTCGTACTGGCTCTTCAAGATGGAGAACAGGGCCTGCTCGGCGATGTCCGACGACGGCGCCAGGTCGATGATGCGCTGGAAGGAGGCGGTCGCCTCGGCGTAGCGCTTGAGCGCCAGCTGGGAGCTGCCCGCGATCAGATAGACGTTCTTGGCCAGCACGTGGTTCGGATACTGGGCCGTGAAGTTGTTGCCGGTCTGGATGGCCTGCATGTAGTCGCCGACCTGATGCTGGCACCAGGCGAGCTTGAAGAACGCCAGCGGCGAGATCTTCACCGCGTCGGGGTACTGGGTGATGACCTTGGTGAAGGCGAAGAGCGCCTCGCGCGTCTGGCCCGCGATCAGGTGAGACTCCGCGATGAAGAACTGCGCCAGCGGCGCGAAGAAGTCCTTCGGGTAGCGGTCGAGCACAGCCTGGAAATTGGCGCGCGCCTCCACGTAGTCCTTCTTCTGGAAGTAGGAGGACCCGATGCGAAAGAGCGCGGACACGCGCAGCGGGCTCTCCGGGTAGAGCGAGATGAACTTCTGGTACTTGGAGATGGCCCCGTTGAAATCCTCGGCGAGGAAGAACGAGTCGCCGATGAAGAACTGGGCCTCCTCCTTCAGGTCGGACTCCGGGTAGTCGCGGATGAGGTTCTCGAACGCGGCCGCGGCCAGGTAGGCGCGCCTTGAGAGGAGATAAGTCTTGCCGAGGTAGTACTGCGCCTCGGCGCTCTTGACGGCCTTGAGGGAGCGCTCGGCGTTGGGATAGTCGCCCCGGTGCAGGGCCACGACGCCCTGGGCATAGAGGACGGTGGGCTCCTTGAGAAAGGTCGGGAATGTCTCGCCCAGCAGGAAGAGGTTCGCCTCCGCCTGGGAGAACTGCTCGAGGGCCAGGTCGGCGTAGATGATGCCCATCAAGGCCTCGGGGTTGATGTAGGCCTTGGGATGGCTGCGCTCGACCTCCTTGAACTCGTCGACCGCCTTCTCCCAATCCTTGTCGTTGTAGGCGACCTCGCCGAGGCGGTACTGCGCGGACGGCGCCAGACCGGATTTCTTGTCCTGCGCCGCCGCCGCGAAGGCCTTCCGCGCGTCAGCGAGGGCCTTGGCCGCCGCCGGGTTCCTCGGCGCGAGAAGGCGCGCCGAGGAAGTCTTCTTCGCCGCGGCCTCTGCCTTGAGGATGGAGAGGGCGTGCTGGAGGTAGGCCTCCCCGACCATGAACTCGGCGTCCGCCACGCGCGGGCTCTTCGGGAACTGCGAGATGAAGTTCTCCAGGGACTGGACCACCGCGAGCTTGTCGCGCCCCGTCTCCGTGAAGAGCTGCGTCGCGGAGGCGAAGGCGGACTCCTCCGCGGAGGCGTCGAATTCGGCTTTCGCGGAACTCCAGGCCGCGCGGGCGGGCGCGGTGAGGACGAGGGCGGCGAGGATGGCTGCGATCGTTGGCATTCTCACTCCCAGGAGGAGGCGGTCTTCTTGGTCGAGACCTCCTCGGTCAGGCGTCGGAGGAACTCTTCGGCGGTCACGCCGTTCTTCTGCCGGCCGTCACGCAGGCGCACCGCCAAGGTCCCGGATTCGACGTCCTTGGGCCCCAGCAGGACCATATAGGGGACCTTCTCCAAGGCCGTCTCGCGGATCTTGTGGCCGATCTTCTCGGGCCGCGCGTCGAGCTCGACGCGCAGGCCGGCGGCCTCGAACGTCTTCTTGAGCTCCTCGGCGAGCCCGATCTGCGCGTCGGTCAGCGTCAGAATCTTCACCTGGACGGGGGCCAGCCAGAGAGGGAAGGCCCCGGCGTAGTGCTCGACGAGGATGCCGAAGAAGCGCTCGACCGAGCCGTATAGGGCGCGGTGGACCATCAGCGGCCGGTGGCGCTCGCCGTCATTGCCGACGAACTCCAGGTCGAACTTCTTGGGCAGGTTGAAGTCGAACTGGACCGTCGAGAGCTGCCAGGGGCGACCGATGGCGTCGATCAGCTTCATGTCGATCTTCGGGCCGTAGAAGGCGGCCTCGCCCTTGCACAGCTTGTACGGGATGCCGCGACGATTGAGCACGGACTCGAGCGCGCTCGTCGCGCGCTCCCACTCGGCGGCTTCGCCGCTGTAGTCCCCGGACTTCTCGGGGTCCCAGGTCGAGACCTCCATCGCGTACTTCTCGAAGCCGTAGGTCTTGAATACCTCGAGCGCGAAGTCGACGCAGCCCGACACCTCGGATTCGATCTGGTCGGGCGTGCAGAAGATATGGGCGTCGTCCTGGGTGAAGCCGCGCACGCGCATCAGGCCGTGGAGCACGCCGGAGCGCTCGTAGCGGTAGACGGTCCCGAGCTCGGCGTAGCGCAGGGGCAGGTCCTTGTAGCTGCGCAAGGAGCTCCGGTAGATCAGGATGTGGAACGGGCAGTTCATCGGCTTGAGCATGTAATCGGCCTTCTCGACTTCGATCTCGCCGAACATGTTCTGCCGGTAGAAGCTGGTGTGGCCGGAGGTGTGCCAGAGGTCCGCGTTGGCGATGTGCGGGGTGTAGACCATGTCATAGCCGCGCTTGAGCGCCTCGGCCCGCAGCCAATCTTCCATGATCAGGCGCACGCGTCCGCCCTTCGGGTGCCAGAAAATAAGCCCGGGGCCCGCCAGCTCCTGGATGCTGAAGAGGTCGAGCGCGGGGCCGATCTTGCGGTGGTCGCGCTTCTTGGCCTCCTCGAGCATCTTCAGGTGCGCGCTCAGCTGGTCCTTGGCCGGCCAGGCGGTCGCGTAGATGCGCTGGAGCATCGCGTTCTTCTCGTCGCCGCGCCAGTAGGCGCCGGCGACCGACAGGAGCTTGAAGTGACGGATGGCCTTGGTACTGGGGGTGTGGCCGCCGCGGCAGAGGTCCGTGAAAGTGGAGTGCGTGTAATGGGTCAGCTTCTGGTCCTTGAACCCCTCGAGGAGTTCGACCTTATAGTTCTCGCCCCGGCCCGACCAGTAGGCCTTGGACTCCTCGTAGGAGACCTCCTTGCCGACGAAGGGATGGTTGCCCTCCGCGATCTGCAGCATGCGCTTCTCGATCGGGAGGAAGTCGGCCTCGCTGAAGCGGTGGGGCGAGTCGAAGTCGTAGTAGAAGCCGTTCTCGATGGCGGGGCCGATCGTGATCTTGGTCCCCGGGAATAGCTCCTGGACGGCCTGGGCCATCAGATGCGCGCAGGAATGGCGCAGGGCGTCGAGCGCTTCCTGCGAGTTCGGGTCGGTGACGTGAACGATGTCTGTGGCGGGCATGACCGCGGCTCCTGGGGGCAAAAAAATGGTGCCCAGTACAGGATTTGAACCTGTGACCTTTCCCATGTCAAGGGAACGCGCTACCACTGCGCCAACTGGGCACGAAATCCGTGAAAAAGAGCATGGACGACGCGAGTGATATTACCATGTCCGAAGCGGTGAATCAACTTTAGCGAGTCCGTGTTGCATATTCAAGTCGGGCCCGCGCGTACCTTATTAGCTTTCTTACCGCCATCACGGAGAAAGACGACGGAAAAGGGGCAAGGGGCCTCGGCGGGGAGAGAAGTCGCGGAAGAGCGGGTCGGGATTGTTCTGCCACAGCAGACGCGGCGCGTCGACGATGACCTGCTCATAACGGCCGGAAGCGATCAGCGCGCTCACGCGCGCGTCCAGCTCCGGCGTGAGGCGAATCCACGGCGACGGCATCAGCCAATCGGGTTCCCGCGTCTTGAACTCCTCGGGCGCGAGCGGACGCAGGCCCGCCGCGAATATCAAGGAGAGGTCGTCGGCGTCGGAGAAGAAGTCCTTTCCCCCTCCGGCCTTCATGACCGCGGCCGCGGCCTCGATGTAGCCTTCGGGGCCGCGGAAGATCTCCTCGACAAAGGCGCGCAGGTCCGAGCGCGGCGGGAGGTCGCGCAGTCGCTGTCTCATCATCCCCGAGACCGACGCGGCCGGCTCCGCGGAGACCAAGGACTGAGCGGCCTTCAGCGGGCCGACGAAGAAGAGGTTCCCGCCCGCGGCGAGGACCACCAGCCCCGCCACCACCGGAGCGCTCCCGCGCGCGAGACCGGAGAAGCCGCGCGCGGCGAGGTAGGCGAGGACGGGCAGGAGTCCGGCGAGATATCGACCGTACGGCTCCGCGGCGGAGAAGGACAAGACCGCCAGCGTCGCGACGACCGACAAGAGGCACATGCGGCGCAGACTCATCACGCCGTACGGCGCGGGCTCGCGCGCGGCGGCGAGGAGCAAAGACGACCAGACGGCGACGGCGCAGAGCCGGGACCACGGACCCTCGGAGACAAGACCGCACAGGAGCACGGCTCCCAGGAGGACGAGGATCCAACGGCGGATGTAAACGGCAACGACCAACGCGAGAGGCATGGCGAAAGCGGCCAACCACAATAAACTTGTCTTTAAAAACTCCAGCGACTCGGCGAAGCCGTAGGCGTGATTGCCCAGCCGGTCCCAGATCCGGAAGTACCAGGCGGCCGGAGCGGCGAGGGCGAGGGTGAGGACGGCCGCGGCCCAGAAACGGCCGGCGCGCGGACATTCGTCCAGGCGCAAGGCGGCGTCGAGGACGAGGGCCAGGCATGCGCAGGCGAAGAAGGCGAAGGAGGCGTGGAGCAGGAACTGGAGAGAGAGCGCCAGGGCCCAGGCGCCCCAAGGCTTCTTGGCGAGAAGACGCCGCCACGCATGCAGGACGAGGACCGTCCCGAGGGGGATAAGCCCGTAGTAGCGCGACTGGCGGCAGAAGAGGAGGAACGCCGGGGACAAGACCAGCATCGCGAGCGCGGCCTCGGCAGACCAAGGACGGCGCAGGGCGAGTTCGTCGTCCTCGCCGTCGGAGAAAAGACGCCAGGCCAGCCACAGGGCGAGCAGACCCGACAAAGCGAACGGCAATCGAGCGGCGAACGGCGTTCGACCAAGGATGGCGAAGGACGCCGCGACGAGATAGGCGGGCAGCCAGGTGTTCCAGGTCCAAATGCCTTCGGCATTTCCTTCATGAGCGGCCAGGGAATGCTGAGTGGTGACCAACACTCCCCGAAGAGTCCTGCGCGGAAGACCGGTGTCGAGGATGGATTCGGCGCGCAGCGCCGTCTCCGCTTCGTCCTGCCAAAGAGCCGGACGGCCCAGGTTCCAGAACAGCAGGACCGAACCGAGGGCGATGAGGACGAGCGGGACGGGTCGTTTCAACGCGGAGGGAAGGCCTTGCGCGGGTAGCGGGCGGTGATCGTCGAGCGCATGCCGCCGCGCGAGGTGAACGCCCCGACCACCTCGCACCAGACGGGCTTCGTCGCCTTCGCGATGTCGTCGAGTATCCGGTTGACGGCGTTCTCGTAGAAGATGCCCATGTTGCGGTACCCGAGCATGTAGTACTTAAAGCTCTTGAGCTCCAGGCATTCCTTGTTCGGCAGGTAGCGCACCGTGATCACGCCGAAGTCGGGCAGCTTCGTCTTCGGGCAGACCGAGGTGAACTCGGGGACCGAGATCTCGATCTCGTAGCCCCGGTGCTGGTTGGGCCAGGTCTCGATGGGCGGCAGGGGCGAGTCGGCGCCGGAAAGGGCCAGGTCGGGGTTGTAGCCGTGGGTCATGGACGCCTTCTCATATCGAGACATCTTTTCTCCTCAGTCTTAGGGAATTCAAGGCCACGGAAATCGAGCTCAGCGCCATCGCGGCGCCCGCATACTCAGGGCGAAGCAGCACCCCCCACTTCGGGTAGAGCGCGCCGGCCGCGACGGGGATGAGCAGCAGGTTGTAGGCGAAAGCCCAGGCCAGGTTCTGACGGATCACGAGCCGGATGCGCTGGCTCAGCGCGATGGCCTTGGCGAGATAGGTCAGGTCCGGGTTCATCAGGGTCAGGTCCGCCGACTCGACGGCGACGTCGGTGCCGCTGGCCAGGGCCACGCCGATGTCCGCATGCGCCAGCGCCGGAGCGTCGTTGAAGCCCTCGCCGATCATGGCGACCTTCTTGCCCTCGGCTTGGAAGCGGCGCACGATGTCGGCCTTCTCCTCGGGGCGGACCTCGGCGAAGACCGTGCCGATGCCGACCTGTTCGGCCACGCTGTAGGCCGCGGCGTTGCGGTCGCCGGAAACGAGATAGACCTCCAGCCCCATGCCCTTGAGCGCCGCGACCGCGCCGCGCGCCGAGGGCCGCACCGCGTTCTCCATCCGGAAGGCCCCGAGAAGGTCGCCGTCCACGGCCACGCCCAGCAGAGAGCCCACCTCCGAGAAACGCGTCGCGTCGTCCTGAGGGATCGTCACCCCCGCTTCCTTGAGCCACGGCAGGCTGCCGACCCGCGCCGTGCGCGAGCCCGAGCGCACGATGACCCCGCGTCCGGGAAGGGCCTCGAACGACTCCACGTTCGGCGAGACGGCGCGCCGCTCCTTGGCCAGCGCGCGGATGGCGGCGGCGAAGGGATGCTCGGAGCGCTCCTCGCAGGCCTGCGCCCAGGACAGCATCTCGTCCTCGGTCCCCCGCAGGACGATGGCGCCCGCGACCTGGGGGCGGCCGAGGGTCAGCGTGCCCGTCTTGTCGAAGAGCACCACGTCGAGTTTGCCCACGTCCTCCAGTATCTCGGCGTTGCGGATGAACACCCCCATCTCCGCCGCGCGGCCCATCCCCGCCACGACGGCCAGGGGCGTGGCCAGGCCGAGCGCGCAGGGGCATGCGCAGGCCAGGACCGAGACGAAGGAGGTCATCGCGAACAGGAAGCGCGGCTCGGGCCCCCAGCGCAGCCAAGACGCGGCCGTCAGGACGGCCAAGGCGATCACGGCGGGCACGAACCACGCCGCGACCTTGTCGACGGAACGCTGGATCTTGGGCTTGGTCGACTGGCTCTCGCGCACGGCCTCGACGATGCGGGAGAGGGCCGACTCGTCGCCGGGCCGCGTCACGCGGACCTCGAGGGCTCCGTTCTTGTTGAGCGTGCCGCCCCAGACGCGGCTGCCGGGAGCCTTCTCGACGGGAAGGCTCTCGCCGGTCAGCAAGGCCTCGTCGACCGTGGAGCTGCCGACGACGACCTCCCCGTCGGTGCCGATCTGCTCGCCGGGACGCACGCGCACCGTCTCGCCGACCGACACCTCGGCCAGCGGCACGGTCAACTCCTGCCCCTCGCGCAGCACGCGGGCGGTCTTGGGCGCCATGCGCATCAGCGTGACGACGGCTTCGTTGGTCTTGCCGCGGGTCTTGGCCTCGATCCAGCGCCCCAGCGTCACGAAGACGATCAGGCCGCTGACCGCGTCCCACTGGGTCTGGCGCGCGGCCGGAGGCAGGGTCTCGGGGAGCAGGACCACGTACGCGCTGTAGAAGAACGCGGCCCAAGTCGAGATGGAGACCAGCGCGTCCATGTCCGCGCGCCGGCGCAGCAGCGAACGGGACAGCCCCTGGTGGAAATGCCTGCCGCCCTAGACCTGGACCGGGACCGCCAGCAGCAGGGCGGTGTACGGGGAAAGTTTCAGCCAGTGGGCCAGCATCAGCGGCGCCGAGAAGACCACGGCGACCTGCAGCCGCGTCATCAGCACGCGCTGCTCCTCCTGCTGGGAGAGGAGGCTGATGGACTCGGCCTGCACGCGGCTCTCGCTCTCGCCGAGAACATCGTAGCCCGCCTTCTCGATGGCGCGGCGCAGCGTCCGGACCTCGAGCTTGCCCGGCACCGGCGTGAAATCCACGGCCACGGTGCGCGAGGGCAGGTCCACGCTGACCGCGCTCACGCCGTCGATCTTCTCGATCGCTCCCTCCACTTTGGCCACGCACGAGGCGCAATGCATGCCGCGCACGGGAAGGACGACGCGGCGCGAGGCGCCGGGAGCGGTCGGAGGCGGACGGCTCATGGCAGGCTCCGGCGCCACTGCAGGTCGAAGTCCTCCAGCGCGCGCCACTGCCCCGGGAAGCCCTCGGAGACCGCCCGGTCGAGGTCCTTGCCGTCGCGCAGAGCCGTGAGGAACTGAGAGAAGCCGATGCGGCCGCCGCGCTGGATCAGGAAGCGGACCATGTCCTCGGCCTGGGCATACCAGAGGCTGACCTCGTAGGCTCGCTCGGTGGCGGGGACCAGCCGCATCATCTGGTCCATCGGGATGGGCGAGGAACGCAGGGTCTGGCGCAGCGAGCCGAAGAGAGACGCGCCCCCGCGCGGGTCGACGGCCTTCGCTTCCTCGAAGACGGCCAAACCCTCGTTGATCCAGCGGTGCTCCTGGGTCAGTCGGCCGCCCATGAACTCGAACCAGATGAGATGGGTCATCTCGTGGGAGAGCACGCCCTCCAGGCGGGGCGAGACATAGGTGTAGATCGCGTTGCCGACGGCGACCCCCGCCGACCAATCGGGCTGGCCGGTCTTCTTGCGGAACTCATCCTGCGTGCCGTAGACCACGATCTGATACATGCCGCGGGGTTTGAAGGAATACAGCCCCGTGTCGGTCATGATGCGGTTGTACGACTCCTCGGCCTTGTCCGAGACGGCGCGCACGACGTCGATGCCGTAGGCCTTCACCTGGAAGTGCAGCCCCTGCGTCTCGTTGTAGCCCGCGTCGAGGCCGGGGTAGGCGCCCTCCACGATCCCCGTGAAGGAACGGCCGCGCCCGTCGTCAGGCAGTTCCCCGGGATAGGGCACGCAGGCGCCGATCATGACGGCGGAAAGCAAACCGGCAAGGCTCGTCCTCACATGGGCATTCTATAAAATTGGTACAATCCCATGGTGAACGAGACGCGCGAGACTCTGACGGTGAAGGTCGACAGCATGGCCCCCGCCGGAGACGGCCTGGCCCGGGCCGAGGGCTCCTCCCGGGTGCTCTTCGTGCCCCACGCGGCTCCCGGAGACCGCCTTGAAGTCGAGGTCTTCGAATCCAAGTCGAGCTTCGCCCGCGCCCGCATCAAGAAGGTGCTCTCGTCCGGCCCCGACCGCCGGGACCCGCCCTGCCCGCACCACGCCGCCCCCTCCCGCCCCGGACCGGCCTGCGGCGGCTGCGACTGGCAGCACCTCGACTACGCCGCCCAGCTCAAGCAGAAGCGGGGCATCGTGGTGGACTGCCTCAAGCGCCTCGGGAAATTCGCCGACGCGGAGAAGCTCGTTCTTGAGACCAAGCCCTCGCCCCAGCCCTGGGGCTACCGCAACAAGGTCCAGATCCCCTTCGCCGCCGGAGCGCGGATGGGCTTCTTCGCGGCCGGCTCGCGCGAGATCGTCGACATGCGCGAGTGCCCCATCCAGCCCGACCTCTCGGTGCGCCTGGCGCACACGGTCCGGCGGATGGCCGCCGAGCGCGGCTGGTCCTTCTATGACGGCAAGACGGGCAAGGGCTGGCTGCGCCACCTCTACATCCGCACCAACGCGGAGGGCCAGGCCCTGGTCGCCCTCGTGGTCTCGCGCTCCGAGTTCCCGGACCGGGAGTCCTTCGCGGCCGAACTGCACGCGCAGCACCCGGAGATGATCGGACTCCATCTGAACATCCAGCCGGAGCGGACCTCGGTGGTGCTGGGTCCGGCCTGGCGTCGGCTCTGGGGCGCCCGCGAGATTGAGGAGACCATCGGGCGTTTCCGCTTCGCGGTGTCGCCCGGGGCCTTCCTGCAGGTCAACACCCCCGCGGCCGAGGTCCTCTACAACACGGCCAAGGAGGCGGTCCGCGACGGCGGCAGGAAGTTCCCGATGGGCCTGGACCTCTACTGCGGGGTGGGCACGCTCACCCTCTGGATGTCGGACGCGTTCCCCAAGGTCGTCGGCGTCGAGGAGAACCGCGAGGCGGTCGGCGACGCCTACCGCAACGCGGAGCGCAACGCGGTCAAGAACTGCCGCTTCAAGGCCGGCCGCGCCGAAGCCGTCCTGCCGAAGCTCACCGCCGAACTCCCGGACGGCTGCGCGGCGGTCGTCGACCCTCCCCGGATCGGGCTCTCCCAGCCCGTGCGCCGCTTCCTCACCGAGCGCAAGATCAAGCGCGTGGTCTACGTCTCCTGCGACCCCGCCACCTTCGCCCGGGACGCGGGCTTCCTCAGCCACTCAGGCTACACCCTGCGCCGCGTCACGCCGGTGGACCTCTTCCCCCAGACCTCTCACGTCGAGATGGTCGGCCTGCTCGACCGGGCCTAGGGACCCCTGGCGGGAAGCCGGAGGACGGGCTATACTCACGGCTAGGCGGCACCCCATGTCCCGACGCCTGAACCTCGCCGTTTGCGTCCTCCTCCCTTTGCTGGCCGCGCGTCTCGCCGCGGCGACGGCGCTCTGCGAGCCGGGCTCCCCGGCTGACGCCGCGCCCGACGCGCCGTTCCGGGCCGACGCGCCAGGGGCGCTGCGACCCGAGGAACGCAGCCGGCTCCTCTCTCTCGAAGACGGACGCTACGAGGAACGC
>MGUL01000105.1:17368-20984 GCA_001800005.1 Elusimicrobia bacterium RBG_16_66_12 | reverse complement strand
CGCCGCCCGCCGGGAGTCCTCGCCCGAACGCCGCCGGCTGAGCAACGCGCAGACGGCACGGCTCCTCTGCCCCGCACGCGGAGACGTCAAGAAGGAGACCTCGCCGGGGCGCCTCATCGCCCCGAAAGCCCTCCCGGGCCCGAGCGCCGCCGGGACTCTCGAGTTCGACGGAGCGGCCCGGCGCGAGGAGAGGGTCTCTGGCCCGAGGACCACGCAGCCGAGCGAGAGCCCCACGGGAGCGGCGCAGGAGGACTCCCCGCTGCTCAAGGAAGTCCTCACCCGGGTGAAACTCAAAGAGGATGCGGACCCTCGCGCCGCCGCCGTGCTCCGAAGAGCCCTGAGCGACGTGCTCCGCACGCCGACCGGTCAGGAGGTCGCCGCGGATTTCGTGGCCCAGAACGCCTCCGCCGAGGTCCGATTCGACAAGCTCGACGGCACGCTGATCTCGGTCAACGGCAGGAAGGTCGTGTCCGGGATTCGGGGAGAGGCCCGGAACGGGTCCGTCGTCGCGATCAACCGGCTCTTCCTGGACGCGGATCCCGAACTCGCCTCCCGGGAGATGGCGGGCACACTCGCCCACGAGCTGTTCGGGCATATCCTCGAAGAACAACGCGCCAAGAACGCGGACTTCCCCCTGGCGGCGCTGCACCGCTACCGCGGCGACGAGGCCAACGGCCGGCTCATCGGCTGGCTGGTCCGGACCGAGCTCGGCGCGCCGCTGAGCGACGGCGGGATGTGGGGCTACCTGAAAGACCCCGAAGCGTTCCACAAAAGCCTCGCGCTCATCGACCCCTATTACGCCCTGACGTTCGGCCCCGACGGACTGGCCGACCCTGTCCCGGTGCTCAGGGCGCGTCTCGAGCAATCCCGCCGCCGCCGCGAGAGCATGGACGAGACCGACATCGACATGCGCAAATGGCGATTCGTCATCGAACATTTCGTCGCGGAGCACAAGATGGAGCGTCGCCGTTTCGCCTCGGTCGGCGAGGACTCCGACAACTTCCTCGAAGAGTACTCCAGCATCAAGCGGGAGGCCGGCGAGGTCGAGGAGGATATCCGCAAACGTATCGAGTTCTACGGCACCCCCGAAGGCCGCGAGGCGCTGCGCAAGCTCTCCGAGGCATCGCGTTCCGAACACCTGCGCGCCTTTGAACGCCGCCTTGAGCGCTACCGAACGAGGCTCGCGATGGAGACCCGGGGACGAAAGCGTGAGGCGCTGGTCCCGCCCCCGCCCGACCAGATCGATTTCGACGCGCTGGAGAAGCTCTACCAGGATGACGTGCGCGACAACCCTCGCCACTGGGGCCTCTGATGAAGATCACCCGCTCGGCCTGGCTGGTCTCTCTCGCCCTCTTGACCGGGGCGGCCAAGGAGCCCGCGATGAAGAACGTCCCCGCCGTCGAGACCGTCGCCGGGCTTATCGAGTTCGCCCCCCCGGCGGGCTGGAGCCGGACGGCTTATTCCAACACGGGAGGGATTGATCTCGTCGTCGCCTTCGAGCGGGGCATGGACCGCCTGGTCGTACAGGTCTTCGGCGCCAAGGGTTCCTTCCACAAGGACCCCACGGATTTTTTCGCCGGGCCGGGCGCGACCACGATGGGACGCGCGCCCGAGAAGAAAGGCGAGGCGCTGGTGGCCGGCAAGCCCCTCGCGCTCTTCCGCCGCCGCTTCCCTCTCTTGGAAGGCGGTCCGCACGACTCCACCCCGGGAACGCCCAAGATGGGCGCCGAGACGTTCTGCATCCTGCCCCCGTTCAAAGACGGGCGCTTCATCGTGCTCTCGCTCCAGAGGGAAAGCCCGGTCCCGGACATCGAGAGGACCGGGGAGAAGGCCTGGAAGTCGTTCCTGCGAGGCGTCCGTAGGTCGAAAGTCCCAGGCTCGCCGTAGGCCTTCGGGGGCTTGCGGGAACCAACTCCCCAGGCTATGCTATGCCGTGATCGCCAAGACCCGCTAAAGAGGAAAGCGCCGATGAAACCCCCTCGCGTGCAGTCCCTGCTGGCCGCCCTCGTCCTGCTGACCTGCTCCTCATGGTCGACGGGCGCCAACACCGGCAAGAAGAAATCCCCCTCCTCCGCGCCGACGCTGCCGACTTGGCAGGCCCAAGAGGAACCCAGCTCCGACTGGCTGAAAGTCCACCTCACCGACCCCGCGACGAAGAAGAGTTCGGTCCTCCGCTGCCGGCGTAGCGACTGCGCCGCGGGCAAGACGGCTGGCATGGCGCCGCTCTATCGGATCACGGAGACCAAGAAAGAAACGGTTTTGGTCGACGAGAAAGTCCCGCGTTATGTGACCGTGCTCGGCCGGACTTTCCCCATGGGAACGAAAACCGAGAAGCATCGCATGGACAAGGTCTTCTACAGCTCGGAACTCTCGAATTACCAGTACGACCTCGCGGCCAAAGAGGTCTCCCAAGGGAGCTTCAGGCAGAAGACCGACATCTACGACCCCTTGGCGAAGCACGACCAGCCGAGTTTCGAGGCCATGCGCACGATGATGGTCGTCTCCGCGCCGCACAAGGTCGCCAATGACGTCGTCGCGAGCAAACCGCAGGGCAAGCCTCGGAGGCAGCCGGGCTCCAAGCCTGGGTCCAAGCCCGAGACGAAGCCTGAGGTGACGCCCGAACCCAAACCGGAAGTGAAGCCGGAGCCCAAACCCGAGGTAAAGCCCGAGACGAAGCCCGAGGCCGTCCTGGACACGAAGGAACTCGACAAAGACGAGCTCGACAGTCTATCGGATGAGGACAGAGGCATCTACGAAAAAAGCCTCAAGGCCGCCAAGGACGAGAAAGACCCCGTGAAGATCGGCATGCTCAACGCCAAATATCGCAAGATCGCCGCCCAGAACCTCCGGGAGCTCGACAAAGATGAGTTCGAGAACCTGACGCGGGCGCAGCAAGTCTCCTACGACCAGAGCCTCAAGCAAGCCAAAGGCAAAAACGACCGGAAAGAGATCGCCGCCGTCATCGCCAAGTACCGAAAACAGGCCGAGATGAACAAGCTGACCGACGTGAAGGACATGAAGGATTTCGATGCCCTCGCGCCGGCGCAGAAGGACCTGTTCTGCGATAAGCTGAAGCGAACTTCGAGCGGCGGCGCGGCCGGTTCTCATGACGGAAAAGCCATCGACCAAGCCAAGACGGCTGCTAAGGGCACGACCCACGCTGACGGGACCTTCAGCGGCGCGGCCAGCAATCTGGTCGCCACCGTACCGCCCGCGCCCCCGTCGAAGCTCCCCGAGGGCGAGCTCAAGAAATTGGCCGAGGCCTGCGACAAGTTCCTGTCCGGCAAGCCCGCCGCCGACGGATCCCAGGCCGCCGCCAAAGAGCCGCCCACTCCCGCCACCAAGGGCGACGACTGCGAGAAGAAGGACAAGGACGGCAAGTGTGTCGAGGAGAAGAAGGCGGACCCGAACGCGTGGCTGGCCGTGAAGACCGGCGTGGTCGGGATGCTCCCCGGCGTAATGGTCGGCTCGTTCTTCGGCCCCGTGGGCATCGTCGTCGGCGCCGCAGTCGGCTTCGCGCTGTTCTGGGGCCTCGCCAAGCTGAACAGCTAGGCGGGAGCTTTCGTCTTGGGGTCCTTCATGCCCCAGGCGAGCATCACCGCGCCCACGGTGATGC
>MGUL01000105.1:9785-17354 GCA_001800005.1 Elusimicrobia bacterium RBG_16_66_12 | reverse complement strand
AGACGGGCCAGTGGTGCAGGTAGAGGAAATCCACCACGAAGCGGTAGGCGACGCGGTCGTAGAGATTGGCGACGGCCCCGGTCAGGACCAAGGTCCCCCCCGCCTGGAGCCAGAGGTCGTTCTGAGGCCAGCGCCGCAGCAGCCTGAACAGCACGCCGATGAGCACCGCCGAGACCGCGATGAAGAAGCCGTTGGCTCCATGCCCCAGGCCGAAGGCCGCTCCCGTGTTCTCGACGTAGGAGAGCTCGAAGAAAGGCAGGACCTGGATGGGCCCCTGGAAACGCAGATCGCGCATCGCCCAGAGCTTGGTGGCCCGATCGAGCGCGATCAGCGTCAGGACAATTGCCGGGCGCAGCGTCCGCATAGCTCCGGTTGCGACGGATGGGACCCGATGTCCGACTGCCAGCGCCAGCAGCGCGGGCATTTAGCGCCCGCGGCCTGGGAGACGGCGACGGTCAGCTCCCCGCCCGACTCGTCGAGAGCGGCCCCCGAGACGATCAGGATCTCGGCAAGGTCCAGGCCCCTCAGCGGGGCGAGGACCTCCGCAGAGCCCTTCAGGACGACCCGGGCCTGGAGAGAAGCGCCGATGACCTTGGCCGCGCGCGCCTCCTCGAGGGCTTTCTGCACGACGGAGCGCACGGCCGCGACCTTCTCCCATCGGGCGGCCAGCACCGCATCGGTCCAGCGCGGCTCGGGCGCGGGCAGGTCCCAGAGGAAGACGCTCAGCGCCGGCGGCGCCGCCTGGAAGAGCCAGGCTTCCTCGGCCGTGAAGGAGAGGACAGGGGACAGGAGCGCGCAGAGCCGCCTCAGGATCTCGGCCATCACCGTCTGAGAGGCCAGGCGCTCGGGCGCGTCGGCGCGGAAGGTGTAGAGCCGATCCTTCGTGGCGTCCAGATAGAAGGCCGACAGGTCGAAGGCGCAGAAATCGACCAGACGCCGGGCCGCGGCGCGGTAGCGGTACTCGCGATAGTCCTCGAGGACCTCGTTCTGGAGCTGTGCCAGGCGATGGAGCATGAAGCGCTCCATCTCGGGGAGCTTCTCGTGCGGGACCGCCAAGTTCCGGTGGAAGTCGCAGAGGCTGCCGAGCAGGTAGCGCAGGGTGTTGCGCACGCGGCGGTAGGAATCCGCCGGCCCTTCCATCAGCTTGTCCGAGATGCGCACGTCGTCGTTGTAGTCCGAGAGGGCCACCCAAAGACGGAGGACGTCGGCGCCCCATTTCTCGATGACCTGCTGGGGCGCGACCACGTTGCCCGCGGACTTGTGCATCGCCCGGCCCTTGTCGTCGAGGACGAAGCCGTGCGTGAGCACCGCCTTGTAAGGCGCCTTGCCGCGCAGGGCCGTGGACATCACCAGCGAGCTCTGGAACCAGCCGCGGTGCTGGTCGGAGCCCTCCAGGTAGAGGTCCGCGACGCCGTCCTCGCCCAGGACCGAGAGCCAGGACACGCCGGAATCGAGCCAGACGTCCAGGATGTCCGACTCGCGGCGGAAGCCGTCCACCAGATCGGGGTGAAGCGGAAGGAAAGGCCAATCCGCGGGCTTCAGGACCTCCCCCCACCTCTCGAACCAGAAGTCGATGCCCTGGGTCGCGGCCTGGCGCTCGACGGCCTGGAGCACGGCGTCGTCGAGCAGGGGCGCTCCGGTCTTGACCGGGTAGAGGACCGGGATCGGAGTGCCCCACACGCGCTGGCGCGACAGGCACCAGTCGGGACGGTTGGAGACCATCGCGGCGATGCGCGCGCGGCCCTCGGGCGGCAGCCAGCGCGTGGAGTCGATCTCCCGGAGGAGGTGCTCGCGCAGGGCGTCAGAGAGGCGCAGGAACCACTGATCGGTCGTGCGGAAGATCACGGGGTTCTTGCAGCGCCAGCAGTGCGGGTAGGAATGGACGATGTCCTTCTTGGCCAGCAGCAGGCCGCGCTCGGCCAGGTCCGCGACGATCTCAGGATTGCCTTCCTTGAATATGTTCTTGCCGGTCCAGCGCGGGGCCTTGTCCGTGAAGCGCCCGGCGGCGTCGACGGGGTTGAGGATCTCCAGGTCATAACGCCGGCCCGTGTGGAAATCGTCTTCGCCGTGGCCGGGCGCGGTGTGCACGATCCCGGTGCCGTCCTCGGCCGTCACGTACTCGGCCAGGACCGAGACGCCCGTCTCGCCGGGCTTCGTCTCATAGGGCAGGACGTAGCGCGGCAGGAGGGCGACGATCTTCTCGCCGGACCAGGCGCGGACCACTTTCATATCCGCGGCCGAGACCTCCTTGACGAAGGCCTCGAGGCGGGGCTTGGCCACGATCAGGCGGCGGCTGCGGCCGGCGACCCCGGCCGACAGCTCGACGTATTCCAGGTTCGGGTGGAAGGCGGCGGCGCGGTTGGCGGGCAGGGTCCACGGCGTCGTCGTCCAGACGACGATCTCCGCGCCCTTGAGCTCCCCCTCGGTCACGGGCAAAGCCACGTAGACGGACGGCGAGGTCTTGTCCTTGTACTCGACCTCGGCCTCGGCGAGCGCGGTCTCGCAGGTCGGGCACCAGAGGACGGGCTTGAGGCCGCGATAGACATGGCCTTTCTGCGCGAGCAGGCGGAAGGCGCGCAGGATCTTCGCCTCGTAGGCGCGGTCCATCGTCCTGTAGGGAGCCTCCCAGTCTCCCAGGATGCCCAGACGCTTGAACTCCTCGCGCTGCAGGCCGATGAAGCGCTCCGCGAAGGCGGCCGCGTCCCGGCGGAACTTCGGGATGTCGGTCACGCCGCGCTTGCTCATCTTCATCTCTTTGAGGAGCGCGGTCTCGATGGGGAGGCCGTGGCAGTCCCAGCCGGGAACGTACGGCGCCGCGCAGCCCATCAGGGCCCGGGACTTCACGGCGATGTCCTTGAGGACCTTATTGAGCGCGTGGCCGATATGGATGCTGCCGTTGGCGTAGGGCGGCCCGTCATGGAGGACGAACGGCGGCCGCCCATTCTGACGCTCCTGGAGGCGCGCATAGAGCCCGGAGTCCTCCCAACGCTTCAGGAACTCCGGCTCGCGCCTGGCCAGGTCCCCTTTCATGGGAAAATCGGTCTTGGGCAGTCGGACGGTGGACGACCAGTCGGCGCGCGACATGCGTGAATCCTATCAATTTTTTGTAGGATGGCTTCCCATGGAGACATTCATCGCCGTCTGCCTCGCGCTGATCGTCGTCGAGCTCGCCGTCATGATCGCCGTCTTCTGCGTCGCGATGATCAAGGTCCGCGACGCGGCCTCGGCCGTCGAGGTCGCCGCCTACCGCGTGGACCAGGAAGTCCTCACTTTCGGGCAGTCGATGCGCTCGGGCTGGGGAACGGCGTTCAAGACGCTCTTCTCCGCGGGCCTCCAGCTCTTCCGCGGCGGCTGATGCGATGAGCCTGTTCAAGGGCCTCAAGCACTGGTTCCTGGACCCCCAGTTCGCGCGCAAGAAGCAGTTCCTGCGCTCCCTGGAGATCTTCCAGGACCTCAACAACAACGAACTCGGCCGCCTGGTCCAGGCGCTGCACGCGCGGACCTATCGGCCGGGAGAGGTCATCTTCGAGGAAGGCGACATCGGACGAGCGCTGTTCATCCTGGAGTCCGGCAAGGTCGATTTGACCCGCCGCGGCCCCGGGGGAGAGACTCTGCCTCTCTACACGGTGAAGCCGGGGGAGTGGTTCGGGGAGATGGCTCTGCTCGAATCGCTGCCGCGCTCGGCCACGGCCGCCGCGACCGAGACCTCCCGTCTGCACCTCCTCTACCGGACCAAACTCGAAGCCCTGCTCCAAGCCGAGCCCCGCATCGGCGTGACCATCATGGGGCACTTGGCCCGCCTGCTCTCCACGCGGCTGCGCCGCGCGACCGGCGCGTTCACGGCCTCCGCCGCCCGTGACTGAGTCCCGCCGGTCGGGCTCGGCGCCGTTCCTGACGGTCTTCATCGTCGCCGGCGCGGCCCTCTACGCCTTCTACCTCGTGCGCGAGGCGCTCACGCCCTTCCTCCTCGCGGCCGCGTTCGCCTACGTCGTCGATCCGGCCGTCGTCTACTTCGAGGCGAAAGGCCTGCGGCGCTCGCATCTGGTCGTGATGGGCTACCTGATCGCGCTCCTCATCGGCTACGGCGCCTACGCGGGGCTCAAGACGCTCATCGTCGACGAGTCCGAGCGCCTGAGCGCCAACGCGCCGATCTACCTTTCTCAGATACAGAAGTTCGTCGTCGTCCAGCAGTCCAAGCTCACGCGACGGCTCCCGCTGCCTCCGAAGGTGGCCGAGCACGCGCTCGACTCGGTCGTCGGCAGCGGCCTCGAGCGGCTGCAATCCGTGCCCTCGGACATCCTGGGGCTTCTGCCGCTGCTGGCCCATGGCCTTCTGGTCCCGTTCATCGGCTTCTTCTTCCTGCTCGACGGCCCCGGCGGGTTCGAGCGCCTCATCCAGACCGCGCCGAGCCGCTACGTCGAGCAGGCGATCCATCTGATGGGCGAGATCGACACCTCTCTGGGCAACTACCTGCGCGGGATCCTGATCGTGGCGGCGGCCATCGGCCTCGCCTCCTTCCTCGGGCTCCTCGCGCTGGGCGTCGACAACGCCTTCGCGATCTCGGTGCTCTCGGGCGTCAGTTCCTTCGTGCCCTACCTGGGCGTCGCGATCGGGATCGTGGTGGGCGGCGGCATGGCCTGGTACCAGTTCGGCACGATCTCGGCGTTCTTCAAGGTCTGCCTGCTCTTCTTCGGCATCCGGCTGGCCGACGAGATACTTCTCCAGCCGATCATCGCCCGCCACTCGGTGCACCTGCATCCGATGGTCTTCCTGCTGTCGCTGATCCTGGGCGCGGAGATGTTCGGCTTCCTGGGCCTCGTGTTCGCGATCCCGGCGGCCTGCATCCTCAAGGCGCTGATCCAGGTCGGCTGGTCCTGGTACGCGAGCGAATCCGGCCTGCAGAGCTTCGCCGCCAACGGCGAATCGATCCCCTACACCTGACCCGGGCCGCGTCCCACGAAGGGCGCGAGCAGGATGCGCAGGTCGCCCGGCATGCGCGTGGTGCGCCACAGGTCGTTGACCAGGGCGTGTCGGGAATACCCTCGCGCGACCACCTTGCCCGCCAGGTCCTTGTCCACCACGTCGCACTCGAAGGAGATGCTGGCGCGCCCCATCTCCGCGATCCACGTGCGCACGGTGAGGAGGTCGTCGTAGCGGCTGGGAGCGAGGTATCGGCAGCGCGCCTCGACGGCCGGCAGGAAAATCTTGCGCTGGACTTCAAGGTCGCGATACCGCACGCCGAGCGAACGCAGGAGCTCGGTGCGCCCCTGCTCAAAGTACTTCAGATAATTCGCGTAGTAGATGATCCCCATCTTGTCGGTGTCGGCGTAGGTCACTCGCACCTGGAACTCCGAGTGCCTGGCCGCGCTCCGCGGTTCGGGGGCGGGCGCCGGCGCGGGCGGGGACGCGGGACCCGGGACGGGCGCCGGCGTGCCGGTCGTGGCGGGAAGGACCACTCTCGACATGGCCTGCCGGTCCTCTCCCAGGATCTGGTTGACCACCGACAGGATGCCGGAGAAGCCCACGGGCTTCTTCAGGAAGAAGGTCTTGGGCCCGGGCTTCACCTTGCCGCGCAGCTCCTCCAAGGTCAGTCCCGTCGAGAAGACCACGGGCACTTCGGCGACGTCGGAGGAGGCTCGCATGCGTTCGTACATGGCGCCGCCGTCGATGCCCGGCATGTAGTAATCGAGGATGATCAGATCGGGCCGCGCCTCATGGGCGAGGAGCAGCCCCTGCGCCGCATCGAAGGCCACCGCGACCTTGTAGCCGGCGGACTCCAGGCCGTCCTTGAGCGGAGCGACCAAGGTCGCGTCATCGTCGACGACGAGGATCGTGCGTGCCATCCGGTCGAGTGTACAATACAAAAGTGCTTTAATTCACCTGACGCCGGCGTGGCGGAACTGGCAGACGCAAGCGACTCAAAATCGCTCGAGGGCGACCTCATGTGGGTTCGACTCCCACCGCCGGCAGGATTTTCAGCGAGCCAGCGCTGACGCCTTGACGAACTCGACGCCTTCCTTCGCGTAGCGCGGCATCCCTTCCTTCAGGCAGTCGAGCGTGCCGCGGAAGTAGTGGTGGCCGATGGCGACCGCCTCTCCATGCGCGCGCGCGCGCGCGACGGCCGCGGCCAGGTTCTTCGCGCAGAAGGCCTGGGTGTGGATCTCGGCCGTGTCGAGGAAGATGTCGTTCATCGCGGCGGGGATGCCGGCGGCCTTGGCCTCATCGTAAGCGACGGTCTTCGACGAAACCTTCGAGTCCAGGAAGTAAAGGTTCTTCGTCTTGAGGACCTTCATGAACTCGCGCATCAGCGGGCGGTTCCGCGTCCCGCGGTAGGACCGATGGTTGTTCAGCCCGACGGCGCCGGGGATGTCCCTGAGGCATTTCTCCAGGAGCTTCGTCGCGCCGGCCACGTCCTCGGGCGCGGCGGCGTCCTTGGCCAGGACCAGCTTCTGAAACGGGTCGAAGGGGTAGTGGATGATCAGCTCCTTGCCCGCCTCCAGCGTCGCCTTGGCCGCCTTCTTCGTGCGCGGCGAGTCCGGCATCACCGCGAAGGTCAACGGCTGGGCGAGGGACATCCACTCCTCGTCGGGCGGGTTCTTCTTGTAGGTGAGGCCGAAATCGTCCAGCACGACCGCCACCTTCGGACCGGCGCAGGCGGGAACGGCGAGGAAGGCGAACGCGGCAAGCAGGCTATTCTTCATGGTTCTCCAGGGCCCGGCGCCCCAGGATCCAGGGCGTGAGGCCGGCGAACAGATTGAGGGCGAGCCAGGCCGCGGCGGAGAAGGCCGCGACGCGCGGGTCCCAGTCGGGCCTTCCGAACCGCTGCGAGAAGTGCATCTGCATGGGAGCCGCGAGGATGGCGAGGGTGAGGGCGATGTAGAAGAGGCTGGCCGCCATGTACACGAAGCCTCCCAGAGAGGACTCGATCTGGTGGATGTTCTCGACCGAGAAACGCGGGAAGAGCGCGCCGAAGCCGACGCCCATCGCGCAGACGCAGAGGGCCACGGTCAGAAGCGCCCCCAGGGAAAGCCAGGCGGTGAAGCGGTCGGCCCCCAGGAGGCGGTTCGTCATCAGCCCCAGCACGAGGGCGACCGTCAGCAGCGGCACGGCGGAGAAGGCGAATTTCTGGCGCATCACCTGGCCCATCTCCAGGGGCGCGGCGCGGATGACCCACCAGGACTTGCCCTCCAGGCTCACGGACGGGAAAGTGAAGCGCAGCCCCAGGGCCGCGATGACGAAGCCGGCGGTGCCGACGTTCAGGAACGCGACCAGGCTGCGCAGCTCCGGCGAATCGAGAGGCAGCCGGCGAATGCTGAAGAGATAGACGAAGACCAGGCCCGCGATCAGCAGCATCTGCGACCAGTGCTTCACGTCGCGTCTGAAGCTCACCCACTCCTTCCAAAGCAGCGGCGCGACTAAAAGCGGGACAAAAGCATGGACGCGGCGCCGCAGCGCCCCCTCTTGGGCCCCGCTGTAGCCGGTGAAGTAGATTCCGCCCGCCAAGGCCAACAGCAGGGCGTAGACGGCGGCCGCGCCGGCCCAGAGAAAGGCCGCGTCGCGCGCGTAATC
>MGUL01000105.1:1651-9776 GCA_001800005.1 Elusimicrobia bacterium RBG_16_66_12 | reverse complement strand
GCGGCCCGCCGCGGCGGCCTGCAGGCCCCGCGTCAGCCACCAGGAAGGCAGCGCGGGCGCCGTCGGCGCCTGGAGGAAGCTCAGGTATTCGGCGACGACCTTGAGCGCGTCCGGTCGTATCAGACGCTCGGGCTGGGCGAAGCGCACCAGGCCGTACATCACGGACAGTGAGAGGCTCGAAAACACCCAAACGACGTCGCGGGTGCGCGACGAGGGGAACGCGTACAGGAGAAGCAAGGTGAAGCCGATGCCCGCGGACGCGGCCAGAAGGAGGAAGGGCGGAAGGGCCGCGGCGAAGGCCGCGAGGAAGCCCCAGCCCAGATGCAAGACGCGCGAGACGGCCAGCATGTACGGGACGAGGATGAGCCCGATCATCCAGGAGGCGAAGAAGGCGCTCTCCAGGGACTTGTCGAGGAAGACCGTGCGCAGGCTCACCGGCGCCTTCATCAGGAAGCGCAGATCGCGGGAATAATAGAGGGTCGTCAGGGAGGTGAGCAGGCTCGAGACCGTGACCATGGAGAGGGTCATCAGGAACATCATCGCGGTCAGCTTCCACATCAGCAGCGCGCCGAGAAGCTCGATGGTCATCAGGTATTTCAGCAGGCGGAAGAAGCCGAAGTGCAGCCCGTAGAGCAGCCCCAAGCCCGCGCAGGCGAAGGCGCCGTTGCGCGCCCACTCGTAGGCGGTGAAATGCCGCAGGGTGTTGCCGAGGGAGCGCGCCCGCAGGCGCAGGAGCAGGTCGAGCATGGCCCTAGAGGAAACGCAGGAGCGTCGAATACTCCGCGCCCCCGGTCAGGCTCAGGAAGACCCCTTCCAGGTCCAGGCCGTCGGTGCGGGACTGCGCGCGGAGCTCTTCGAGGCTTCCGCAGGCGATCATCCGGCCCTCGATCATGATGCCGATGCGGTCGCAGAGCTTCTCCGCTATTTCCAGAACGTGCGTGCACATGAAGATCGTCGTGCCGCGCTCGGCCAGCCTCAGGAAGATGTCCTTGACGAGGCGCGCGCTCTTGGGGTCCAGGCCCACCATCGGTTCGTCGAGCACCAGGACCTTGGGGTCGTGCAGGAGGATCCCAGCCAGGACCAGCTTCTGGCGCATCCCATGCGAGAAGCTCTCCGCCAGTTCCCCGCCCCACGACGAGAGCTCGAACATCTCCAGCAGTTCGGGGATGCGCCGGCGCATGTCGGCCAAGGGCACGCCGTAGAGCTCGCCCACGAAGCGCAGGTACTCCGCACCCGTCAGTTTCGGATACACGAAGGGCTCGTCGGGGACCAGTCCCATCGCGCGTTTGGCCTGCAGGGTCTGGACCGCGACGTCGAAGCCCGTCACGCGCACCCGGCCCGCGGTGGGCTTGAGCAGGCCCGTGATCAGCTTGACCGTGGTGGTCTTGCCGGCGCCGTTGGGCCCGAGGAAGCCGAAGATCTCCCCGGGCTCAACGCGCAGGTCCAGGCCGGCGACGGCGGTGTGCGAGCCGAAGCGCTTGACGAGGCCTTCGATCTCGATCAAGGGCCTGCTCAGGCCGCGACGGCGCGGCGCGTCTTGATCAGTTCATCGGAGCGGGGCACGCTCATGCGGTCCACGAAGTCGTGGAAGCGCTCGTCGATGAGGTCCCGGTCGAGGTCCGAGATGTTCTTGGTCGAGAAGTCCTCGACGTTGAAGGAGGCCAGCACCGAGCCGTAGGCCATCGCCCGCTTGAGATGGTCGACGTCGTCGTAGACGCCCGCCGAGGCCAGATAGCCGAGGAAACCCCCGGCGAAGGAGTCGCCGGCGCCCGTCGGGTCCTTGATGGTCGCCAGGGGGAAGGGCGGGAAGATGTAGAAGCGCGAACCGATCTTCATCAGCGAGCCGTGCTCGCCCTTCTTGACGACGACCACGGAGGGGCCCCACGACGCGATGACCTCAGCGGCCTGCAGCGGGTTCGGGCGCTCGGCCAGCGCCTCGGCCTCGTCCTCGTTGCAGAAGAAGATGTCGACTTTGGCCAGCAGTTCCTTGATCGCCTCGGGCTTGGAACCGATCCAGAAGTTCATGGTATCGGCGGCGACCAGGGCCGGAGACTTCATCTGGGCCAGGACCTCGGCCTGGAGTTCGGGGTCGATGTTGGCCAGGAATATCACGGGGATCTTGCGGTGCGCCTCGCTCAGCTTCGGGCGGAAGTCCTTGAAGACGTTGAGATGAGTCGCCAGGGTCTTGGCGACCGAGGCGTCCCGGCCGTACTTGCCGGACCAGCGGAAGGTCTTGCCCTTGGCGGTCTTCAGGCCGCTGACGTCGATGCCGCGCCCGGACAGCAGCGCGCGATGCTCGGCGGGGAAGTCCGAACCGACCACGCCGACGAGCGAGACCGACGCGAAGTAGCGCGCGGCCAGGGAGAAGAAGGTGGCCGAGCCCCCGAGCGCGTCGCAGCTCGAGCCCTCGGTCGTCTTGACGGTGTCGAGCGCGATGGAGCCGACGACGAGTATGCTGTTCAAGTTCCCTCGACTCGGTCGAGGAGGTTCTGGACCTCGACCTGGGTCTGCATCTGGCGCAGACAGTGATTGACGAGCTCGAGCGCCCGCTGCTGCTGCAGGCGCGCGGCGAAGGCGTCCCGCTCCTTCTCGAAATTCTTCAAAGAGCCCTTGTTGACTTCCGCGTAGACCTCACGGAGCTCGGCCGGAGAGACCTTGATCAGACGGAAGAAGAGGCTCTTCAGGCGCGCCGTCTTGATGGACTTACGGCGATCCCGCTCGTACTCCTGCGGCGACTGGCGGAAGCGCGAGCGCACAGCCGAGAAGTAGGCCTCGGCGTCGAACTGCCCCCCGCGGACGAACGCGGGCGTAGCACGGATGTCCCGGGCGAGCTCCTCGTCGGTCACGACCAGCCCCAGCTCGTCGGCCTTGAGGGCCAGCATCTCGTCGACCATCATGTTATTGAGCATCTCGCGCTTGAGCTGGGCGAGCTTGGCGTCGTCGAGGTCGGCGCCCTGCTCGCGCATGCGCTCGGCGTAGAGGTTCACGTTCGTCATCAGGCGCGCGTAGGAGATCTTGACTTTCCCGACCCTAGCGGCCGCCCCCTGGGTGTCCCGGTCGGTGAACCAATAGCCTCCGAACCCGACGAACATGCCCCCGAAGAACGTGCTCAAGGTCGCGGCGAAGATGCTTTTCTGATGGCGTCGCAGGAATGAGATCATAGAGGGGTGCGCGGGCTCCGGGTCTTCTAGGAAATGGGCTCCGCCTGGGGACGCTCCGTCTCGACGTCCGTCTTGCCGCGGCGGCGGCGGGGCTTATCCTCGCCGGAACCCATCGCGCAGCTCCCGTCGAAGGAAGCGCCCTCGTCGATCCTGAGCTTCGGCGCGCGGACGTCGCCGACGAGCTTTGCGCCGGAGAGCAGCTCCAAAGCGTGGGCGGCCACGACGTTGCCGACGATCTCGCCGGCCACGACGACGGTCTCGGCGGCGACATTGCCGAGGATGCGGCCCTTCACCCCGACCTCGATTTCCACGGCGTCGGAGATGTCTCCCTCGAAAGTCCCCTCCACGCGCAGGGAGCCCTTGACCGACAGGGTCCCATGGAAGAAAGCCTCCTCCCCGATCAAGGTCATCCCTTCGCGGGAATCCCCCCGCGGCGCGCTTCCGAACATGTCAGCTCCTGGCCTTCGGCTCGCGCGGGACGGCGCCGAGGAATTCGCCGGCCCCGCGGACCTTCAGGAAGGACATCGGGTCGACCGCCTTGCCCTGGCGCCAGACCTCGTAGTGGAGGTGCGCGCCCGTCGAGCGGCCCGTGGTCCCCATGTAGCCGATGACCTGGCCCTTGGAGACGCGGGCGCCGGTCTTGACGAGGGCCTTGGAGGTATGGCCGTAGAGGGTGCTCAGGCCGTAGCCGTGGTCGATGACGACCATGTTGCCGTAGCCGTGGGACCAGCCCGAGAAACGGACCGTGCCGTCGGCCGTGGCATAGATCAGGGTGTCCGGGTTGTTGGCGATGTCGAGCCCGGGATGGAACTCCCCGGTCTCATCGTCATCGCGGCGCATCGGCGAGAAGCGATAGCCGAAGAGCGAGGTGAGCTGTCCATCGGTGGGCCAGAGGCTGGGGGTGGCGTTGCGCAGGCTCTTCTGGTTGCCCACATGCCAGGCGATCTCCTGGAAGCTGGCCAGGCGCCGCTCGGCGTCCCGGCGCAGGCGCGAGATCTCCCGGTGCCAGTCCGCCTGCCGCACGGCGGCGGCGCCGCCGGAGGGCATGCGATTGAGGGAAAGGCGGTCGCTCAGGCTGGGGCCGCCCACGCCGGTGGCCGCGTCGATGGGGTCGCGATCCCGGGCCATGGTCAGCAGGCCCCTCAGCTGGCGGTCGGTCGCGGTGGCCTGGTCGAGGATGCGCCGAGCCTGGTCCATCTCCTGGGCCAGGCGGGTCATCTTGACCAGCATGACCTGGTTGTCGGCCTTGGTGATCCAGTAGTCGGCATGGCGGCCCACCACGACGCCGGCGGCGACCGTCAGGCCGGACCACAGGGCCAGCATGAACAGGAAGAAGGATGTGGTGAACTGGAAGCGCCAAGGCTTGAGGCGCGTCTGCGGGATGATGAGCACCGTCAGGCGTCGCGAGAGAGCGTCGGCGAATCCGCGTGTGATTTTCAAGACGAGGATGTTATAACAGACTCACACAATCCTGTCAACGGAAGAAATAAGAACATTCCGCCTTTCCTCTTATTACTATAATCCCCGCATGACCACTCCGACCGATTGCCCCTGCTCGTCCGGCAAGCCCTTCGCCTCCTGCTGCGAGCCCTACATCTCCGGCAAGGCCTCGGCCCCGACGGCGGAGGCGCTGATGCGCGCCCGCTACACCAGCTACGCCACGGGACGCATCGACTACGTGGAGAAGACCCACGCCCCCGAGAGCCGCGCCGACTTCGACCGCAAGGCCTCCGAGAAATGGGCGCGCGAGTCCGCCTGGAAGGGCCTGCAGGTCCTGGCGGTCAAGGACGGCGCGCCCTCGGACGACGAGGGCGTGGTCAGCTTCGCGGCGCGCTTTGCATCAAACGGTCAGGATTACGAGCACCGCGAGATCGCGACCTTCCGCAAGCAGGGCGGCATCTGGCATTTCATCGACGGGAAGTCTCCCAAGCCCGACACCTTCGTCAAGACCGGGCCCGAGGTCGGACGCAACGAACCCTGCCACTGCGGCTCCGGCAAGAAGTTCAAGAAGTGCCACGGCCAGTAGCCGCCGCTTAGACGGCTTGGCCGGCGGCCCAGCCTGAGGACCAGGCCCACTGGTAGTTGAAGCCGCCGAGCCGGCCGGTCACGTCGACGACCTCGCCGATGAAGAACAGGCCGGGGACCTTCCTGGCTTCCATCGTCTTCGACGAAAGCTCATCGGTGTCGACGCCGCCGCGCGTCACCTCGGCTTTGCCGTAGCCCACGGTGCCGCCGGGCACGAAGATCCAGTCCTTCAACTGCGCGCAGAAGGCCTCGAGTTCCTTCTTTGGCAGGTTTCCCAGGTCGGCTAGATTCGGCAGGAGCTGGTCGCAGAAACGCTCCGCCAAGCGCTTCGGCATCAGCCCGGCCATCTGGTTCTTGAGCTCCGCCCTGCCGCCCTTGCGCCCGGAGAACCAAGTGAGAAGCTCTTCGCGCGTGAGCCCAGGCAGGAAGTCGACATGGACCGCGTCGCCCGGCCGCCAGTACAGAGAGGCCTGAAGGGCGGCCGGGCCGCTGAAGCCGGCGTGGGTGAAGAGGAGGTTCTCTCGGAAGGAGGCTCCATTGCAGGTCACCGTCGCGTCCAGCGCTATGCCGGAGAAGCCCGCGAGCTGCCTCCTGTCGCTCTCGCTGAAGACGAAGCCGTCCAGGGCCGGAGCGGTGTCCACCAGCTTCAATCCGAACTGCCGCGCGATGTCGTAGCCCAAGCCCGTCGCGCCGATCTTCGGGATGGAGAGCCCCCCGGTCGCGACGACCAGAGACGCCGCCGAGAACTCTCCCCGGTCCGTCTTGACGAGAGAGCCGGCCTCGGTCTTCGACACGGACAGGATCTTATGCTGGAGGAAGAACCGGGCGCCCGCCTTCCGGCAATCGGAGGTCAGCATGTCGATGATCTGCTGGGCGGAGGCGTCGCAGAAGAGCTGGCCGTGCCGGCGTTCGTGGTAGGCGATGCCGCGGGCCTCCACCATCGCGATGAAGTCCACAGGAGTGAAGCGCGAGAGCGCCGACTTGCAGAAATGAGGGTTCTTCGAGACGAAATCCTCGGCCGTGACCGAGAGGTTGGTGAAATTGCACCGCCCCCCGCCGGAGACGATCAGCTTGCCGCCCGCCTTGTCGGAGTGGTCGAGGAGGGCCACGCGGCGTCCGCGGCGGGCCGCCTGCAGAGCGCACATCATCCCCGCGCCGCCCGCGCCCAGGATGACGACGTCGAAGGCGTTCATGCCTTCAGGACACGACAGGAGGGATGCACCCGCTCCGCGCCGGACTCGCTGCGCAGTTACATGGTCACTTTCATTCCAGGACGGATGTCCTCGAAAAGATTCTTCTTCCGACCGATGATGCTCGGCCCGTCGGCGTACTGCGTGAGGGTCGCGCGATCCATGCTGATGTCGGATATGATGGCGTCCACGACCCGCTCGAGCTTGTCAAATTCAGCTCCTGCCGACACCAACTGTCGCGCGGCCTCGAGGATTTGACCGTCCAGCTTCAGTCCCTGCTGATCCGCCAGGCTCTTGAGCCCTTCTTGCGCGCGCTCCACGGCCTGGTGTCGGTAGTAGACCAAGGCGCGCGAAACCACCGTCCAATGTGCCCCCTTTTCGTCGAACATCTCAAGCATCTCCTGCCTGGTGGGGTTGGAGATTCTCCCGCTTTCATAGGCGTACGGCAAGGTCATCAGAACGGCGCCGAACTCCATCGGAACCTGATCCAATTCCAACAGCCTCTTCAACGCGTTGTTCTGCGCGGCGCGCACCTCGGCTTTCACACACTCCAGGCTCATCCTTGGCGTTATAGTCTCATTCGTTTCTCTGAACGCTACGGCGGGTTGCGGCGCGGCGAGCAGGGCCATCAGGATAGGAATCGTCGCCCACATCCTGGACAGCATCGTTCGGTTCATCATAATTCCTCCATGACGGCTTCGAAAGAGTATAGTGCGAGTCCCGGCGGAACGCCTGAGGCATTGTACCCTCCCACGGATGGGCACGAAGGCCCAGGGCATTGGACCGTAATTGGTATAATCCGCTTCACCCATCATGAAGACAAGCGCCCAGCTCCGCCGGTCATACCTCGATTTCTTCGTACGCAACGGCCACGCCCTCAAGGCCTCGACCCCCATCGTGCCCCAGGGCGACGCCACGCTGATGTTCAACTCGGCGGGCATGGTGCCCTTCAAGCCCTACTTCCTGGGCCTCAAGAAGGACCTCGCGCGCGCGACCTCCAGCCAGAAGTGCTTCCGCACCACCGACATCGAGAGAGTGGGAACCACTCTGCGCCACCTGACCTTCTTCGAGATGCTGGGCAATTTCTCCTTCGGCGACTACTTCAAGGCCGAGGCGGTGGCCTGGGCCTGGGAGTTCCTGACCAAGGAGGCGGGCCTGGACCCCCGGCGCCTCCACCCGACCGTCTTCAACGAGGACGACGAGGCCGTGGAGCTGTGGAAGAAGATCGGCTGTCCCAACCCCGCCGTGCGGCTGGGCGCCGACACCAACTTCTGGAACATGGGTCCCACCGGCCCGTGCGGCCCCTGCTCCGAGATATATTATGACCTCGGTCCCGGGTTCGCCTCAGGCAAGGACGACGTCGTCGGCGGCGACGGCGACCGCTACATCGAGATCTGGAACCTGGTCTTCACCGGCTTCGACCGCCAGGCCGACGGCTCCCTGAAGCCCCTCGCCCGCCCCTGCATCGACACCGGCATGGGACTGGAACGCCTGGCCTTCTGCGTCCAGGGGAAGCCCTCCCCCTTCGCGACCGACCTCTTCTGGCCCATCGTGGAGAAGGCCGCCTCCATCCTGAAGACCGACCCGCTCGACCCGAGGAACCGCCGTGCCTACCGCGTGATCGCCGACCATGCCCGAGCGGCGACCATGCTGATGAGCGAGGGCATCGTCCCCACCAACGTCGAGCGCGGCTACGTGCTGCGCCGCCTCGTGCGCCGCGCCGCGCGCTACGGCCAGCTGATGGGCCGC
>MGUL01000105.1:0-1635 GCA_001800005.1 Elusimicrobia bacterium RBG_16_66_12 | reverse complement strand
ACGAGCTGGCGCCCGCGGCCGTCGACATCTTCGCGCCCGGCTACCCGGAACTGCGCGCGGCCTCGGCCCAGGTCCAGACCGTGATGCAGACCGAGGAGGCGAACTTCCTCCAGACGCTGCGCTCCGGCGAGGGCGAACTGCGCAAGATGCTGGAGAAGTCCGGCTCGACCCTCTCCGGCGAGGCGGCGTTCCGGCTCTACGAGACCTTCGGCTTCCCGCTCGAGCTCACCCAGGAGATCTGCGGCCACTCCTCCGTCGCGGTCGACGAGGCCGGCTTCAAGTCGGCGCAGGAGAAGGCCTCGGAGAAGGCGCGGCAGTCATGGAAGGGTTCCGGGGAGAAGGACCTCTTCGCGATCGCCGCCAACGCGCCCCATACGGAGTTCGCGGGCTACGCCGACCTGGAGTGCCGCGCGACCGTCATCGCCTCGGCTCCGGGGCTGGCCGTGCTGGACAAGACCCCCTTCTACGCCGAGGGCGGCGGGCAGGTCGGCGACACCGGCGACCTGATCGCGTTCGACGGCTCGCGCGTGCTGGCGCGCGTGGCCGACACCCGGAAGCACGGGGCCGTCTTCGTGCATCTTCTGGAAGAGGGCGTCAGGCTCCTCGTCGGCACCGAGGTCCGCGCGCAGGTGGACGCCGAGCGCCGCGCGCGCATCACGCCGCACCACACCGCGACGCACCTGATGAACGAGGCGATGAAGCGCGTGCTGGGCGGGCACATACGGCAGGCGGGCTCCTACGTGGGCCCCGACAAGCTGCGCTTCGATTTCACCCACCCGAAGGCCCTGACCCCGGATGAGGTCGCGAGGATCGAGGCCATCGTCAACGCCGAGATCAAGGCCGCGCACCCCGTGACCGCGAAGTGCCACCCCGTCTCCAAGGTGGCCGAGTTCGGCGCGACCACTCTGCTCGGCGAGGACTACGGCGCAGAGCCCCGCTTCCTGCTCATCGGGCCCAAGGGCTGGCAGGACCCCAAGGACCGCTTCAGCCTGGAGCTGTGCGGCGGCACGCACGTCGCGAACACGGCGGAGATCCTCGCCTTCAAGATCGTGAAGGAATCCTCGGCCTCCGCCGGCGTGCGCCGCATCGAGGCCGTCGCGGGCAAGGCCGTCGAGGAGTTCTCCTCGGCGCAGCGCGCGGCCCACAGGAAGGCCTCAGCGGACAGCGCCTCGCGCCAGAGCGAACTGGTCGCCGCGATCGAGGCCCTGGGCGGGAAGGCGCCCGCCCGGATCGAGGGCCTCAAGCAGCTGGAGAGCCAGCTCGGCGCGCTCAAGGCGAGCAAGCTCGCCGCCCAGGCCGAGGCCGGAAAGAAGATCGTCGAGGTCAAGGGCGTGAGGCTCTGCGTCCAGCGTCTGGACGGCGCCGATCCGAAGAGCCTGCGCGGGCTCTCGGACAAGATCAAGGCCGAGGTCGGGTCGGGACTGGTCTTCCTCGCCGCGCCCGGCGCGGGCAAGCTCAGCTTCGTGCTGGCGGCCACCGCGGACCTGGCGGCCAAGGGCGTCGACGCGGCCAGGATCGCCAAGGCCTTCGCCTCGGCCAACGGCGGCTCGGCCGGCGGGCGCGCGGACTTCGCGCAGGGCGGAGCCGCCGATGCGGACTGGGACCAGACGGTCGCCAGCCTCGCCTCCCTGATCG
>MGUL01000104.1:25198-25521 GCA_001800005.1 Elusimicrobia bacterium RBG_16_66_12 | reverse complement strand
GTCTCCTCACTGGCGGTCGAATGCTCGTCGACCTCGAAGGGCAGGACCTTGCAGGTGTTGAGGACCAGGACCTCGTCCGCGGAGATCTCGATGGCGCCCGTCGGCATCTTGGGGTTCTCCGTGCCCTTCGGACGCGGACCGACGACGCCCTTCACCGAGACCACCCATTCGCTTCCCAGTTTGGCCGTGGCCAGGAAGGCCTCGGCCCGCTCGGGGTGGACGACGACCTGGACCAGCCCTGAGCGGTCGCGCAAGTCGAAGAAATAGACCCCGCCGTGGTCGCGGCGGGAGTGTACCCAGCCGGCCACGCGGACAGACGTGCC
>MGUL01000104.1:21899-25183 GCA_001800005.1 Elusimicrobia bacterium RBG_16_66_12 | reverse complement strand
CCGGCGGGATGGGTGCGCATCGGATGGTCCATGTGTGCCTCGGGTGCGTCAGTCGTTGCGGCAGAGCCCGGCGAGCTTGCGGGCGTCGGGGATGGCGTAACGACCGTCCTTGGTGACGCAGACGAGCCCGGCGCGCTTCAGCGAGGAGAGCGCCCGGGTGAAGGGCTCTCGCGTGGTGCCGACCACGTCGGCCAGCTCCTGCTGGGTGAAGCGGTCCTGGAGGACGAGGCCGCCGTCGCGCGCCTTGCCGGACGCCCGGCCCAGGTCCATCATGGCCTTGGCCACGCGCCCGAGCACGTTGCGGAAGAGCATCCCCTCGATCTCCTCGTTGGCCTGGCGCAGGCGCTCGCAGACCGTGCGCAGCAGATAGAGGCACAGGCGCGGGTCCCGCTTGAGCAGGCTCTGGAAGTCCCTCTTGCGGATGAGCAGCAGCCGGGAGTCCTCCACGGCCTGGGCCGAGGCGGTGCGGGTCACGCCCGACACGAGGGCCATCTCGCCGAAGAATTCGCCGCGCTTGAGGTAGGCGAAGGTCTTGCGCTTCTTGCCCGCAGAATTGCTGAAGATCTTCACGCGGCCCGCGAGCACGACGAACATCCCATCGGCGTCCTCGCGCTTGGCGAAGACGGGCTGGCCGGCGCCGACCGACGCTTCCCGGGCGAGCCGGAAGACCTCGCGCAGATGAGCGTGCGTGAGCGCGGACAAAAACGGGATCTTCTTAAGAAGTTTCGGGCCGATCATCCGGTTTATCGTAGCTTTTGCCCGCGGGGGCTTCAAGGCGGGGTCGAGAAGTGGAGCAGGTCCGGCCGGGCCCCGAGGGCCCCCATCCGGTCCAGGGCCGAGCGGATCGTCGCGGCGACCTCGGCGGAGGCGGGCTTGGGGCGGCCCCAGTTAGTGTCGATGGGGACGAGGTCGAGGCGGCGCACGCCGTCCTTGGCCAGGGTCGCGCGGACGATCACGCTGGGGCGCGTCGCCGGGGTGGGAGAGACGAAGAGGAAATTCCCCAGGCTGTAGAGGATCGCCTTGCCCTTATAAATCTCGACGCCTTGGATGACGTGCGGATGGTGGCCGAGGAAAAGGTCCGCTCCCGCGTCGATGACGGCGTGCGCCGCCGCTTTCTGGATGTCGTTGGGATCGTCCGCGAGTTCCGTGCCTCCGTGGAACGAGACCACCAGCACATCACATTCTTTCTTGGCCCGTTTCACGGTGTCGTTCAGCCGCCCGAAATCGCTGTAGAACACCCCGGGTTTCTTGGCCTTCGCCCATCCCTGCTCGGGGTGAGTGCTGGTCATGCCCAGGAACCCGACCGTCAATCCCTCGAACTCCACGAGGCGGACCTTCTCGGCTGACGCGCGGTCTCTCCCGCCGCCGATGAAGTCCCAGCCCCCCGTCTCCAGAGCCTTGAGCGTGTCGAGAAATCCCTCTTGGCCGTAGTCCCAGACATGATTGTTGGCGATGTTGAGGAGGTTGAAGCCGGCGGCCTTGACGATTTTCAGCAGTTTGGGATCGGCGCGGAAGTTCCATGTCTTCGCCGTCTTGGCGCCGCGCTTGGTCAGGGGCGTCTCGAGGTTGCCCAGCACGATGTCGGCGTCCAGGAGGGACTTCACGGCCTTGGTCGGAGCGCCCGCCCCCTCCTTGGCGACGGCCGCGATGGGGCCGTCGAGACGGATGTCGCCGACGGCGCTGAGCGTGATCGTCGTTTCGGGCGCCGTCACGGAGGCAGTCGAAATCTCGGGCGCGGCAGCGGCCGCGGCGCAGGCCGCGAGCAGGAGGGCTAGAACTTCCACGAGGACAGCGCCTGCAGGTACGCGTGGTCGGTGTTGTCGATGCGCAGTGGCGTGATCGACACCTCCCCGTGGGAGACCGCGCCCACGTCGGTGCCCGGCTCGTCGATGCCGCTGACCTGGCGGCCCGCCAGCCAGAAGTACTCCAGCCCCCGCGGGTCGGCGCGGCGCGTGATGTCGGTGCCGTAGATGCGTCGGCCGAGCTTGGCCGCCACCGTGGCCTTGTAGCCGCCCTTGGGCGGGGCCGGGAAGTTCACGTTGAGGCAGAGGCCCAGCGGCAGGCCGCGGCGCAGGACCTGGCGGGCCACGCGCTGGGCGACGACGCCGGCGGGCTTGTAGTCGTCGGCCTCGGCGTTGAGCGAGAAGGCCACGGAAGGGATCTTGAGGAGAGTGGCCTCCATCGCGGCCGCCACGGTCCCGGAGTAGATCACGTCTTCGCCCAGGTTGTAGCCGCGGTTGATGCCGGAGACCACGAGGTCCACCTTCCCTTTCAGGATCTCGAGGATGGCGAAGCGGGCGCAGTCCGCGGGGCTGCCGTTGAGGGTATAGACGTCCTCTTTGACCTTCCGGATGCGGATGGGCTTGTGGAGGGTCAGCGAGTGGCTGTCGGCCGAGCGCTCATGCTCGGGCACCGAGACGGTCACGCGCCCCAGGCGTTTCATCGCCGCCACGAGCGGCGTCAGGCCGGGACCGTGGATGCCGTCATCGTTGCACACGAGTATTCGAGGGCGTTTCATTGGGAGATCTTCTCGAGTTCCTGGATCAGGCTTTGAGTCGCCGCCTCGGCCGACGGGATGTTCATCTTCCCATAGGCCTCGGCCATGACCGTTCGCTGCGCGTCGGCCTGCGGGGATTTTAGCAATTCCGTCAGGACCCGTCCGAGCCGGCTTTCAAGCTCGGCTTCCCTCAGGCGCACGACCGCTCCGGCGCTTTCGAAGACGCGGGCGTTGACGTCCTGGTGATCGGCCGCGGCATGAGGGTAAGGCACGAGCAGAGCGGGCTTGCGCTGGACGGCGAGTTCCGCCAAAGTGCTCGCCCCGGCGCGGCAGAGCACGAGGTCGGCCGCGCCGTAAGCCGCGCCCATGTCCTCCAGGTATTCCCGGACGTCCATCCGGACGCCCGCGCCGCGGCAAGCCTCGCGGACCTCGTCCGCCTTTCCCCTCCCGGCCAGCAGGAGGACCTGCAGGGAGGGAAGATCCAGGGTCTTGAGCGCGGCGGCCAGTCCCGCGTTGATCCCCCTGGCGCCTTGGCTGCCGCCGAAGGCGAGAAGGGTTGTTCGCGCGGGGTCCAAGCCCAGGGCCCGCCGCGCCTCGGCCGGGTCGCGGCGCGTCCAGAGCGCGGGACGCACCGGAGTGCCGACCACGGTCCCCGCGCCGTCTCGGGGAGGCAGACCCCAGAAGACCTCGCATCCCAGAACCGCGGCGCCCTTGTTGGCCAGGCCGAGGACGGCGTTCGACTCGTGCACGGCGCGCGGCGCGCCGCGGCGCCAGGCCGCGTAGGCGA
>MGUL01000104.1:20267-21864 GCA_001800005.1 Elusimicrobia bacterium RBG_16_66_12 | reverse complement strand
GGACCAGGTCGGGACGGAAGCTGGCGAGCGCGCGGGAGAGCAGGCGCATGCCGGCGCCGAGTTTCCCGATGAAACGGATCAGGTTGAGGTCGGGACGGCGCGGCAGGCCGCGCAGGTCGAGGGGCAGAGAGGGCAGGCCCTCGGCCTCGAGGCGCGGCAGCGAGGGGTCGCCTTCTCGGACCACCATCAGCGGCTCCCAGCCGCGGTCGCGCAGCGCGCAGGCGACGGCCATGCCGGGATACGAGTGCCCCCCCGTGCCGCCGGCGGCGACGACCACGCGCTTGGCGCTCACTTGAGGGGCTCCGCGAGGCTTTGTCGCGAGATGTTGAGCAGGACTCCGACGCCGAGCAAGGTCGTCAGCAGCGAAGAACCGCCGAAGGAGAAGAAAGGCAGGGGGATGCCCTTGGTCGGCAGGAGGCCCAGGGACATGGCCATGTTGAAGAATGCCTGGAGCACGATGCTGAAGGTGATTCCGGCGGCCAAGAGCGTCCCGAAGAGGTTCGGGGCGCGCCGCGCGATATGCACGCCGCGCACGAGGATGGTCACGAACAAGGCCAGGATCATCAGCGCTCCGAGCAGTCCCAGCTCCTCGCAGACCACGGGGAAGATGAAGTCCGTGTGGGGCGTGGGCAGGTACATCAGCTTGAGCTGGGAGGCGCCGAAGCCCTTGCCGAACCAGCCGCCGGAGCCCACCGCGAGCAGCGCCTGCGAGAGCTGGTAGCCAGCGCCCTTGATGTTCTCGAACGGGGTCAGGAAGCTCAGCAGTCGGGCCCGGCGGTAGGGCTTGCGCCAGAGCTCGACGCCGACGACCGGCACGGCGGCCAGCAGCGCGGCTATCAGCCACTGCACCTTGGAGCCCGCGATGAACAGCATCAGGCCCGTCACGCTGAACATCAGCACCGGCGTGCCGAGGTCCGGCTCGAGGCCGATGAGGACGAGCAGGACGCCCACGACGCCCAACGGGATGAGCAGGCCGTGGACCGGCGAGGAGAGTTTGCTGTGCTTGCGGTCCAGATAGGAGGCGAGGAAGAGGATGGAGGCGAGCTTGGCGAACTCCGCCGGCTGCAGGCCGATGGGTCCCAGCCGGATCCAGCGCCGCACGCCCGCGATCTTGGGGCCGAGGAGAGCCGCGACGAGCAGGAGGCCGGTGACGACGAAGATCGGGAAGAGCCACTCGCGCAGGCGATTGTAGTCGGTGCGCGAGGCGGCGGCCATCGCGGCCAGCCCGAGCGCGGCCCAGAGGGCCTGGCGGTGGAAGAAGTAAAGGGGGCGGCCCAGGTTCTGCTCGGCCCAGATCACGCTGGCCGAGTAGACCATGATCACCCCCAGGACGAGCAGCGTGAGGACCGCGGCGAGCAGCAGGTAGTCGAACGGGGCCCGGCCGCGCTGTTTGGGCCTCACGCGGCTTTGGCCGCCGCAGCGACCAGCGCCTTGAAGCGCCGGCCGCGGTCCTCGTAGTCGGTGAACTGGTCGAAGGAGGCGCAGGCGGGCGAGAGGAGGATGATGTCCCCTTTCGAGGCGACCTGCAGGGCCGTCGCGACCGCCGTGTCGAGGTTCCCGCAGGGGAAAACGTGGACGGCGCCGGAGAGGTCCTCCT
>MGUL01000104.1:15920-20235 GCA_001800005.1 Elusimicrobia bacterium RBG_16_66_12 | reverse complement strand
GTGAGCACGGCCTTGGCCGTCTTCTCGAGCCAGGGCTTGAGCGGGGCGTAGGAAAATCCTTTGTGCAGGCCGCCCATGACGAGCAGGAGGTGTTTGCCTCCGCTCTCAAAGGCTTTGAGCGCGACCAAAGTCGAGTCGACGTTCGTGGCCTTCGAGTCGTTGAAGCAGGCCACGCCGCGCACGGAGCCGCAGGGCTCGATGCGGTGCTCCACGCCCTTGAAGGCCTTGAAGGCCTTCTGGACGGCCGCCGGCTTGATCCCGCGCGCGAGGGCGAGCAGGGCCGCGGCCATCGCGTTCTCCAGGTTGTGCCTTCCGGGGAGTTTCGGCGGGACGAGCGGGATCTCCTTCTTCCAGCCGGGAAGCTTGAAGCGGAGTTTCCCCCCCTCCTCCCAGGCGTGGACGTGCGGGGCCTTCGCGCCGAAGTACAGGCGGGTCGAGGGGCACGAGCGCGAGAGCTTGTAGACGATGGGGTCGTCGGCGTTGAAGACGCACGCGTCGCCGGGGCCCTGCTCTCTGAACAACTTCGTCTTGGCCTCCAGGTAGGCTTCCATCGTGCCATGGTGGTCGAGATGATCCGCCGTGATGTTCAGTATGGCGGCGGCGCGGGGCTCGATGCGGCGGCTGTCCTCGAGTTGGTAGCTCGAGCATTCGACGATCAGCACGTCCTGCGGCTTGGAGGCCGGGGCCGCCGCGGAGATGGCCACGCCGATGTTGCCGCCGACGATGGCCTTGCGGCCCCTCGGGAGACCGGCCTTGAAGATCTCGTGGGTCAGCGCGGTGGTGGTGGATTTTCCGTTGGTGCCAGTGATGGCGACGAGGGCCTTGGCTTTGGAGCACGCGAGAGCGACCTCGAGTTCGCTGTAGACGGGGATATTCTTCTCGGCGAGCCGCGCGAAGATGGGGAGGTCGGGCTTGAGGCCGGGGCTCTTCACGACGAAGGCGCACTTGAGGAGCCGGTCGCTGTGCCCGGCCCACTCCCACTTCATGCTCTTGGGCAGCCCCTTGAGGGACTTCTTGAGGTCGGCGTGCGAGCGGCTATCCGAGCCCAGGACCTTGAAGCCCTTCTTGGTCAGCAGCTTGGCGACCGATACGCCGGAGCGGCCCAGGCCGAGGACGCCCATGAGGGCGTTCCGGCGAAACAACTTCGGGTCGAATCCGCGGGGGGCGCTCATCAGAAAGTCACGACCTTGTCGGATTCTTTAATGATGTCGTGCAGGTCCTTCATCGTCGAGAGCGGGCAGAGCTCCGAGCCGTCAGAATGACGCAGTTTCAAGCACGTCCCGCAGGCGAGTATCTTGCCGCCGTTGTCCACGAAAGCCTGCATCTGCTCCTTGACCTTGAACGTGTCGGCGTCCAGCTTCTCGCACTCGACGCCCTTGGCCAACAGGAAGGCCTTCACCTGGTCGCCCTGCGTGAGCGAGAAAACGCCCAGGCGGAAGGCGTTCCACACTGTCTCCGCGTCGGTCGAGTAGATGATGATCCCGAGTTTCATGGTGTTAGCGCGCGCCTGCCGCAGCAGACTCTAGACAAGACGTCCCGTCACGAACTTATGATTTCCATGCAAGCCGCCGCCTGGTCAAGCCGATGCTTTGATCGGCAGCGTGCCATTCTAGGCGTGTCGGCTGCTAAGGCGTTCGGAAATCCAGACCTTAATGGCCCCGTTCGTCATTCAGTTGACTGAATAGAGTTGCAGGTGGTTGGAACCTGAGGACTAAAAACTGCTCGAAGCTGCCGACATATTATGAGCGTTTTTTGGGAGCAATCGATTTGAAACGATCCAGAATCGTCTCTTCTTTGAAATCTTTAAATTCACCGGCATCAAAATAGACGCCGTAACAGCGACTGCAGGACTCATACCAGATATGCCGCTGTTTTAGATCGATCATTTTTAACATCTTGGTCTGGCACTTCGGACAATCATAATCATCGACCTGGTTGTAGTTCTTGCCAACGGCGGCCTCACCGGTATCGATGGCCGCAGACCCGGCCAGTTTCTTTAGGTCTTCCTGCTCTAAGAGGTCAAACCAGAGGCCGCGGCATACTGTACATCTGTCAAATTCAATATCCTTCAAATTGATGCTTTCCATTGCGCCGCGGCATTTGGGGCATTCCATAAGTCGTCTCCTTGGGCGTCCGTTACCACGCTTACTATAACAGCTATTCGCTGCATTCTCAAGTTTAAGTGCTGATGGTGGGATGAACTGACCTTGGGCGTATTCTACGGGCTTGTAGCGCGCCATCGAGAGGCCTCCGTGCGGAACGGCCTCATTTTATCGATTCAGAATCGGAGCGAGGGGATAAATCTACAGCTTCAACGCCGAGGGTCAGCCGCCGCGGCTATCAAGATTTTCCTCACTGGCCGCGGTCGGCTGAATCCGATGGTTAGGCCGGGTCAAACCAGCCCTCTTCGACGCGCCTCTGCAATTCCCTCTTGGTATGCATCTCTTCGGTTAACTACTTGAAGGATAACCACCCGATTACCCTCAATGAAGTAAAGAACCCGATAATCCCCCACCCGGAGACTCCAAAGGGATTTGAGTTCCGCCCTGAGCGGCTTGCCGTAATCCGCTGGCGCTCGCCCAAGGCGATTTTCGATTGCCGACTTGATGCGCCTTAATACGTCACGGTTGATATGCCGGAGATCATCGTTAACCTCCGGATGGTAAAGGAGTTCGAACAATTAGAGAGCCTTTGACCAAACCTGCTCATGCGAGATGAGACCGCCTTTCTTAAGACTCTTAATTCGCCGGCTTCCAAGAACCGCAAGGCCGAAGTCCTCGATATCCTCACAGGCTTCGCGGATCAAGTCACGAGCGGCAGCAGAAAGGCCGGTGCCATTGGCGCGGGCAACGGACTTCACTTTGGCGTAAAGCGCAGGCTCAAGAGTAACGATCAGACGAGGCTTATTGGTTGGCATATTTAAAGTGTATCACCAGAGACTCACCACGTCAAGGGCCCAATTTTGCCTATTTCGCGGCCAACGCCGAGGATGAGCGGCGGCCGCTATTAAGATATTCCTCACCAAGCAGCCGGCCGCTCTATCCATTGGTTAGGGCAATGGGTGACGAGTCGCGTAGGCATCAATCAGCTTGCGGATCATCTTCTGATAGGGCGTGTGATACCTCTGCGCTGCCTTCTTGAAGAAGGCAACGCTCGATTTGCTGAGCGTCATGGTCACCTTCACGCTCTCCTCCTTGAAGGCCAGTTCTTCGGGAGGAGGCAGGAAATCCCTGACTACGCTCAGATCGCCAAGAGGTTCATCCGTGTATTTGATTTTCTTTTTCATAAAGAGCCTTTCCCTTTCGCCAATAACCTGCTCCAAAGATGCGAATCCGATGTTCTCTGTACGTGAATCGCACGGTCAGGATTTCGTCGCCGACGCGGCCGAAGCAATAAAACCGCTTTTCCTTCTGACTGTGCTCCAAATCTTCCGCGATGACTCTCTTGGCATCAGCGAATGCATGTTGGGCCGTTTCAAACGATACGCCGTGCTTATGTTGGTTCTCCCGGTCTTTGTCGCCGTCCCACTCAAAATGAACCATGTGCCTCTTTAAGTATACATCGAGTATGTATAAATAGCCATACTTATTTATGGTTTAAAACAAAGTCGTTTCACCGTTCACGATTTGGCCGAATTGCCATAACGCTTGGATGAGCGGCGGCCGCTCTGCCGCGCATCCACCCACACGAGGCGGCCGGCCGCTCTATCCGATGTTAGCTGGCAACGTTTCACCGAATTGAAATCCGACACACCATGGTAATTCCAGCAACGGCACCAATTCATCCTCATCGTTGGACTTCTTCGAAAGTCGTCCCGTTCCAGCGGAAGAACCGGTCCCGCTTTTCCCGAGTTGTCCCCGCCAGCACGCCGTCCCCATGCCCGGCGGGCTGGCCCTTCGGAGGCGAATGATATTCGTGCCGGACCAACTCGCTCTCGAGGCGGATCAGGTTCTCCGCCTCCGAGAAGGTGACCGTGCTCTTCATGACCGCGTGGGAGCCCTCACCCGAGCAGTCCACTCCACCCGTTTGCTCGTCGATAGTCTGCGCGAACACCTCCATCACTGCGTCGCCCCCGACTCGGTACCCATGGAGAGCGATGCCGTGAGGCTGGGGATCGCCGCCATCGCAGCAGGGGTTCTCCCCCGTGAAAATCCTGTGGACGAAGAGGATATAGGCGACCTGCGACGCGTCTGCTCCCGCTCCGCGGAAATCCCGGACCCCCAACAGCCGATAGTGGACCAACTGCTCCCAGCGTTCCCACTTCGGATTGCTCGCCGGGAAGAAAGGAAGGTATTCGATATCGATAATCTTGCTC
>MGUL01000104.1:13055-15912 GCA_001800005.1 Elusimicrobia bacterium RBG_16_66_12 | reverse complement strand
TCCATCGCAGGAACATAAGTCTTTCGGACTGGTCGCTGTAGCCCTGGCTCTCGTATAGTCCTCGTGAATAGCACCCGTACACAACGGCGTTCATCGTAAGACCGGGAGAGAGAATCTTCTCCTGAGCTCCGTACGACATTGGCCGCTGCAGGAATTCATTCTTGAGGACCCGTATCGAAGGATCCGTGGCCGCGCTGCCCCATTCGATGAATTCGGCGCATTGCCGCCTCTGCTCCTGAGGGATGCACTCCAGGAGGGAGTCGGAATCACATCTCGCGGCGGCATCCTTCGCAGCCAGCAATCCGATGCTCAGCAGGAGCAGGGAGAGCCGTCTGCGCTTAGAGTGAGTGGTCATACATGTCCGGTCAAGATGGCCAGCTAGACACAATGGTTGACCGGAAACGAAAGCTCACCGTCCAACCGCGATGAGGCCGCCGTCCGTTCAAGCCGATGTTAGACGGCATCAGCGTGTAATACGATGCGAGGGATCAAGTCTCTCACGAACCCACATCTTAATGATCGCCTGGCGGGATACGTTCAGCTTGGTCGCCTCCTGGTCGAGCATATCCACCATCCACGATGGGAAATCAACGTTAACTCGCTGAACAACGATCGCCTTTTCCAGGTCCAGGAATCCGGTGATATCCTCGCCGCTGTCGAATTTTTCATCAAATACGGCCGCCGAGATCTTCTTGCCGGCTCTAGCTGTGGACTTTGCTTTCATAGATTCTCTCCAATCGACGGTCAGCTCTGTGGCAGCTGATTAGTCGTATAGCCTCTCCCCTGCGAGTGAAGACCGCGGCGTGGCACTTCCCATTTATCTTCGCGAGAATCAAGAATCTGCTCTCACCGGTGACATTCTTTGCTGGGATGATAACGTGTGTAACATCCCAGAAGCCCTGTGCCCATTCGAGATCGACCCCATGCCGCTCCTCATTGAGATGGCTTTTCTTGAGGTCAAACTCGAAGTGCTCCATAGATAGTAGTATAACAGTTATACCTAGGAAGTGCCAGGTACGGGGGTGTCAGACGGCGTGTCCTGGAAGAAGTGTCCGATTCGGATTTGCTTTGCCCGACCGTCAACGAAGCTGTAGAAAAATCAGATGTATGCATACGTCAAGGCCTGACTCTAGCGGATCTTGAGGGAGGCCAGCGCGGCCAGCATCAGCACGATGCTCAGGATCCAGAAGCGCACGGTCACCTTCGGCTCCGCCACGCCGCTCAGCTCGAAGTGGTGGTGGATGGGCGCCATCTTGAAGACGCGCTTGCCCCCCCGCAGTTTGAAGGACAGCATCTGGATGATGACGGAGAGCGTCTCCAGCACGAAGACCCCGCCGACGATGGGCAGCAGCAGCTCCTGCTTGACGCACAGGGCCGCCACCGCGATCACCCCGCCGAGGAAGAGCGAGCCCGTGTCTCCCATGAAGATCTGCGCGGGGTAGGCGTTGAACCACAGGAAGCCCAGGCAGGCCCCGATGAGCCCCGCCAGGTACACCGCGATCTCTCCGGCGCCGTCGACGTGCACGATGCGCAGGTAATAGGCGAACTTCACGTTGCCCGAGACGTAGGCCAGCACCGCGTAGGTCAGCGCGCAGAAGATCACCGAGCCCGCGGCCAGGCCGTCGAGGCCGTCGGTCAGGTTCACCGCGTTGGAGGAGCCCACGATCATCAGCACGGCCATGATGAAGTAGAGCGCGCCCATTTCCAGGAAAAGCTCCTTGCCGTAGGGCACGTTGACCGAGGTCGCAAAGGAGCCGCTGGGAGGGCTGACGGCGAGGTAGGAGGTCACGGCCAGACCGACGGCGATCTGGATGACGAACTTGACGCGGGAGGGCGCGCCCTTGGCGTTCTTCTTGATGAGCTTCAGGTAGTCGTCCCAAAAGCCGATCGCGGTCAGGCACAGCGTCGTGGCCAGCAGCAGCCAGGTGAAGCGGTTGTCGGGGCGCATCCAGAGCAGGGTCGAGACCACCACGGAGAGGAAGATCAGCGCCCCGCCCATCGTCGGCGTGCCCTGCTTGGACAGGTGAGACTGCGGGCCGTCCGTGCGCTGCATCTGGCCGACTTTCTTCTCGTGCAGGGCCTTGATGAGGCCGGGGCCCAGCAGCAGGGAGGCGGCCATCGCCGTCAGCGCAGCGCCGCCGGCCCGGAAGGTGATGTATTGGAAGATGTTGAACGCGGTGGAGAGTTCGCGCAGTTGGGCGAGGTAGTAGAGCATCAGATCGCCTTGGCCAGTTCCTCAAGCTTCATCGCTCGGGAGGCCTTGAACAGGACCGCATCGGGCGCCGAGAGCCTGCCCTTCAGGGCCGCCGCGAAGGCTTTGGCGTCCGTCCCGTGCTGGACCGTGAACCGGGGCTTGGCCGCGCTCAGGGCCGCGCCGGCGGCCTGCATCTCGGGTCCGGCCAGGTAGACCGCCTTGAGATCGAGGCCCGCCAGCCACTCCCCCAGCTCCCGGTGGAACTTCGCCGAGGCGGGGCCGAGCTCCTTCATGTCGCCCAGCACAAGGGTCTTGGGGCGCGTCTTGAACTCGTCGCAGAAGGCCTCGATGGAGGCGCGCATGGAGGCGGGGTTGGCGTTGTAGGCGTCCACGACCAGAGCGGCGCCGCTCGGGTGGGGCAGGGACTCCTGCCGGAGCATCCCCGGCGTGTGGGCCTCCAGGCCGCGGCGGATGGTGTCTGGGTCGATGCCCATCGCCCAGGCGGCGGCGGCCGCGGCGGCGGCGTTGTAGCGGCTGTAGGAGCCGAAGCTCTTGAGGGAGACCTTGATGCGATGGCGGTCGACGATGAGTCCGTCCGTGCCGTCCACGCGCACGCGGCAGCGTGGTCCGGACCCGTAGGTCACCGCGCGCGCGCCCAGGCGG
>MGUL01000104.1:8595-13020 GCA_001800005.1 Elusimicrobia bacterium RBG_16_66_12 | reverse complement strand
GCCACGGGTCGTCGGCGTTGATGACCGCCGAACCCTCCTCCGGCAGTCCTTCCACGAGCTCCGAGTTGGTCTGGAAGGTGGTCTCGATCGTGCCGAAGGATTCCAGATGGTCGGGCCCGATGTTGGTGAGCACCCCGAGGGTGGGCTCGGTGATCTGGGTCAGTTCGGCGATCTCCCCTTTCCGGCAGGCGGCCAGCTCGAAGATCCCGTAGCGGTGGTCCGCGTCCAGTTCCAGCAGCGAGAGCGGCACCCCGACCTCGTTGTTCCAGTTCCCGGGGCTCGCACAGGTCGGGCCCACCAGCGCGCAGATGCAGCGCAGCATCTCCTTGGTCGTGGTCTTGCCGTTGGAGCCCGAGATCGCGACGATGGGGATGTCGAAGCGGCGGCGGTGGAAGTGGGCCAGGGCCTGGAGGGACTTCAGCGTATCCGGGACCGACACGAGATGCTCGGGTCGGGGGACCCCGGCCGGAATCCTGTCGTCGGCCGCGATCCAGCCGGACGCCTTGGCGGCCAGCGCCGCGTCGAGCAGAGTGTGAGCGTCGATGCGTTCTCCGACCAGGGCCCAGAAGGCCTGCCCGGGCTGGAGGTTGCGGCTGTCCGTCGACAGGGAGTCCACGCGGTCTGAGGCGGCGCCGCGGGTCAGACGACCGCCGGCCGCGCGGGCCAGTTCCCCCCAGGTCAGGTCGAGTCTCATCGTTTCAGCTCCCGCAGGGCGGCGCGCGCCGCCAGCCGATCGTCGAAGGCGATCGTGCGGTCTCGCAGGATCTGGTGATCCTCGTGGCCCTTGCCGGCGATCAGCACGACGTCCCCGGCGCGGGCCAGCGCGATTGCGGCGGCGATGGCCTCTCCACGGTCGGGGACCATCCTATAATTTCGCAGGCCCGCGGTGCGAACCCCCTTCTCGATGTCCGCGAGGATGGCCTCCGGCTCCTCCGAACGGGGGTTGTCGCTGGTCAGGATGACCTCGTCGCTGCGGCGGCAGGCGGCCGCGCCCATGGGGCCGCGCTTTGACTTGTCGCGGTCTCCTCCGCACCCGATCACGGTGACGATCTTTTTGTGCGGGAGGGTCTCGAGGAGACGGAGCACGGTCTCGACGGCGCTGTCGGTGTGGGCGTAGTCGACAAAGACATGAAAGTCCTGTCCCTCATCCACGGACTCGAGCCGTCCGGGCACGGTCTTCAGCGAAGAAAGTCCGAGCAGGACCTTCTCGATGGGATGGCCGAGTCCGAACAAGGCCGCGGCCGCGGCCAGGGCGTTGGAGACGTTGTGCGGGCCGGGAAGGCGTATGGCCCCCTCGTGTTTCTCGCCGCGCCAGTCGAGGCTGAATCGAGAGCCGTTCAGGTCCGCCGACAGGATCTTCCCTCGCAGATCCTTGCTTGCGTCCGTCAACCCGAAGCGCACGATGTCGCAGCCGATCGCGCGGCGCTCCAGCGAATGCGCGCGGGGATCGTCGGCGTTGAGCGCGGCGACTTTGAGAGGCTTGCGGTTGTCCGGGCGGGCGAGCAGGTCGAAGAGCCGGGCCTTGGCTTCGAAGTAGTCCTCGACCGTCTTGTGGAAGTCGAGATGGTCGCGGGCGATGTTGAGGAAGACGGCGGCGTCGAAGTCGACGGCCTCCACGCGCGAGAGGGCCAGCGCGTGCGAGGAGACCTCGAGCAGCGCGTGGCTCGCCCCCCCGTCGCGGAAACGCGCCAGCAGCCGGGTGAGTTCCAGCGAGATGGGCGTCGTGTTGACGGCCTTGCGCAGCCGCGCGCCCCCCAGCCGGCAGTCCACCGTCCCGGCGACGCCGGGCTTGCCCCCGCAGGCCGCGACGGCCGACTCCAGCAGGTAGGTCGTCGTGGTCTTCCCGTTGGTTCCGGTGATCCCGATGACGCGCAGGGACCCTGAGGGATGCCTGAAGAACGCGTCGGAGAATCGCGACATCGACTCCGCGACGCTCGCCACCTGCACCCAGGTCCCGGGCAGGGTCGCGGGGGGCGGCGGCGGTTCCAGCTCGCTGACCACGGCGACCGCGCCCTGGGCCAGGGCCTGCCGGGCATGGCGGTTCCCGTCCGTTTTGGCCCCGGGCAGCGCGAAGAAGAGGTCGCCTGGCTGGACCTCCCGGGAGTCATGGCGCAGGTCCGCGAGGGGGATGTCGACGGGCCCGCTCACCCGCCGGGGAGGGGCCGCGCGCAGGAGTTCGGCGAGCGTCATCGCCTGGCCGTGCCGACGGCGGGGTCCGCGGGGTTGTCGGGGCTGACGGCCTCGAGGGCGAGGAGCCGGCGGCCCAGCGAGGCGAAGATCGGGGCCGCGGTCAGGCCGCCGTAGTAGGCGCCTTGCGGCTCGTGGAGGACCACGAGGATGGTCCAGCGGGGGGCTGTGGCGGGCAGGAATCCCGCGAAGGAGGCGACATAGGCCGAGGTCGAGTACTTGCGCGTGAGCGGGTCGATCTTGCGCGCGGTTCCGGTCTTGCCCGCCACGCGGTAGCCGGGGATGCGCGCGCCGGCCGCGGTGCCGCGCTCCACGACGAGCTCGAGCATCTTGGAGACCGCGCGCACGGCGGCCTCCCCCGCCACGCGGCGCACGCGCACGCCGGGCTTATCGTCGAGGAGGAGCTTGGGTTCCCAGAGCGTGCCGCCGTTGGCCAGGGCGGAGTAGGCGCCGAGGACCTGCAGGGGGCTGACGGCCAGGCCGTAGCCGTACGAGGAGGCCGCCAGGCCGACCTTGGTGAGGTCCGAGAGGGGCTTGAGCTCGCCGGCGGTCTCGCCGGGAAGGCGCACGCCGCTGCGGACTCAGAAGCCCAGCGCGCGGCTCATGCGGTAGAAGCGGGCGGCCCCGACGCGTTCGACGACCTTCGCGATGCCGATGTTCGACGAGCGTTCCAGGATCTGCGAGAGGGTCATCAGGCCCTGTCCTTCGTGATCGGTGATCGTCACGCCGGGGACCACCTGCCACTTGCCCTGCTCGCCATCGAAAGTCTCGTCGGCCTTGACGAGCAGCTCGTCGACGGAGGTGAGCGCCGTGACGACCTTGAAGGTCGAGCCGGGCTCATAGGCGTCCTGGACCAGAGGATTCTTGAGCGGGTTCGGGGGCCAAGCGGCCATGGCCAGGATTTCGCCGTTGCGGGGATCCTGGACGGCGAGAATGCCGCTCTTGAAGGCGTGCCTGCCGGCCCCGTCGCGCAGGGCCTCCTCGGCGAGGTATTGGATGTTGCGGTCGATGGTCAGCCGGATGGGGTCGGGAACGCGGCCGTCGTCGGCGACGCTCTTGTAGATGGCGTGCCCCGCGCCGTCGCGGATGATTTGGAAGCGGCGGGGCGCGCCGCGCAGGCGTTTGTCGAGGGTGAGCTCGGCTCCGGCCAAGCCTCGTCCCTCCGTGCCGACCAGCCCCAGGACTCCGCGGGCGAGGTCTCCGTTCGGGTAGAGCCTCTCCTGGATGGGCGCCACACCCACGCCCGCCACCTTGCCGTCATGCTTGAGCGCCTCGACCTCCGCGGCATCCATCTTGGTCTTGAGCCAGGCGAAGCGGACGGCGCCGCGCGTCTTGCGGGCGATCTCTGAGGCGGGCAGGTTCAGGGCGGGGGCCAGCTTCGCGGCGAAGGCGTCGACGTCCTTGACCATGGCCTTGTCGACGAAGCAGGACCAGGACGGCGCCGAGCGCGCCAGCACGCGTCCCGCGCGGTCGAGGATGTCGGCGCGGGGCGCGGCTTCCTCCGCCACGCGCGAGAACTCCCCGTCGGCGCGGGACTTCAAGGCTTCGTGGCGCAGGACCTGGAGCTGGCCCAGGCGCAGGCCGAGAGCCGCGGCGGGCAACAGGAAAAGGGAGGCGGCGGCGCTCAGGCGAAAGCCTAGGTCCATGGAGCGAGCCTCAGCTGCGGGAGGCGGCGGCAGGCTCGAGGCGGCGGGCCCACCAGCGTCCGAGAAGGCCGCTGGGAGCCGGGCTGGACGGCGTCAGGCGGCGCAGGGCGTCGGGTGAGACGGGCACGAAGCCGAGGCGAGAGGCGCGGGCCGCGACCTCGGCCGGAGAGAGTCGCTCCTCCAGATCCGCGCGCAGGGCCGCGACGCGGCCGCTCAAGAGACGCGCGTCCCTGCGGGCGGCCTCGACCCGGTAGCCCAGCCGGGTGGCCTGGATGTGCTGCCAGCATAGAAAAAAGACAAGAGCTCCCGCTCCCGCGAAACGCGCCGCCGTCCCAGGTCCGAATCCCATGCGCGTTCTCATCATACCAATCGTGCCTATCTCCTTCCAAATCATGGCGGCTCCCCCCGCCGAGAGGGGGCCGCCTGAACGACGGCCGGCGCCGCGCCGAACGACGCCAGCCAAATCTGCGCTTACGGCCGGCGTCCGCGTCCTTTCAGGAACACTCTTCTCCACACGAACGCCGCGCCCGCCTGCCGGCCCGCCGGGGCCAGGTCCAGACCCACGCGCCGGTCGAGGAGGAAAGCGACCGTC
>MGUL01000104.1:6048-8476 GCA_001800005.1 Elusimicrobia bacterium RBG_16_66_12 | reverse complement strand
GCGACCGTCGTGTTCAGCTTCGTCATCGCCGCTGCCGCCGCGCTCGAGGCTCCCGCCAAGACATGATTCTTCATATCCGTGTCCCCCCTTATCGCTTTTCGACGACTCGGAGCTTGGCGCTGCGCGCGCGCGGGTTTCGCGCCGTTTCGGCCTCGCCGGCGACGACCGCGGAGCGGGCGTCCCCACGGCCGGGATAGGCGCACTTTCCCTGCGACACGAGCGACGCGAAAACGTTCTTGACGATGCGGTCCTCGAGCGAATGGAAGCTGATCACGCACAGCCGTCCGCCGGTCTTCAGATAGGGGACGACCGTCTCGAGCCCGCGCGTCAGGCTCTCGAGCTCCTGGTTGACTGCGATGCGCAGGGCCTGGAAGGTCCGCGTGGCCGGATGGTGCCCCGTGCGCGGCACGACGCCCTCCACGACGGACGCCAGTTCGGAGGTGGTGGTCAGCAGCGCCTTCTCGCGCCGCGCTACGATCGCGCGCGCGATGCGCTCGGCCTCGGGCTCCTCGCCGAACTCCTTGAGGAGCATCGCGATCTGCTCGGCCGGCCAGCGGTTGACGATCTGCTCGGCCGTCAGCGTGGTGTCCGGCCCCATGCGCATGTCGAGCGGGCCCTCGTGGCGGAAGGAAAATCCGCGCGCGGGCTTGTCGAGCTGCAGGGAACTCACGCCCAGGTCGAACAGGGCGCCGGACAGCGGGAAGAAGCCCTCGCCTTCGAGAACCGCGCCCAGGGAACGGAAGTTCGAACGGACCGAGTGGAATGATCCACTGTAGGCTCCGAGCCGGTGACCGGCTTCAGCGAGCGCTTCCGGATCCGCGTCGAGACCAAGTACCTTTCCCTGGGCCGAAATCGTCTGGAGGATCGCTTCCGAGTGGCCGCCGAGACCGAGGGTGGCGTCCAGATAGAGCCCCCCCTTGTCGGTGATGAGCCGCTTCAGCGTTTCCGCCAGAAGGACCGGCTCGTGAGTGTATCTCTCGGCCAAGATCATAGCTCCACGCTCTTTGCGATCTTCTTGTACGCGGGGGCGACCATCTTCTTCTCGTAGTCGCTCCAGCGCTTCGCGTCCCACACCTCGGCGCGGTTGCCCGCGCCCTGCACCAGCACGTCGAAGCGCAGGCCCGCGTGCTCCTTCAGGTACTGCGGCACCAGGATGCGGCCCTGGGCGTCCGGCTCCACCTCGACCGCCTCGGAGAAGAACTTGCGCTTGAACGCGCGTTCAGCCTCCTTGTCCGGCAGCGAGAACATCTTCAGATCTCCGGCCAGCAGCTTCTCCCACTGCGACGGCAGGAAGAGGTACAGGCAGCCCTCCATCCCGCTCGTCAGGTAGAAGGAACGCCCCTTCTCGAGCGCCAGCGTCTCCCGGTATTTCGGAGGCACCGCGAGCCGGTTCTTCGGATCGAGGGAGTAGTCGTAGCGGCCGATCAGCAGAGCCATTACTCCCCACCTTTGCCCACTCGATTGTTATTCTTCACCACTTTTCCCCACCGGGAGCACGAGTATAGGGCACTCGGCGGAATCTGTCAAGACCTAATTTCCAGCTATTTTTCAGCGAGCGGCGGGCAGGCGGTCCATCGAGCCGCGGGAGATCTCGCGGCGCCACGCGATCTCGAGCGCGCGCAGGCGCGTGTAAGGCGCGCCGTACGCGCGGTAGAGCGCCTCGGAAGCGGGGCGGCCTGCGCGCAGGTGGGAGGCGAACTTATAGAAGGAGGAGCGGTACTGGGTGCGGATCAGGTAGCGCACCATGCTGTAGGACTGAGCGTACCAGAGGCGCACGCGGTCGTCCGGCCAGCCGGAGGTCGAGGAGACGCCGACGAACTTCTCGATGGGGAAGGATTCGCCCCCCTCCAGGCGCGTCAGGTTCTCGCGCAGCCAGTTGGGCGCGGCGAGTCCCCGCTCGACCTGCACCAGCGTCGCCATCCCCTCGGACAGCCAGAGCGGGTCCGTGGTCCCTTCGAGGAAGAAGCCGTCGAAGTAGATGTGGGTCATCTCGTGGGCGAGGATGCCCGGGAGCTCCTCGCTCTCGTAGACGTAGACCTTCCGCTTGGGCACCGAGCTGGCCCCCCCCGACCAGGCCGGCCGCCCCGTCACCTTGCGGTAGGTCTCCTGGCTCTTGAACAGGAACACGGAGACCTTCTCCGCGCGCGCCCAGGGCGAGAAGGGCGCCAGGTCCAGCATCAGGTTCGCATGCAGCGTCTCGAGAAGATCGAGGAACCTCTCGGAGGCGGCGTACTGCTCCGAGTAGACGTTGAAGTGCTTCGTGCCCGTCTTGACGAAGCCGGGCGGGATGGGCGGATCGGGGAGCGCGGGGGCGCGGTCTTCGACTCGCATCTGCCGCCGCGGCGGAGGCTTCTCGCCGGAGGGCGCCGGGCCCGCGGCCTCCGGAAGCGGCACGATGTTGATCGTCGGATCCGCCGGCGTCGCGGCG